>NZ_JBSHBJ010000052.1:0-36615 GCF_053611945.1 Kribbella sp. NPDC054772 | reverse complement strand
ACACAGTCTCACAAACTGGGGGGCCCCCCCCGCGGGGGCGGGGGGGGGGGGGGGGGGGGGGGGGGGGGGTTGTTGGGGGGTGTGGGGGGTTTTGGGGGGGGGGGGGGTCTGCGCGCGGCCCCCCCCGCGAACCGTCACCCAGCGACGGGGTTCGCGCTGTAGCGCCGGCCGCCGGCGCCGAACCACTCAGGAACCTCGCCGCATCCACGTCCTGCCCGGCCCTCTGTGGTGCTGCCGCGTCCAGCGTCGGCCCGCCACCGCCCGCCTCACCCTCACGCGCGTCTCCAGGAATCTCGCGCGTCTCGTTCTCACGCGGTGCGCCGTCAGCTTCGGCGTCGCGACCCGGGTGCGGGCCCCGGCGGCGGATCTCGTCCACCTTCGCGTTGAGTGCCTGTCCGATCTCGCCGGCCACCTCCCGCCCGGCATCAGGCGACCGCCCCGCGAGCGAGTCCCACTGCGGATGCAGCATCGTGCTCACCAGCTCACGCCGTACGGCCTGCCGATCGGCGCCCTCGGGTGGCGCGATCTCCTGCAGCCGATTCTGTACGACGGCCTCTGCCAACTGATCGAAGTGCATCATCGCCGGCCCCTGATGAAGCCGCCCCACCAACTGCTGCCTGTCCACGGACGGGCCCGAGACCTGCTGAATCAGGTCGTTGGTCGCCGCGTACGCACCGGTCTGAAGCGTGTTGTCGAACGCCACGGGCGGGTACCCGGACATCCTGTTGAAGGCATGGAAGTCCGTCGCGGCCCGGACCTCCGCGACACCCTCGTTCAGCCCCTGCGACTGCGTCGTCTCGACGGCATTGGGCTCGCCCGGCGCACGCACCGTCATACCCGCGTGCGTGGCCCGGTCGAGAACCTCTTCCAGGGCGCGCGCCTGCCATTCGGGCTCGGCCGTCGTCTCCTTTGTCAGGCCTTGGCGAAGGATCGGCTCGTGGACACCGATCGCGCCGGTCTGGTGGTCGAAGCCGCCGTGGCCGCTCGTTGCGTACAGCTCGCGGTTCCATCGGTCGACGCTGGTCGGTCGGAGCTCTCGCGCCAGGTCGTACAGCCGAGCGAACTCGCGGTACGCCGGTGAGTTCTCAGGAACCCGCTCGCCGGACTCAGCCATCGGAGGCGGGGAACGGCGTGTCGGTCAGTGGGAACGGTGGGTCCCGGAGCCAGTTCTCCAAGGACTCGAGATCCTTGGTCAGGGCGCGGATCGGATATTGCTCTTTCTCGTCCGCGCGGTCGGCGATCTCCCAGATTCGGCGGCGCGCGTCCTCGAGGATCGCGATCTGTTCTTCGCTGGTGCCCTTCGGCGGGTACACGCTGCTATGGATCCGCTCGGCCTCGCGATACAGCTCGCTGCGCTTCGGTGGGGCGGGCGGGGGGACGGCGAGGTCGTCGACGAGTTGGGTGGTCCAGGTGCGGTCGTGTTCCGAGGCGTCGTCCGGGATCAGACCGCGCAGTTTCTGCTGCTCGGCCGCCAGGTCCGCCGGCTCGGCGCTGCGGTGCACCCGGTCGTACGCCCGGTTGAACGCCACGTTGAAGGCGGGGATGTCGAGGGGCATCGGGAGGGTCTCCTTGGCAGCCTGGTCGAGAGGGTCAGTCCAAGCTAGCGGGATCCCGGCCCGCGCCGCGGCAGTTATCCACAGGTGCTCGCCGCGGAACCCACCGCGGAACCCGCCGCAGAGACCGCCGCCGAGACCGGCACAGTGCCCGCCGCAGAACCCGTCGAAGGACTGGTTGGGGGGCCGGTAGACTCGGGGAGTTCATCGCTTCGAGGAAACGGACTGTTTCTCGTGTTCGACACGCTTTCCGATCGGCTCTCCACCGCGTTCAAGAACCTGCGGGGCAAGGGCAAGCTGACCGACGCCGACATCGACGCGACCACCCGGGAGATCCGGATCGCGTTGCTGGAGGCCGATGTCGCGCTGCCCGTGGTGCGGGAGTTCATCGCGGCGATCAAGGAGCGGGCCGCCGGCGCCGACGTGCGCGGTGGGCTGAACCCGGCGCAGCAGGTCATCAAGATCGTCAACGAGGAACTGGTCAACATCCTCGGTGGCGAGACCCGCGAGCTGCGGATGGCGAAGCGGCCGCCGACGGTGATCATGCTCGCCGGTCTGCAGGGTGCCGGTAAGACCACCCTGGCCGGCAAGCTCGCCAAGTGGCTGAAGGAGACCAAGCACCAGACCCCGATGCTGGTCGCCGCCGACCTCCAGCGGCCGAACGCGGTGACCCAGCTGCAGGTGGTCGGTGAGCGCGCCGGCGTACCGGTGTTCGCGCCCGAGCCGGGCAACGGTGTCGGCGACCCGGTCGAGGTCGCCCGGCAGGCGATGAACGAGGCGCGGACCAAGCAGCAGAGCGTGGTCATCGTCGACACGGCCGGTCGGCTGGGTGTCGACGAGGAGCTGATGAAGCAGGCCGCGGACATCCGCGACGCCGTCAGCCCCGACGAGATCCTGTTCGTCGTCGACGCGATGATCGGTCAGGACGCGGTCACCACGGCCCAGGCCTTCCTGGACGGCGTCGGCTTCGACGGCGTCGTGCTGTCCAAGCTCGACGGTGACGCCCGCGGTGGTGCCGCGCTGTCGATCGCGCAGGTCACCGGCCGCCAGGTGATGTTCGCCAGCAACGGCGAGAAGCTCGAGGACTTCGACGTCTTCCACCCCGACCGGATGGCTTCCCGCATCCTCGGTATGGGCGACGTGATGAGCCTGATCGAGCAGGCCGAGCGCACCTTCGACGCGGAGGAGGCCGCCAAGACCGCGGCCAAGCTGCAGAAGAAGGGCGGCAAGGACTTCACCCTGGACGACTTCCTCGCCCAGATGCAGTCGGTCCGGAAGATGGGCCCGCTGACCAAGATCTTCGGCATGCTGCCCGGCGCGAACCAGTTCAAGGACCAGCTGGAGAACTTCGACGAGCGCGAGATCGACCGGATCGAGGCGGTCATCCACTCGATGACCCCGGCCGAGCGGAACGACCCGAACATCATCAACGGCTCCCGCCGGGCCCGGATCGCGAAGGGTTCGGGGACCGAGGTCTCGACCGTCAGCGGCCTGGTCGAGCGGTTCTTCGAGGCCCGCAAGATGATGGCCGCGATGGCGTCCGGCAAGGGCATCCCGGGGATGCCCGGAATGCCGGGAATGCCCGGGATGGGCGGCGGCGGCCGGAAGGCCAAGCAGCAGCAGAAGAAGGGCAAGAAGCGCGGCTCCGGCAACCCCGCCAAGCGGGCTAACCAGGGCAACCAGCAGCCCGCGGAGCCGCAGCCGGGCCAGCTGCCGGCCGCGTTCGGCGGCGCCCAGGGCGACGGCGACTTCGAGCTGCCGGACGACCTGAAGAAGATGCTCGGCGGCAACTGAGCCGTTCCCGAAAGGGCACGAAAGAACGGTCCCACAACCGGACGGATGACGATTCGTCGACCGTTCGGCCTGGCGTACCCCGTGGTTCGTGTGCTTACGGTGGTGAGGTGTGGGGCAGTGAACACCGGGGACGAGTGCCTGAACAGGACTGTTCGGTACTCGGTCACGGCACACCGGCGCCGGTTGTGGCTGATCTTCCGGCGGTTAAGATCGTCCCTACGCCCGAGTGACACACCATCTGCGGAATGCGTCGAGGACGGTTCGGATGAGGCAGCAGTTCAAGAACCTGGACACGTGGCGGGGGAAGTTGACCGCTACCTGGGTCTGCTTGGCACCGCCCACCGCGATGGTCGCCGTGTTCGTGGTCGGTGGCGTCACCTCGAACACGTTCGTCGTCGACGCGCACGCGCTCGCCGCACCACGCCAGGACGCGGTCTTCGACGACCTGGCCAACAACGTGCCGCCCCAGCCGGGTGTCGACGGCAGCCTGCCGACGCAGGAGAAGTCCACGGTCCAGGTCCCGATCACCGGGACGACGGACGGCACCGTGCAGCCGATCCCCGGCCCGCTCGGGGACACCTCGGGGATCCCGGGGACCGTGCTGGCGGCGTACCAGAAGGCTGCTCGGGATCTCGCGCTCTCGATGCCGGCCTGTCACCTGACCTGGCCGCTGCTCGCCGGGATCGGGAAGGTCGAGTCCGACCACGCCAGCGGCGGCAAGGTGGACGCGAACGGGAACACCCGCGGCAAGATCCTCGGCCCGGTCCTCGACGGCAGCCCCGGGATGGCGGCGATCGCCGACACCGACCAGGGCGTGTACGACGGCAGCACGACCTGGGACCGTGCCGTCGGGCCGATGCAGTTCGTGCCCGGTACCTGGAAGACGTTCGGCGCCGACGGGAACGGTGACGGCGTCAAGGACCCGCACAACGTGTTCGACGCGGCGCGGGCCGCAGGGGACTATCTCTGCTCCGGCGGCGCGAACCTGTCCGACCCGCAGGGGCTCGTGCAGGCGGTGCTGCGCTACAACCACTCGATGGACTACGTCTCGACGGTCCTGCGGTGGATGCAGACGTACAGCAAGGAAACCGTGAGCATCCCGGACAAGCCCGGCCAGATCGACATCCCGGACGACAGCGGTAATGCCGACAACGGCCGGGACGAGACGCGGACCACGACCACCACGCCGGCGACGACCGCGCCGACCACGGTCCCGACCACAGCACCCACGTCGGTGCCTACAACGGTTCCCACGACGCCGCCGCCGCGAACGACCGCCACGACGACCCCGCGGCCGACGAGCGGAACCACCTCCGGATCGACGAAGCCGGGGACGCCGACGAGTTCTGCCTCCGCGACCCCGTCCAAGCCGACGGTGCCGCGTCCGACGGGGGGGACCGGGACGTCGAAGCCGCCCACCACGACACCTCCGAGCACGCCGCCGACGACACCGCCCACGACGCCGACGGATCCGACGACGACCGACCCGACGTGCACGCCGACCCCGACGCCTAAGCCGGGCGAGACCCCGACGCCGACGCCGACTCCGAAGCCGGGCGAGACGCCGAGCCCGACGCCGAGCCCGTGCGACTCGACCGCCCCGGAGGCGAACCCGGCCGACCCTGCGGCCACCAGCCCCGCCGCCTCACAGCCGGCCGGCTGAGCGCCCGGCAAACCGCGAGCAGCCCGCGCAATCCCGGGCGGTCCTGGAGGGCAGCCCTCAGCCCCGTGCGCTCCTCAACGGCCCCGAGCGGTCCGCAGCGTCTTCGAGTGGTACGGATTCGCGTTCGGCTGTGGACGGTCGGTAGGGTGAGGTAGCGACGATCGTTACCCCGGTGCCGGTTGTCCGAGGTGTTTCTGGTGCCCGTAACTTTGCGTCGTCTTGATGTAACTTTCCGGCGCATGGATCGTTGAAGGGGCTATGCGCCTAACCCGTAGTGGTAACCGTCGGGTCAAAATCATCATCGCTTCATTGTGTACAGCCCCGCTCCTGGTCGGGGCCGTCGTCACCGTCGCCGCAGGCGGAACCGGTGCCTCCGGTCAGCTCGCGGCAGGCAGCCCGGTCGCCCCTTCGCCTGGGGCCGGGCTGAACAGTGGTGAGTTCGACGAGTTGACGATGATCGTGCCGCAGCGTCCCGGAGTGGACGGCCGGCTCGGATCCGACAAACCCGCCCGCGCCGACGTCCCCGTGCAGGGGGCCACCGACGGGCGATCGGTCGTCCGTCCAGGGCGGCCGGGAGCTGTGAACGGCATTCCCCGCGGGGTGTTCCCCGCCTACCGCCGCGCCACCGCGAACCTCGCGGTCGTGCGGCCGAATTGTGGGCTGACCTGGCCGCTGCTGGCCGGGATCGGCAAGGTCGAGTCCGACCACGCCAGCGACGGCCGGGTCGACGTCGCCGGCACCACCCGCGGCCGGATCCTCGGCCCGCAGCTGAACGGCCGGCACGGCAACGGCCGGATCACCGACTCCGACAAGGGCAAGTTCGACACCGACCCGACCTGGGACCGGGCGGTCGGCCCGATGCAGATCATCCCGCAGGTCTGGACGGAGTTCGGGTCCGACGGCAACGGCGACGGCTACCGCAACCCGAACAACGTGTACGACGCGGTCACGACGGTCGCCGTCGTGCTCTGCTCCCGGGGTGACGACCTGAAGCGCCCGCGCGACCTGGTCTCGGCGCTGCTCCGCTACCAGCACTCGAAGGACTTCGTCGCCACCGTCCTGAAGTGGATGCGGGTCTACAGCAAGAACGCGGTGCTGGTGCCGAACGCGAAGGGCAGCATCACGACCGCGTCCACGACCGGCAACGCCGACCGCCGGGTGGACCCGCGCCAGGTCCCGGACATCCCGGACGACACGAAGACGCCGACCTCGACGCCGAGCCCGACCACCCCACTCCCGACGACGGTGGATCCGTCCACGCCGTCGGAGACGCAGTGGCACAAGCCGACGCTGCCGACGCCGACGGACACGCCCACGGACTCGCCGACGCACCACCCGACGTCGACCCCGACGAAGACACCCACCAAGACCCCGACCAAGACGCCGACGAAGACTCCGACCAAGACGCCTTCGACGCCGACCCCCACGCCGACCCCGACCGACACGCCCACGGACACCCCGACGAGCACGCCCTCGGGTTCGCCGTGCGCCGGCAACGAGACGACGACCCCGACCTGCACGCCAGGCGGCGGCTCGCACGGATGACCTCGCACGAGTGACACTGCGCCGGATACGGTCGGCAGCATGACCGAATCCGGCGTACTCAAGCTCGTCGGCACGGTGTTGCCGGCCGGTGAGCAACAGGAGATCCACCTCAGCGGTGGGCTGGTCGTCGACCGGCCCACCGCTGCTGATGTGACGACCGTGCACACCGGCGGCTGGATCGTTCCGGGCCTGGTCGATGCGCATTGCCACATCGGCCTCGACCAGCACGGTGCGGTCGACCGCGAGACGCAGGAGCAGCAGGCGATCGTCGACCGGGAGGCCGGTGCGCTGCTGGTCCGCGACGCCGGGTCGGCCGCGGACACCCGCTGGATCGACGACCGTGAGGACCTGCCGAAGATCATCCGGGCCGGTCGGCACATCGCCCGATCGAAGCGCTACATCCGCAACTACGGCTGGGAGATCGAGCCGGAAGAGCTCGTCGGGTACGTCGAACAGGAGGCCCGCCGTGGTGACGGATGGGTCAAGCTCGTCGGCGACTGGATCGACCGCGACGCCGGCGACCTCACACCGTGCTGGCCGGCCGAGGCGCTGAACGCCGCGATCGCCCGAGCCCACGGGCTCGGCGCCCGCGTGACGGCCCACGTCTTCGGCGAGCACGCCCTCCCGGATCTCCTCGCCGCGGGTATCGACTGCATCGAGCATGGCACCGGCCTCGAGCCCGATCTCCTGCAGCACATGGCCGAGCGCGGCGTCGCCGTCGTACCGACGCTGATCCAGTTGGAGAACTTCCCGCAGTACGCCGACCAGGCCGCGGCCAAGTTCCCGCAGTACTCGGCGCACATGCGCGACCTGTACGACCGCCGCCTGGACCGCTTGCGGGACGCCTTCGAGGCCGGTGTACCCGTGTATGCCGGGACCGACGCGGGTGGGGTGCTCGGGCACGGACTGGTCGCGCAGGAGATCCAGGCGCTGACCGAGATCGGGATGTCGGGGGAGCAGGCGCTGGCCGCGGGGTCGTGGGCGGCGCGCGCGTGGCTCGGGGCGCCGAGCGAGCTGCGGCCCGGCGATCCGGCCGACCTGGTCGTGTACGACGAGGACCCGCGCGCCAACCCGGCGGTCCTCACCCACCCGCGACTGATCGCGCTGCGTGGTCGCGTGCTGTTCCATCGGTGACCGGAAGGATTTCACCCAAACCCTGGCCGGAACGGAAGATCTTCCCTTAGCGTGGCTCCCGGGACCGCCGACGCCCCTCGGCGGACCGAAGAGGGAAGGAAATTCCGCCCATGGGGAAGACTGCCCATATTTCCACGATCCTGCTGGCTGCCGGAGCACTCGCCCTGACAGCCCTCCCGAGCAACGCCGCCGAACCACGAGAACCCGCCGGTCAACCGGACCTCTCGTCCGCGTTCACCTCGGCCGCCGCGAAGTACGACGTACCGCGGGAGGTCCTCGTCAGCGTCGGGTTCGCCGAGACCCACCTCGACGGCCACCACGGCGCGCCGAGTCAGGCGAACGGGTACGGCGTCATGCATCTGGCCAGCAACAACGTCAACACAACGATGTCGGAGGCAAGCAAACTGACCGGCCTGCCGGTCGCGAAGCTGTCCAAGGACGACACGTCGAACGTCCTCGGCGCCGCCGCAGTCCTCGACTCGTACGCCGATCAGGCGGGTCTGAAGGATCGCTCCGACCTCGGCAAGTGGTACTCCGTGATCGCGAAGTACTCGCACTCCGCCGACGCCGCGACCGCCCGGCTCTACACCGACGAGGTGTACAAGGTGATCGGCCTCGGTGTCCGCACCGCCGGTGTCTCGACCGACCCGCAGCAGGTCACGCCGGACCGCGGCGCCTACGCGAAGGTCGCGCCGCTCGGCACCCGCAGCAAGACCCAGGCCGTCGACTACCCGGACGCGATCTGGAACCCGGCCAGCACCAGCAACTACCGCGCCGGCCGGACCGCGGCGATCACCACGATCGTCATCCACGTCACGCAGGGCTCCTACGCCGGCACGATCAGCTGGTTCAAGAACGCGTCGGCCCAGGTGAGCGCGCACTACGTCATCCGCTCCAGCGACGGTGAGGTCACGCAGATGGTGGCCGAGAAGGACACCGCCTGGCACGTCCGCACCGAGAACCCGTACACGATCGGCATCGAGCACGAGGGGTACGTCGACCAGCCCTCGTGGTTCACCGACGCGATGTACCGCTCGTCGGCCGCCCTCACCCGCAACATCGCTGATCGCCGGGGCATCCCGAAGGACCGGGCGCACATCAAGGGCCACAGCGAGATGCCGAACAACGACCACACCGACCCGGGCCCGAACTGGGACTGGAACTACTACATGCAGCTGGTGAACGGCGGTGACCCGAACCCGCCGGAGTACAACTTCACCACCTGGGGCAACGGCGTCAACGTCCGCTCGGCGCCGAAGACGTCCGCGTCGGTCGTGACCACGCTGGCCGGTCCGACCCGGGTGTTCGTCGAGTGCCAGGTCCAGGGCGAGACGGTGACCGCCGGTGGCTACACCAACAACTGGTGGGCCAAGCTCCGGGACCAGAAGGGCTACATGACCAACATCTACATCGACGACCCGAACGCGAAGCTGCCGGGCGTTCCTGACTGCTAGAGAACGAAAGGTAGAGCCTGCTGTACCGACCGCGGCGTAGCGGGTGCCGCAGGATAGTGGGCATGTTGACGAAGATCCTGTCCCGGGGTGGCCCGGCCGTGGGGTACCTGGTGATCCGGTACCTGAAGTCGATCACGTTGCTGGCCGCGATTCCGATCAGCCTGCTGTTGGGCTGGGTCATCCCGGGTGCCACCGCCGGTCTGGTGCGGCTGGCAAACAGCGAGCGCAGCAAAGCGGCGAGGTACCTCGGCAGGCCGGCGGCCGAACTGCTGCCGCCGGCACTGCCGCGGCTGCCCGGGGACGTGGTCACGCTGACCCGGGACAAGTCGTTCAAGCGCAGCCTGCGGTGTCTGCTGATGCCGGTGGTGATGATCCCGGAGCTGGTCGTCGCGGTCATCGCAGTGGTCGGTGCACCGGCGGCTATCGTCGGCATGTTGCTGTGGTGGCTTGCCCCTGGCAACTTCAGCCTGATGGGTCTTGACGTCGACAGCTGGCTGGAGGCGCTCACCCTCGGCCCGCTGCAGGTTGGCGCCAGTCTGTGGTTCCTGGGCCGGGTGGCGCCCGCACTGGCTCGTGGTCACGCCAAAGCGGTGCTCCACCTGCTTGAGCCGAGTCAGGACCAGCTGGAGACTGTCCGGCTGGAGCAGCGCGTTGAGGAGCTCACCAAGAGCCGTGCAGGTGCAGTCGACTCTCATGGCGCGGAATTGCGCCGCATCGAGCGGGACCTGCACGACGGGACGCAGGCCCAGCTGGTGTCGCTGGCGATGCGGATCGGTATTGCCAAGCAGACGATGGCGCAGGACCCGGAGAAGGCCGCCAAGCTGCTCGACGACGCCCGTGACGGCGCAGAGCAGGCCATGACCGAGCTGCGTGGCGTACTGCGCACCATGTACCCGCCGATCCTCGCGGACCGCGGTCTGGTCGGAGCGGTGTCCGCACTGGCCGCCCGGTGCCCACTGCCCGTGCAGCTGCGGATCGGTGAGCCGGGCAACGTCCCGGCCGCAGTAGAGGCCGCCGCGTACTTCGTGGTCGCAGAGTCCCTCACCAACGTCACCAAACACAGTGCGGCCGGTCATGTCGACGTACAGCTCGAGCGGAGGGGTTCCGAGCTCTACCTCGCGATCACGGACGACGGAATCGGCGGAGCGCGCGTCAGTGAGCAGTCCGACCTGCTGGGCCGGGGGAGCGGACTGCATGGCATGCTCCATCGTGTGCAGGCGATCGACGGTCAGATGGAGTTGCATAGCCCGATCGGTGGGCCGACCACCGTCGAGGTGATCCTTCCGTGCGGGTGATCATCCTCGAGGACAATCCGATCCTCGCCGAAGGTCTGAGCCTGCTGCTGAACAACTCCGGCTTCGAGGTCGCCGCGGTCGCCACCGACGCGGACGAGTTCTCGAAGGCGATCGCCGAGCACGAGGTGCAGATCGCGGTGGTCGACGTACGGCTGCCGCCCACCTTCACCGACGAGGGCCTGCGCGCCGCGATCGAGGCGCGGCGGGTCCGCCCGGGTCTGCCGGTGCTCGTGTTCTCGCAGTACGTCGAGGAGGTGTACGCCGCCGAACTGCTCGCTGCCGGAAGCGAAGGCGTCGGCTACCTCCTGAAGGACCGGGTCTCCCGCGTCGACGAGTTCCTGGAAGCGGTACGCCGAGTTGCCGCCGGCGGGACCGTACTGGACCCAGAGGTCGTCAGCCAGCTGATGGTCAAGCGCAGTAGCCCGCTCGACCGCCTGACTCCCCGCGAACGCGAAGTACTCGTTTTGATGGCCGAAGGCCTCGGTAACACGGCGATCGGGGAGAAGCTGTTCATCTCCGACGGCGCTGTCCACAAGCACGTCGGCAACGTCTTCCTGAAGCTCGACCTCCCGCCCACAGACTCCGGCCACCGCCGCGTCCTGGCGGTTCTCGCCTACCTGGGGTTGTGACCCGCTGCTCTTGAACCCGGCGGTCGGCTATCTTCACGGCGCCACCTGATCAGGTCGGCACTACGACGTTCAGAGCGGATGGAATTCGTGAAGATGCGGGATGCGGGCATCGGGGTTGGTCGTCGCCACGGGGTTGTTGTCGCGCTGGTCCTGGCGAGTGTGGCCGTCGTCTCTGCCTGCGGTGGATCGAAGCAGGACGCTGCGAGCCCGTCGCCGGTGGTTGTCAGCACACCGGCGCCGTCGCCGCAGCCGTTGACTGCCGCGCGAGCTGCTGCGGCGCTTGCTACCGGTGGCCTGGGTGCCCAGGACGTTCCGGGGATGCGGCCGTTGGGTGCGCCAATCACTCGCCTGGATTCGCCGACCGTTGCCGGCCTGTGCGGGACGGGCGCCGCCGGGCTGCCCAGTGAGAAGCTGCGGATGGCGCGGCGCCAGCTGGTGTGGAGCGCAGGTCCGTCGGAGATCGTGTCCGAGGAGCGGATCGTCTACCAGCAAGGCGGCGTACAGGCTGCGTTGAAGGATCTGCGGACCTCGAGCACGACCTGCCCGGACCGCATCGGTGTGCGGCCGGTGCCGTCGAGCGCGAAGCTCCCGGCCGGCTCGATGGCGATCTCGTCCAAGGGCGGCGGGGCGTCGATGGACTCCTACGCCGTGCCCGTCGGGAACCGGCTGCTGGTCATGCTGTGGTCGAACTGGACCATGTCGTCCGAACCGGACGCCATCCGGACCGCCCTGGCCAAGGCGCGCGCCGTGGTCGTCCAACGCGAACAGCCGACCCTGCAGGCGCTCGCCCGCTGACAGCGGCGGTCATCGCCCCTTGACGGACTGTTTCCGGTACGCCACTCTCAATCACGAGAGCGCTCTCATGCACCGAACCGCCCCTAGGTGAGGAGAGTTCAGATGAAGGTCCTACTGGCCGCCGTACTGGCGGCGGGTGTCCTGACCGTGCCCACACAGGCGTTGGCAGCGGCCGAGCCGCTGGCCGTCGCGGGCCAATCCACCGCGATGCAACGCGACTTCGGACTGACCCAACAGCAGATGCAGAACCGGCTACGGGCCGAGACGTCGGCCGCCAAGCTGCTGCCCGCGGCCCAGAAGGCGGCCGGCGCCACGTTCGGCGGAGCCTGGTACGACGCGAGCACGCAGAAGCTCGTAGTCGGCCTGGTCGGGCAGACCCGCGCGGCCGCTGTCCGAGCGACGGGCGCGCAGGTGACCGGCGTACCTGCGACGTCGAAGGCGCTGGATCAGCGGAAGGCGGCGGTCGACAAGCTGGCCGGCAAGTCCGTACCGGCGGCGGTCAGCGGCTGGGCAGCGGACCCCAAGACGGGCACCGTGGTCGTCAACGTCCAAGCAGGCAAGCGATCCCAGGCCGTCGACACGTTCATCGCGAAGCTCGGCAAGGTCACGGTTCGTGAGGTGGCTGCGCAGGCACCGCGGACCTTCGCGGCCGGCACGGTCGGCGGTGACCCGTACTACGTCAGCAACATCCGCTGCTCGATCGGCTTCTCGGTGTACGGCGGTTACGTCACCGCCGGCCACTGTGGACGCAGCGGCGTTGTCCGAGGGTGGGACGGTTCGGACCAGGGCTCGTTCCAGGGCTGGTCGTTCCCCGGCAACGACTACGCCTGGGTCGCCACCGGCTATGGCTGGTGGACCGTGCCGGTCGTGCTCGGCTGGGGACAGGTGAGTGACCAGTTGGTCCGCGGGTCGTCAGAGGCACCGATCGGTGCATCGGTGTGCCGCAGCGGCTCGACGTCCCACTGGCACTGCGGCACGATCCTGGCCAAGAACGAGACGGTGAATTACGGCAACGGCCAGCTGTTCTATGGCGCGACCAAAACCAACGTCTGCGCCGAGGGCGGCGACTCCGGTGGCTCGTTCATCACGGGTGACCAGGCGCAGGGCGTCACGTCCGGCGGCTGGGGCAACTGCAGCAGCGGCGGCGAGACCTGGTTCCAGCCTGTCAACGAGATCTTGCAGGCGTACCACCTGACTCTGCACACCGCGTAAAAGCACCTGGGGATCCCCTTCATCGGAAGGGGATCCCCAGGCAGAAGCGTCAGGCGGACTCGTCCGCCACTGGCTCCAGCGCAGGCTTGGCGTCGTCCTTCTTGGTGGCCAGCGAGTCGATCAGTTGCTTGGCCAGGGCGAAGCCGGAGCCGCCCATGGTGATCGTCTTCACCAAGGTGTCCTCGATGCCCTGGGCACCGTTCAGGACGACCATGTTGCCGACCTTCTCGAACGAGCTCGCCGCCGCACTGACGATCTGCGGGTAGGCCTCGGCGAGCTGCTGCGCGACGACCGCCTCGGTGTTCGCGGCCAGCGCCTCGGCGCGCGCCTTGATACCGGCGGCCTCGGCCATCGCCTTCGCCTCGACCGCGGAGGCCTCGGCCTTACCGGTCAGCTCGGTCGCCTTCGCCTGCGCCTCACCCCGCAGCTGTACCTCGCGGGCGTTCGCCTCGGCGGCCGCGATCTGCGCGTCCCGGGCGGCCGTGGCCAGCGTGCGCTGCCGGTACGCCTCGGCGTCGGCCGGCTTGAGGACCGTCGACTCCAGCTGCTTTTCGGCCAGCGACGCGTTCAGCTTCGCCGTCTCGGTCTCGGCGACAACGACCTCCTGGCGGGCCAGCGCCTCGGCCAGCGGGCCGGACTGCGACGCCTTCGACTTCGCCTGGTCGACCTCGGCCTGGTACCCGGCCTGCGCGATCGAGCTCTGCCGGACCGCCGCCGCCTTCTGTGCCGACGCGGCCTGCTCGCGCTCGGTCGCCTCACGGTCCCGCTCGGCCTGCGCGATCCGGGCCGCGGCCTCGACCGCGGCGGCCTGCGGACGCCCAAGGTTCTTGATGTAGCCGGACTCGTCGTCGATCTCTTGAATCTGCAAGGAGTCGACGACCAGGCCGAGCTTCTCCATGTCGCCCGCCAGCGAGCCACGGATGTTCGTGGTCAGCGTCTCCCGGTCGTGCAGCATCTCCTCGACCGTGGTGGAACCGACGATCGCCCGCAGGTGACCCGCGAACAGCTCGTGGATGGTGCCCATCACCTGCTCGTCGCTCTGCTCCAGGAACCGCCGGGCCGCGTTCGCGATCGAGCCGTAGTCGTCACCGACCTTGTACGCCGTGACGCCCTTGATGTGCAGCGGGATGCCCTGGCTGGACACACACGTCACGGTCAACGGAGTGGCGCGGATGTCGAGCGGCAACCGGCGTACCGTCTGGAATCCCGGCAGTACGGCGGTCCCGCGGCCGACGACGATCTTGAAGCCGAGGGTCTCGTTGACCTGTTCGGAGCTCGAGTGCGCGCCGAGGCCGGAGATGATCAGTGCCTCGTTCGGCTCCGCCACCCGCCAGACCATCCGGAACAGGATGAGCAGCACGACCACCGCGACCGCGGCGATGATCAGGTACGTCCAGAGCATTTCCCCTCCAAGGGAACGGATTTAGATGGCGCGAGCGACGTACACGGTGCGGGGTGGGTCGTAGTCGACCACGACTACCTGCGTCCCCACCTCGATCACCTCGTCGGTCGCCGGGTAAGCGTAGAAGGCCTCGGTTGCACCCCGGATCGGCAGCATCACCTCGCCGACGATCCCGGGTGCGATCCGGCCGATCACCCGCCCCCGTTTGCCTACCATGTGCCCCTCCGACGTACAGCTGCTGCTCTGGGTTCCGGCAGCTTACATCGGTCCGTCAGCCGCGGACGGCGCCTTCGGTCGCGCCCTTGATGAACTGGCGGGCGAAGAGCGCGAAGACGACCACCAGCGGGATCATCGCCAGCAGCGCGCCGGTCATCACCATGCTGTAGTCGACGCCGTGCGAACGGTTCAGCGTGGACAGTGCGACCTGCAGCGTGACGTGGTTCGGGTTGGTGAGCACGATCAGCGGCCACATGTAGTCGTTCCACGAGCCCACGAAGGTGAAGATGCCGAGGAACGCCAGCGCCGGACGGGCCGACGGCAGCGCCACGTGCCAGTAGGTACCGAAGAAGCCGCAGCCGTCCAGCGTCGCGGCCTCGACCAGCTCGTCGTGGATCGAGTTCTTGAAGTACTGCCGCATCCAGAAGATCCCGAACGCGTTCGCGGCGCCGGGGATGATCAGCGCCTTCAGCGAACCGACCCAGCCGAGGATCGCCATCGTCTGGAACTGCGGTACGGCGGCCAACTGCGCCGGCAGCAGCATCGTCGCGAGCAGGATCACGAACAACGCGTTCCGCCCCGGGAACCGGAACTTCGCGAAGGTGAACGCGGCCAGCGAATCGAAGAACAGCACCAGCAGCGTGGTCGAGATCGCGACCGTCGCGGTGTTCGCCATCGACTGGAAGAACGCCACGTTGTCGAGCACGTGCCGGACGTTCTCGAGGAAGTGTCCGCCGAAGGTGAACTTGGGCGGGAACCGGTAGATGTCCGCGGTCGTGTTCGACGCCATCAGGATCGTCCACACGAACGGGAACAAGAAGATCAGCAGGGCCAGGATCAGCGCGCCGTGCAGGGCGATCCCGCGCAATCGGTACCGGGTCATCGGTCCTCACTCCCGCCGCGGAAGATCCGCCAGTTGATGGCCGTGAACAACAGCACCAGTACGAAGATGCTGAGCGCGATCGCGGCGGCGTACCCGTAGTCGTTGTCCAGGAACGCGGCCCGGTAGAAGAACAACACCACGGTCATGCCGCTCTGCCCGGTGCCGCCGCTGTTGCCGACCATCACCTGCGGCTCGGTGAACGTCTGCAGCCCACCGATCGTCGACATGATGACGGTGAACAGTACGACGGGACGCAGCTGCGGCAACGTGATCGAGAAGAACGTCCGCACCGCACCGGCCCCGTCGACCTTGGCGGCCTCGTACTGCTCCTTCGGGATCGCCTGCAGACCGGCCAGATAGATCAGCGTGTTGTACCCCACCCACTGCCACACGATCATCGTCGAGATCGCGATCTTGATGCCCCACGGCTGCCCGAGCCAGTCCTGTTCCGGGATGCCGAGCGACCGCAGCGCGGCGTTCACCAGGCCGAAGTTGGTGCTGAAGATCGAGCTGAAGAAGATCGCCATCGCGACCAGCGAGGTGACGTTCGGGACGAAGTACGCGATCCGGTAGACGTTGGTGAACCGGACCGCGGACTGCAGCATCACCGCGAGCACCAAGGCGAGCACCAGCGTCGGCACGGTCGACATCAGGAACAGTACGACGGTGTTCTCCAGCGCCTGCCAGAACGTCGGGTCCTTGACCAGGAACGCGAAGTTGTCGAGGCCGGTGAACGTCCGCGCGTTCAGACCGTCCCAGCGCTGGAACGCCAGCACGATCGTGGACAGCATCGGGTACAGCCCGAACACCGCGAACAGTACGTAGAACGGCGACAGCGCCAGGTAGAACCGCCAGTACGACCAGATCCGCCGGGTCGGTGCTTGGGCCACCCGTTCGGCAGCCGCCATCGTCGCCGCTACTGTCACTGCACGCCCTGACGTTTGGCGATGGCCTTGGCCTTGGAGACGGCTGAGGCCCACGCGGCGTCGGAGGTCTTGGCGCCGGACTGCACGGTCTTGAGCTCGTCGTGGAACGGTGCGGCGACCGAGTCGTCGTACGGGCTCTGGTACGCGACCGGGATGGTCTTCGCGGCCGGGCCGAAGACGTCGATCGGCACCTGGCCGCCGAAGAACTTGTCCGCCGCCTTGAGCTGCGGCTTGTCGTACGCCGCCGGCGTGGACGGGAAGATCTGTGCGTCGGCGAACGCCTTGGCCTCGTTGTCGGGGCTCAGCATGTACTTGATCACGTCGAACGCCTTCTGCGGGTCGGCCGCGTTCTTGGTGATCGCGAGGAACGAGCCGCCGAAGTTCGCCGCACCACCCGGCGTCGGCGCCAGCCGCCACTTGCCCGCGCTGGTCTTGACCGCGGACTTGATGTCCAGCGCGACCCACGCCGCACCGATGTGCGCGGGCACCGTGCCCTGGTCGAGGCCGGCGTTCCAGTCCGGCTTGCCGCTCGGCGTCTTGCCGTCGATCTTCAGCGTCATCGCCTTGACCGAGGTGTCCCAGGCCTTGCGGATGTGGTCCTGGTCGCCGACGAACTTGTTGTCCTTGTTGATGTACCGCTCGGTGCCCTGTCCGACCACCATGTCGTAGAGGTCGGTGGCGTCCCAGACGAGCAGCGCCTTCGGGTTCTTGCCCTTCAGCTCGACACCGGCCGCGAAGAAGTCGTCCCAGGTCTTCAGCTGGTCGGCCACCTTCGCCGGGTCGCTCGGCAGACCGGCCGCCGCGAAGATGTCCTCGCGGTAGTACAGCGCGGTCGGGCCGACGTCGATCGGCAGGCCGATCACCTTGCCGTCCAGTGTGGTGGCCTGCTTGACCTTCCAGTCCAGGTAGTCGCCGAGGACCGAGTCCGCGCCGATCGTCTTCAGGTCGACGAAGCGCTCGGCCTGGGGGAGCAGCGAGGCGATGTCCTCGCCCTTCAGCCCGGTGATGTCCGGGATCGACGTACCGCCGTTGAACGTGGTGACGAGCTTCTGCTTGAAGTCGCCGCCGATCTCGGAGTACTTGATCTTCGGGTCCGGGAAGTGCGCGATCGTGTCGTCGAGCACCGACTTGCCGAGGCCGCCCGGCCAGCACCACATGGTCAGTTCGGTGGCGACGTTCTTCTTCGCGGGTGCCCCGGCGTTGTTCATCCCGGACGAGCAGCCGACGAGCGAACCTCCGGCCACGGCCGCGAAGCCCCCGAGCAGCGTCCGACGTGAGAGCTCCATGGTTCTTACCTTCCTGAGTGTGCGCTGATCAGCGCCTGGAGGTGGTGGTCTTCGGGGTGCGCGGCCTGCCAGGCCGCGAGGTCGTCCCAGCGCGGCGCGGCGTCCGCGCCGCCGAGCCGGGTGACGGACAGCGCCGCGGCCAGGGCGGCGAACCGCACCCGCTGCTCCAGCGGCAGCTCCCAGAGCGTGGCGGCGATGAAGCCGGCGGCGAACACATCACCGGCCCCGGTGGTGTCCGCCGCCGGGACCGGATACGCAGGTACGGCGACGCGCTCGCCGGTCCTCGCGTCGAGGGCTTCCGCGCCGTCGGCGCCGTTCGACACGACGACCAGCGGGACCTTCGTCGCCAGTGCTTCGAGTGCCGCGCCGGGTGACGTGGTCCGGGTGTAGGCCATCGCCTCGTCGGCGTTCGGCAGGAACACGTCGCAGTGCGCGAGCTGATCGAGCACCGCCGGGTCCCATTCCTCGGTCGGGTCCCACCCGACGTCGGCGAACACCACGCTGCCGGCCGCCTTCGCCTTCGCCAGCCACTCGTTCGGCCAGGGACCGATGTGGGCGGCGACGGCCCGGGCGACCGGCGGCGTGGTGATCAGCTCGTCGGCCGACAGCAGGGGAGGGGTGCCCCGCGTGACCAGTGCCCGGTCGTTGTCATAGGCAAGGGCCACTGTGAGCGGGGTCTGCCAGCCGGCGAGTCTGCGGGAGAGTGACAGATCGACGCCCTCGTCATCGGCGAGCCGGCGCCAGACCCGGTCGCCGAGGTCGTCCGCGCCGAACACCGCGGCCATCCCGGTGCGCAGCCCGAGCCGGGCCAGCGCGATCGCGAAGTTCGCGATCCCGCCCGGGCTCTCGTGCGACTCGGTGGCCCAGACCTCGGTGCCCGGCCGGGGCGGGGTGGGCAGGCCCAGCACGAGGTCCTGGAAGACCAGACCGGACACGACGACATCGAAGACATCCGAGACCGCACCATCCGAGACGTCCAGTTCGTGCATCGTCAGCACACTCCTGCAGGGTCGATCAAACTCGTGCATGAATCTTGAAACTCTTGCACGAGATCCGCAATACCTGATCACAACTTTGACTGAAAATGACGGAGTTTGCGTGATACGGTCTGCGTGTGTTGCCGAAGCAGCGTCAGGATCAGATCGTTCGCGCGCTCCGGGCCGATGGGGCCGGGGGCGTCAAGGTGCTGGCCGAGAAGCTCGGCGTCAGCGAGGCGACCATCCGCCGCGACCTCGAGCAGTTGCACGCCGAGGGCCGCCTGACCCGGGTGTACGGCGGTGCGCTGGCCGTCGACGGTGGCGACGAGCCGTTCGCCGACGTGAACGCCGTCCATGCCGAGGAGAAGGACCGGATCGCGCGCCGCGCCGCCGAGTTGGTGGCCGACGGCGAGTCCGTCCTGCTCGACATCGGTACGACGGCACTTCGCGTCGCGCAGCACTTGCACGGGCGCTCGTTGACGGTGGTGACCAGCAACCTCGCCGTACTGGAGGAGTTGCAGAACGACGAGCAGGTCGAGCTGATCGTGCTCGGTGGTTTCGTGCGGCGCAGCTACCGGTCCCTGGTCGGATACCTGACGGAGGAGAGCCTGCGGCAGATCCACGTCGACTGGCTGTTCCTGGGGACCAGTGGTGTCCGGCCCGACGGCCGGGTGATGGACAGCACGATGATCGAGGTGCCGGTCAAACGAGCCATGATCAAGGCCGCCGACCAGGTGGTGCTGCTCGCCGACCGGACGAAGTTCCCGGGGCACGGGGTTGCCCGGGTGTGTGAGCCGGGGGAACTCTCCATGGTGGTGACCGAGCCCGGCGCCGACGAGGCGACCAGGGCCCAACTGACCGAGGCAGGAGTGCAGGTGGTGCTCGCGTGAGACTGACGATCCTGGGCGGGGGCGGCTTCCGCGTGCCGCTCGTGTACCACGCCTTGCTGGGCGACCGCGGCGCCGGACGGATCACATCCGTCGTCCTGTACGACGCCGATCGCACCCGACTGTCGGCGATCGCTGCCGTGCTGCACCAACAAGCAGCCGGTATCGCCGACGCTCCCGTCGTGACTGAGACGACGGATCTCGACGAGGCGCTGCGCGGTGCGGACTTCATCTTCTCCGCGATCCGGGTCGGTGGACTCGAGGGGCGGACCGTCGACGAGCGGGTCGCGCTGGACCTCGGCGTACTCGGGCAGGAAACGGTCGGCGCCGGTGGGATCGCTTATGGACTGCGGACGCTTCCGGTCGCCGTACAGATCGCCCAGCGCATCGCGGCGGTCGCACCGGACGCGTGGACCATCAACTTCACCAACCCGGCCGGCATGGTGACCGAGGCGATGATTCCGTACCTGGGCGACCGGGTGATCGGTATCTGCGACTCCCCGTCCGGACTGGGGCGTCGGGCCGCGCTGGCGCTCGGAGTGGATCCGTCGACCGCGTTCTACGACTACGCCGGGCTGAATCACCTCGGCTGGCTGCGTGGGTTGCGGTCCGGTGGAGTGGATCGGCTGCCGGACCTCCTGCAGTCGGCTGATGCGCTGTCCTCGTTCGAAGAGGGCCGGCTGTTCGGTGCGGAGTGGCTGCGGTCGCTCGGGTCGATTCCGAACGAGTACTTGCACTATTACTACTTCGCGCGCGAGACGCTGGCCGCCGTACAGGGTGTGCAGCAGACGCGCGGAACGTTCTTGCTGGCGCAGCAGTCTGCTTTCTACGCCGAGACCGGGGAGCATCCCGGGCAGGCGTTGGAGTTGTGGCAGAAGACGCGGGCCGAGCGTGAGTCGACGTACATGGTGGAGAGCCGTGAGGTCGCCGACGCGGGGGAGCGGGACGAGCGCGACATGGCGGCCGGTGGGTACGAGCAGGTCGCGCTGTCGTTGATGCGGGCGATCGCGCACAACGAACGGGCCTCGCTGATCCTCAACGTGCGCAATCGCGGCGTACTGCGTCAGCTCGACGACGACGCGGTGGTGGAGATCCCGTGCACGGTGGACGCCAACGGTGCGCTACCGGTGGCGGTGTCGCAGCTGACCGACCATCAGGCCGGCCTGGTCTGCTCGGTGAAGGCCGTCGAACGAACGACCATCCAGGCCGCCGCGTCGGGCTCGCGGGACGAGGCGCTGCGCGCGTTCGCGTGGCATCCGCTGATCGACTCGGTCACGGTGGCACACAAGCTGCTCGACACGTACGCCGCCGAACTCCCCGGACTCGCGCAGTTCATCAAGCACTGACCCGTTCGTTCCACGCGGCGTCGCCGACCGAGCTCGCCGCGTGACCACGAGCTGCTCGAGGCTGAGGGTTGCCGTCAACGAGCCGCGAGATGCCGGAGGGTGCTGGAATTGGTTGGCGACGGGGAATCTGGCACAATGTCAGGCTGAGTCCGTCCAGGTTTGTGCAGCCCTCTAACTCCACGGCCCGGTCGGCCCATCCGAGTGTTCACCCCGTTGTCCCCACGACGACCCGTGGCGCTCACCCAGACATGTATTTCCGAGGGAGACCCCACAAACGTGGCAGTCAAGATCCGTTTGAAGCGCATCGGCAAGAAGCGCACCCCGCACTACCGCATCGTCGTGATGGACGCCCGCACCAAGCGGGACGGCCGGGCGATCGAGGAGATCGGGATCTACAACCCGAAGACCGAGCCCTCGTTCATCCGCGTCGATTCGGAGCGGGCGCAGTACTGGCTGGGCGTCGGCGCGCAGCCGAGCGAGGCCGTCGAGGCGATCTTCAAGGCCTCCGGCGACTGGCAGCAGTTCAAGGGCCTGCCGGCCCCCGCGCCGCTGCGGGTCAAGGAGCCGAAGCGGGACAAGCAGGAGATCTTCAACGAGGCGCTGGCCGAGGCCCACGGCTCGCTGAAGACCGAGGCCGTCACCGCCAAGAAGACGGCGAAGAAGGCTGACAAGAAGGACGACGCCGCCGAGGCCCCCAAGGCTGACGAGGCGAAGGCCGAGGAGCCCAAGGCCGACGACGCCAAGGCGGAGCCGAAGGCCGAAGAGGCCAAGGCCGAGACCACCGAGGCCTGACGATGATGGAGACCGAGGCGCTCGAGCACCTGGTCCGAGGCATCGTGGACAACCCCGACGACGTCAGCGTCCGGGCCCGGAACCTGCGGCGTGGCCGCACCCTCGAGGTGCACGTCCACCCCGACGACATCGGCAAGGTGATCGGCCGCAACGGCCGTACCGCGACCGCGATCCGCACCGTCGTCGGCGCCCTCAGCTCCGAGTCCTCGCTGCGCATCGACTTCGTCGACGAGTTCAACCGGCGCCCGCGCCGCTGACTCGAGTAGTCCTGTGAAGGGCCGCACCCGGTCTGGGGTGCGGCCCTTCATCTCGTACAAAGGAGTAGTGCAGGTGTTGGTGACTGTCGGGCGGATCGGCCGCGCACACGGGATCAAGGGCGAGGTCGGTATCGACGTGCGCACCGACGAGCCGGACCGGCGGTTCGCGGACGGTGCGACCGTGGTGACGGAGGCCAAGGTGGCGCGCACTCTGACCGTGGAGTCGAGCCGCTGGCACAGCGGGAAGCTGCTGGTGAAGTTCGCCGAGGCGCCGGACCGGACCGCGGCCGAGCAGCTGCGCAATCTGTTCGTGCAGGCCGAGGTCTCGGACGACGAGCGCCCGGAGGACCCGGACGAGTACTACGACCGCGACCTGATCGGTCTCGCGGTCCGCACCACCGACGGTGCCGAGGTCGGAGCGGTGACCGACGTCGTGCACCTGCCGTCGCAGGACCTCCTGGAGATCCGCCGTACGGCGGGCAACATCGTGCTGGTGCCGCTCGTCGAGGAACTGGTCCCGGAACTGAACCTGGACAAGCAGTACGTCGTCGTCGCCGACCGCCCCGGTCTGCTGGACCCGGAGGGCGCCGAGGTGGTCCAGACCGAGCCGGACGCCGACTGACATGCGTCTGGACGTCGTCACGATCTTCCCGGAGTACCTGGCCGCCCTGGACGTCTCGCTGGTCGGCAAGGCGGCCAAGAGCGGCCTGCTGGACATTCACCTGCACGACCTGCGCGAGTGGACCTACGACCGGCACCGGTCCGTCGACGACACCCCGTACGGCGGCGGCGCGGGCATGGTCATGAAGCCGGAGCCCTGGGGCCAGGCCCTCGATGCGATCGCGCCCGTCGACGGTCCTGCGCAACCCCGGTTGATCGTCCCGACACCGGCGGGGCGTCCGTTCACCCAGGACCTCGCTTATGAGCTCGCGGCCGAGCCGTGGCTCGCATTCGCCTGCGGTCGCTACGAAGGCATCGACGCGCGCGTCGCGGCGTACGCGGGGGAGCGGATGCGCGTCGACGAGGTGTCGATCGGCGATTACGTGCTGAACGGCGGGGAGGTCGCTGTCCTCGTGATGGTCGAGGCAGTCGCGCGCCTGCTGCCTGGCGTGATCGGCAACCCGGAGTCCCTCGCGGAGGAGTCGCACTCTGGCGACGGCCTGCTGGAGTACCCGGTCTACACCAAGCCGACGAGCTGGCGCGGACACGACGTACCCGAGGTACTGCTGTCCGGGAACCACGGCCTGATCGCCGACTGGCGCCACGAGGAGTCGGTACGCCGTACTTCGGAACGCCGGCCGGATCTCCTGGCGGCCTGGGGCGACGCGCTCGCCGAGAAGGACGACGCCGACGCCGTACGGGTGCTCCCCGCAACAATCGCCGACGCCGGCGAGATCCACGTGCTGCAGTTGGCCGCGTTCCTGTCCGAGGCCCGGCTGTACGACGACTACACGATCCCGCCGCTCACCGCGGACGTCGCCGATACGGCGGCCCGCGTCGAACGCGCGATCGTCCTGAAGGCAGTTGCGGGTGCTCGGATCGTCGGCGCCGTCCAGTTGACCGTCGACGGTTCGGTGGGCCACATCGAGCGCCTGGTGGTCGCACCGGACTGGCAGGGTCGCGGTCTCGGCGCCCGCCTCCTCCGGGCCGCCGAGCGACTCGCGCCCGCCGAGGTGACGTCGTACACGCTGAACACCGGTGCGCTGAGCGACCGGAACCTCGCGCTGTACCAGAAGGCGGGGTACCGCGAGACCCGGCGGGAGCCGCAGACGCCGAAGGTCGACCTGGTCCACCTCGCCAAGCGGCGCCGCCGGAAATAAGCCCGGTCGTGGGCGTCGGGTTCTCACCCTCTGCTGCCGGGGCGGCCTGATTTCGTCACGGTGTGGGGCGTGTGGCAAGATTGTCTGCTGCTGCCCTTCGGTGCTCCTGCCACAGGGGGTGACCACCGACCGGCAGCCTTTTGATGACTTCATCACCACCGAGAATCGTGGGTGACCTGTGGCACGCGCGAGAAAGAGACACCTGATGACCAACGTCCTGAACGAGCTGGACAACTCCAGCAAGCGCGATGACATCCCCGCCTTCCGCGCCGGCGACACCGTCAACGTGCACGTCAAGGTCGTCGAGGGCAACCGCTCCCGCGTCCAGGTGTTCAAGGGTGTGGTGATCCGGCGCCAGGGTGGCGGCCTGCAGGAGACCTTCACGGTCCGCAAGGTCAGCTTCGGCGTCGGCGTCGAGCGCACCTTCCCGGTGCACACCCCGATCGTCGAGAAGATCGAGGTCGTGACCCGCGGCGACGTGCGCCGCGCGAAGCTGTACTACCTGCGCGAGCTGCGCGGCAAGGCAGCCAAGATCAAGGAGAAGCGCGAAGTTCCGGCGTCCTGACGTCCTAACGACGACGGTCACCTATGGCGCCGAGCACTGCGACTCGCGCTCGCCCTCGCCCGGTCTCGAGGGCACGTCGCAGCAAGGGGCGGCACCGCAGGCTGAAGCAGCGGAATCCGCTGCTCAGCCTGCTCGTCGAGATGAGCACCGTCACGGTGCTCGCGCTCGTCATCACGGTGGTCCTGCGGTTGTTCGTCGCGGAGGCGTTCTACGTCCCGTCCGAGTCGATGTACGACACGCTGACGAAGGACGACCGGATCCTCGCCGAGAAGATCAGCTACCTGCACCGGGACGTCGACCGCGGTGACATCATCGTGTTCAAGGACCCGGCCAACTGGCTGAACGAGGCCGAGGCCCAGCCGGGCACGGTGCGCCGGATCGGTGAGTTCGTCGGCATCCTGCCGCGCAGCGGTGAGGGACACCTGGTCAAGCGGGTGATCGGGATCGGCGGCGACCGGGTGATCTGCTGCAACAAACAGGGGCAGATCACCGTCAACGGCATCCCGCTGGACGAGCGGGAGTACCTTTTGAAGGATGCCAAGCCGTCCGAGGTGCCGTTCAACGTGCTGGTGCCGGCCGGTCACCTGTGGGTGATGGGGGACAACCGCGCGCAATCCGCCGACTCCCGTGCCCACATGGGCGGTCCCGGCGGTGGATTCGTGCCGGTCGAGAACGTGGTTGGCCGGGCCTGTTGCGTAATCTGGCCGTCTGACCGGATGACGATGCTGCGTCCTCCGGATACCTTCAAGAAGCCGGGGCTGAAGAAGTGACCGATACACCGACCAAGACGGACGCCAAATCCGCCCACCGCTCGGGCTTCGGAGCGGCGGCCCGCGAGTTCGTGCTGATCGTGGTCGGCGCGCTGATCGTCTCATCGATCCTGCGGGCGTTCGTCGGGCAGATGTTCATCATCCCGAGCGAGTCGATGGAGAACACCCTGCTGGTCGGTGACCGGGTCGTGGTGGAGAAGCTCACCGATGTCAAGCGCGGTGACGTGGTCGTGTTCGAGGACCCGGGCGGCTGGCTCGGCCCGGAGGAGAGCGGCCAGAAGCGTGGCTCGATCGGCCGGTTCTTCGAGATCGTCGGCCTGCTGCCCGATTCCAGCCACGGCCACCTGATCAAGCGCCTGATCGGGATGCCGGGTGACAAGGTCGCCTGCTGTGACTCCAAGGGCCGGCTGCTGGTGAACGGTCAGCCGCTCGACGAGACCAGCTACCTCTACCCGGGTGACGCGCCGTCCCAGATGGACTTCCAGGTCACCGTTCCGGCCGGCAAGATCTTCGTGATGGGCGACCACCGGTCCGCCTCCGGGGACTCTCGCGTGCACCTCCAGGACGTCGACGCGAACGGTGGCAACCAGGGCGACGCGGCGTTCGTGCCGCTCGACAAGGTCACCGGGCGGGCGATCATGATCGTCTGGCCGGCGGGTCGCTGGGGCAAACTCGGCGTACCGGACACGTTCAAGTCGGTGCCGGCCGCCGGTCCGCCGCCGGACAAGCCCTCGATCTCCCTCACGCCACCACCTAAGTGAGCATCCGTCGCCTCTGTTATCTAGGGTGGACGGTGTGATGCGGAGGGCTGGATGAGCGCGCTGCCGCGCGGAAGCACGGTACGGCGGGACGCCGGGCTGTACGGGTACGAGCGCGCCCTGCGCCGCGTCGGCCTGGACCCGATCGCGGGCGTCGACGAGGCCGGCCGCGGGCCGTGCGCCGGTCCGCTGGTGGCGGCCGCGGTGATCCTGCCGGACGGCAAGCGCGGTCAGATCCCGGGGCTGGCCGACTCCAAGTTGCTCACCGCGAAAGCGCGGGACCGCTGCTACGACGAGGTCCGCAAGCGTGCGCTGGCCTGGTCGGTGGTGGCCATCGAAGCGCCCGAGTGTGACCGGCTCGGCATGCACGTGGCGAACGTCGAGGCGCTCCGCCGGGCGCTGTTCCGGCTCGACGTCCGGCCGTCGTACGTGCTCACCGACGGGTTCGGCGTCGACGGGCTCGGCGTACCGGGTCTGGCGATCTGGAAGGGCGACCGCGTGGCGGCTTGCATCGCCGCGGCGTCCGTGATTGCCAAGGTGACGCGGGACCGGGTGATGGAGCACTGGGACAAGGAATACCCGCAGTACGGGTTCGGCATCCACAAGGGTTACTGCACCCCCGAACACCAGGCGGCGCTGGACGAGTACGGCCCGTGCCCACAACATCGACGGCGGTTCGAGAATGTCCGCCGCACTATGCGACCCGTTATGGGACAGAATGTGACCAGTCCCACCGGAGTGGAGAGCCGATGAGTGCAGACGACCTGGAAAAGTACGAGACCGATATGGAGCTCCAGCTCTATCGGGAGTACAAGGACGTCGTCGGGATCTTCAAGTACGTCGTCGAGACCGAGCGGCGCTTCTACCTGTGCAACGCGGTCGACCTGAAGGTCCGCACCGAGGGCGGCGACGTGTACTTCGAGGTGACCATGGCCGACGCGTGGGTCTGGGACGTCTACCGTTCCGCCCGGTTCGTCAAGAACGCCAAGGTCGTCACGTTCCGTGATGTCAACATCGAAGAGCTCGCGAAATCCGACCTGGAAGTCCCGAAGGACTCCGACTTCGGTCGCTGAAGTTGTCCACAGGCGGAAAGTGAGGTCCGTTTCCGAGGCCTGATCCCGGCATGTTCTCTGCCGGAGGTGGTCATCGATGCGGACCAGGAACACCGTCGGACGGTACGGCGAGGATCTCGCCGCGAGGTATCTCAGCACGCACGGTTTCGCCGTGCTCGAGCGCAACTGGCGCTGCGAGCTCGGCGAGATCGACATCGTGGCGCGCGAGGGCGACACGCTGGTCGTCTGTGAGGTCAAGACCCGCCGCGGGCTGAACTACGGCAGCCCGCTGGAGGCAGTCACCTACCGGAAGCTCGCCACGCTCCGGAAGCTGGCGGGCCGCTGGCTACAGACCCATCAGCTCAGACCGGCCGAGATCCGGATCGACGTCATCGCGATCCTGTTCGACCACGACACGCCACCGAGCGTGGACCACGTGCGAGGTGCGGCCTGATGCCGCTCGCACAGACCTGGTCCGTCGCCCTGGTCGGGCTGGAAGGCCACCTCGTCGAGGTCGAGGCCGACATCGCCCAGGGCCTGCCGAAGACGACCCTCATCGGACTCCCTGACGCGTCCCTGTCCGAAGCCCGCGACCGCGTCCGCGCCGCCGTGGTGAACAGCGGCGAGCGATTCCCCGACCGCAAGGTCACCATCGGCCTGTCACCGGCGACCCTGCCGAAGACCGGCTCGCACTACGACGTCGCCATCGCGCTGTCGCTGCTCACGGCTGCCGGCGTCGTCGAGCCGGAGGCGCTCCGCCGGACGGCGATCATCGGCGAGCTCGGCCTCGACGGCCGGATTCGCGAGGTCCGCGGCGCGCTCGCGATGACCCTTGCCGCGTCCCGCGCCGGCTTCGACCGCATCGTCGTACCCGACCTGAACGTCGGCGAAGCCCGCCTCGTCCCCGGCATCCAGGTGTACGGCGCTCGCTCGCTCCGTCAGGTGCTGGCTCTGCTTCGCGGCGTCGAGATCCCTGACGAAGCGCCGTCGCGCGCCGAGCCACGCCTGGTCTCGGAATCGCTGACCCGGGTCCCGGCGGTGGATCTCGACGACGTCATCGGCCAGTTCGAGGGCCGGCGGGCGATCGAGGCCGCGGCGGCCGGTGGCCATCACCTGTTCCTGCACGGCCCGCCGGGCTCGGGCAAAACCATGCTCGCGGAACGGCTGGCCGGGCTCATGCCCGAACTGAGCATGGACGACTCCCTCGAGGTCTCGGCCGTCCACTCACTCGCCGGGCTGCTCACCAACGACGCCGAGCTCGTCGTCCGCCCACCGTTCATCGCGCCACACCACACGGCATCGCTGGCGAGCCTCGTCGGTGGCGGTTCGGGCGTGCCGCGGCCCGGCGCCATCAGCTGCGCGCATCGCGGCATCCTGTTCATCGACGAGGCGCCCGAGATGCATCCGCTGACGCTCGACACGCTGCGCCAGCCGCTCGAGTCCGGCTTCGTCGAGGTCCACCGCGCAGCCGCGGTCGCGAAGTTCCCGGCCCGTTTCATGCTCGTCCTCGCGGCGAACCCGTGCCCCTGCGGCCTCGCCGGCACCGAGCAGGGCATCTGCAGCTGCACACCGCAGGTCCTCGCGCGATACCGCCAACGGATCAGCGGCCCGATCAAGGACCGCCTCGACATCCAACGCCAGATCCTCCCCGCCGCGCGCCGGATCAGCACCGGCGAAGCAGCGGAGTCGACCGCCGTCGTCGCCGCCCGCGTCCACACCGCCCGCGACCGCCAGACCCACCGCTACCGCGACACCGCCTGGACCCTCAACAGCGAAGTCCCCGGCCCGGTCCTGCGCCGCGAACACCCCTTGGACGACGCCAGCCAACAACTCCTGGAAGACCACTACGCCGCCGGCCGCCTCACCGCCCGAGGCTTCGACCGAGTCATCCGCGTCGCTTGGACCCTCACCGACCTGGCCGACCTCCCGACCCCCACCATTCACCAGACCCACGAAGCCTTCCAACTCCGCTCCGGCACCCCGCTGACCCCACTCTCCGACCAACGCCCCCTCAAAGGACCTTCCCAATGACCCGCCATCCCACCCCCTCCACCCCGACCCTCCTCGGCCTGATGCCCGCCCTGTCGCCGACCCCGTTCACCAGCCCGCCCTCGCCCCCGTCATCGTCCTCGGATGCGGGTGCCGTGGACGTGGGCGCCTCGGGTGGAGGCGCCGCGGGAGCGGCGGTAGCTGCGGGCGCTGCGCGTGTGGGGGCGGTGCGGGCGGGCGCATTGCGTGCTTCGGGGGTTGGTTCAGGGGGAGGGGATGTTGGGACACTAGTGGTTGCTGATGGCAATGGCGATGCGGAGCGGTTGGCTCGGGTGGGGCTGTCGCGGGTTGTCGAGCCCGGTGATCTCGCCGCGCTAAAAGCCTTCGACGGGATGGCACCGCTGGAGATCTGGGACCGCCTGCAGCAGAACGATCCCGACCTCGACCGCTGGTCCACGCGACTTGCCGGCGCCGACCCACACCGAGACCTCGAACGCGCCGCCGCGGTCGGCGCCCGCTTCGTCATCCCCGGCGACGACGAATGGCCCGACCAGGTGGAGATCCTCGAAGACGCAGGCCAGCTCTCGCGCCGCGCCGGCGTCCCGTTCGGCCTGTGGGTCCGCGGCAAACCCAATCTCCGAGCCGTCCTCACCCGAGCCATCGCCATGGTTGGCGCCCGCGCCTGCTCGTCGTACGGCGAACACGTAGCCGCCGAGCTCGCCTCCGGCCTCGCCGACAACGGAGTAACAGTCGTCTCGGGAGGTGCCTTCGGCATCGATGCAGCCGCCCACCGCGGCACCCTCGCCGCCGCCGGCCTGACGATCGCGGTCCTCGCCTGCGGTGTCGACGTCAGCTACCCGAAACGCAACTCGGCCCTCCTCAGCCGGATCGCCGAAGACGGTCTCGTCGTCAGCGAACTCCCACCCGGCTGCTCACCCACGAAGCTACGTTTCCTCACCCGCAACCGACTCATCGCCGCAGCCACCCAAGGCACGGTCGTCATCGAGGCCGCCATACGCAGCGGCGCCCTCAACACCGCCGGCTGGGCCGAACAATGCGGCCGCGCAGTCCTCGCCGTCCCCGGCCCCATCACATCCCGCATGTCCGCAGGCAGTCACCTACTGGTCCGCGAACGCAACGCGGTACTAGCCACCAACGTCGCCGACATCATCGAAGCAACCGCCCCGTTCGGCACCAGCCTCACCCCACACCCCCGCGCCCCAGAAACCCTCACCGACACCCTCCCCACAGACCTCCAACGCACCTTGGACGCCGTCCCCGTCCACACCCCAGCCCCCGCAACCCGCATAGCCATCACCGCCGGCCTAGACCTCCCCACAACCCAACAAGCCCTGGAGTCCCTAACAGCCCTCGCCCTAACCACCCAAACCCCCACCGGCTGGCACCTAACACCCCCACCCACGCCCTAACAGCAGCCTCGCCTGGGATCCGCCAACGTCCCAGGCCCTCAGCGGCTGGCACCCAACAACCCCCTCGCCTTCGCCTGCAGCGGCTGGACGTCCGCGAATGCCTCAAACCCCCACCGGCTGGGACCTAACGACCCCACCCTCGTCTCAGTCGCAGCGGTGGGGCATCCGCCAGCGGTCTAGGGCCCTCAGCGGGCGGCACATAACAAGCCCACCCTGGCCTTCGCCGGCGGCAGCTGGATGTCGGTGGATGCCTCAGGCCCCCAACCCTCGTCTTGACCCGCCGCGGGTGGCTGGCCCTCCGCCAACGGCCCAGAGCCCTGAGCGGCCGGCGCCTGACAAACCCAACCTCGCCTTCACCCGCAGCGGTCGCTGGATGTCCGCCGACGGTCAGGTCCTCAGCGGACGGCGCTCTCGACCGATCCGGAGGGCTGTGGAGCTTGAGGGCCGACGGTCGGGGCGGGCGTGGGGTGCTTGCGCGCTTTGCGGTGGGTTTGGACAGGTTATTGCTTGTTCATGGTCCCCAGATCCTGTTCAGTCCCCCGGTTCGTGGCGGGAGGGGGACAGGAATGGGGGCGGTTAGTTGCGCATGTGTTTGCCGCGGGGGGTTTTGGCGGGTTGTTGGTCGGGTGGGGTGCGGATGGCGCGGAGTTCGGGGGTGTGGCGGTCGGGTTCGGGGCGGATGGCTTGGAAGCCGCCGGTGCCGGGGTCGGTGTCACCCAGGTCGAAGTCCCAGCTGTCCTCGTTGGCGAGGCGGCTGTGCCAGCGGCCGTACAAGGCGTAGATCGCGACACCGATGAGCATCCACACGCCGAACTTGGTCCAGGTGCTCGTCTTCATGTTCAGCATCAGCCACACGGTGGCCGCCAGCGACAGCAACGGGATCAGCGGCACCATCGGTACTCGGAAGCCACGCTCCAGGTTGGGCTCGGAGCGTCGCAACGTCAGTACGCCGATCGCGCAGAACGCGAAGCAGAACAGCGCACCGATGACCAGCAGCTCCTCGAGTTCCAGCACCTTCGGGTACAGCGTGAGCGCCAGTGCGGCGATGCCGGCCGCGGTGGCCGCGCGAGCGGGGGAGGAGTACACCCGGCTGACCCGGCCGAGGCTCTTCGGCAGCAGACCGTCGCGGCCCATGTTGAACAGCACTCGGCTCTGCGCGATGAGGACCACCATGATCACGGTCATCAACGCGAGCAATGCCCCGAGATTGACCACCTTCGCGGCCCATCCGACGCCGACAGCCGCCATCGCTTCCGAAACCGGGGCAGCCCCACCGAGCTTGCCGTACGGGCGCATGCCGACCAGCACGACCGCCATCGCGATGTAGAGGATCGTCACCGCGCCGACGCCGAGCAACATGCCTTGCGGGACGGTCTTGCGCGGGCTGCGCGCGTCTTCCGACGCGGTCGCGATCAGGTCGAAGCCGATGTAGGCGAACACGATCGTGCTCGCCGCGGTGAAGATGCCCATCGTCCCGAACGAGCCGAACGACGAGTCGAGAATCCAGCCCAGCAAGGTCGGACTCGCCGTCGCGGGTGCGGCCCGGGACGGCGGCACGAACGGGTGGTAGTTCGCCATGTTGATGTGTGTCGCACCGACGATCACGACGAGCAGAATGACCGCGACCTTGGCGATCACGACGATCGTCAGCACGCGCGCCGACAGCTTGGTGCCGGTGACGATCAGCACGGTCAGGACCACCAGCAACAACGGGGCAACGAGGTTGACCTTTGCCTCCGGCCCGAAGAACTGCGCCACCCCGCTGGGCAGCGTGACCCCGAATCCGTCCAGCGTGGCGACGAAGTACGCCGACCAGACCCGCGCGACGATGGCGGCCGCGGTGACGAGTTCGAGGACGAGTGCCCAGCCGACCAGCCACGCCCACGCCTCGCCGAACGTCACGTAGCTGAAGGTGTACGCGCTACCGGAGACCGGGATCGTGGAGGACAGTTCCGCGTAGCAGGCCGCGGCCAGCAGACAGACGATCGCGGCGATCACGAACGACAGGATCACTGCCGGTCCGGCGACATTGGCCGCCTGGACGCCGCTGATGCTGAAGATGCCGGAGCCGATCATCACGCCCAGGCCGAGAACGACCAGGTCGCGACGACCGAACAAACGCGGCAGACGGTGCCGCGCGTCCTCGACTCGAGTGAACGCCGACTCGACCGGCAGGCGCCGGCCTACGGTCTGTCCGTTCGCTGAGGGGGCCATGGTCAGGGGTGCCTCCGTTGCTACTAGGGCAATCGGGCCGAACAGTAGTCGACCGTTGGGCTATCGACCAGACCTCCTTTTCCCGGTTCCCGCGCGGTGGCTTGCGATGCCAGGTCGCCTCACGCATCGTCGAGACATGACGCCGGACGATGTCAGCGGAAACCCTTCCAGGCCGGAAGGTTTCACTGTGTTACTGGCTGACTACGAACGGCATCTCACGGCGGAAAGAGACCTCAGCACTCACTCCGTGAGAGCCTACATCGGAGACGTCGCGGATTTACTCGATCATTTGATTCGGCTTGGTCACGATGATCTCGAGGGTCTGGACATCCGCGGTCTGCGGTCCTGGCTGGCCAAACAGCAAAGTCTCGGGAAATCCCGCAGCACGATGGCTCGCCGGGCCACCGCTGCAAGGGTCTTCACCGCGTGGGCCCACCGGACCGGCCGGATCAGTACGGATCCCGGAGCGTTGCTCGCGAGCCCGCGGCCGCACAAGAGCCTTCCGGGCGTGCTCGGGCAGGCCGACACCCGCGCTGTCCTCGACGCGGGCGCTGTCGCTGCGGATGACGGTAGTCCCGTCGGACTGCGGGATCTCGCAATCATGGAACTGCTGTACGCGACCGGAATCCGGGTCGGCGAGCTGTGCGCTCTCGACGTCGACGACATCGACCGTGAACGCCGCGTCGTCCGCGTCTTCGGCAAGGGCCGAAAGGAGCGGTCGGTCCCGTACGGCGTGCCTGCCGGCCGAGCGTTGGAGCGCTGGATTGCTGAGGCGCGCCCGCGGTTGGTTCGCGAAGGAAGCGGTCCGGCGGCGTTCCTGGGTGCACGAGGTGGTCGGATAGACCAGCGAGCGGTACGGCGGATGGTGCACCAACGGATGGCCGTCGTCGACGCACCGGATCTCGCACCGCACGGCCTGCGCCACACTGCGGCGACCCATTTGCTCGAAGGTGGCGCCGACCTCCGCAGTGTTCAGGAGCTGCTGGGTCACGCGTCGTTGGCGACCACACAGATCTACACCCACGTCTCCAGCGAACGTCTCCGGCAAGCGTTCCAGCAGGCGCACCCCCGAGCCTGACCCCGCCGGCCTGTGGAGCGGCTTGCGAGTGGGTCTGCCTGCGGGGCATGCGGCGCGTGAGCGGCTGGATGCGGCAGACTTCGGAGCATGCGGGTTTCGGCGAAGTCTGACTATGCGTTGCGAGCGCTGATCGAGATCACCCAGCGATGGGCGGCGAGCGATCCGTCGGTGGTATCGGCCGAGGAGCTCAGCCGGGCGCAGGGCATTCCGCACGGCTTCCTGCAGGGAATCCTCGCCGACCTGCGCCGGGCCGGCGTGCTGGCGAGCCAGCGCGGCCAGTCGGGCGGGTGGCGCTTGGCGGTCGATCCGAACGAGATCTCGGTCGCCGATGTGATGCGCGCGGTCGACGGCCCGATCGTGAGTATCTCGGGGGTCCGGCCGGAGAGCGTCACCTACAACGAGCACGCGGTCGTCCTGCAGCGGGTCTGGATCGCGGCCCGCGCGAGCCTGCGCGACGTCCTCGAGAACACCACGCTTGTCGATCTCGCCAAGAACAAGCTTCCGGCCGGTGTCGAGCGCCGTTCGAAGGACGAGGACGCCTGGCAGGCGCGCGTCCCGGGCAGCTGAACCCGTGCTACAGTCACGGCTTATATAAGCCGTGGCTACAGGGGAGTGGATATGGGCGAGCAGCAGATCAAGACGTTCCTGATGTTCGAGGGTGGCGCGGAAGCGGCGATGACGTTCTATCTCTCGCTGTTCGACGACGCCGAGGTCGTGTCGATCGCGAAGTACGGCCCTGAGGGTCCCGGGCCGGAGGGTTCGGTGATGGTCGCGACGTTCACGTTGGCCGGGCAGCAGTTCATGTGCAGCGACAGTTTTCAGCACCATGGATTCACCTTCACGCCTTCGACGTCGTTGTTCGTGGACTGTGCGGACGAGGCCGAGCTCGAGCGGCTGTACGGCGCGCTGGTCGAGGGTGGCGGGGCCTTGATGCCGCTGGGGGACTACGGGTTCAGCAAGAAGTTCGGCTGGGTCAACGACCGTTTCGGCGTCTCCTGGCAGCTCAACCTCCCGCACCAGTGACTGGCGGTCACTCGCGTCTGATGAGTAGCCCTGCGGTCAGCGTCAGGGCTGCGGTTGCGGCGATCAGGATCTTGGCTGTTCGCTGATCTCCCCTTGATGAGCCATCTGGTGAACGCGCCGATGCCGCCGCGGCAGGCGGTGGCGCCGTCGCCGGATGCGCCTCCTGTCCGGCGAGCGGGAGTAGACGAATCGGCCGATCAGGCACCAGCGTCAGCGGGTTGACGTACGCCTTCCCCTGAAGCAGCCCCCAATGCAGGCAGGCTCGCGGCAGGCAATGCGATCCCGCCGCCGACAGCCGCCCGATGACCGTTCCGGTCGTCACTGTCGCTCCGACAGACACGGCGGCGATCACCGGTTCGTACGTCGTACGCCGGGCTCCGGTGGTGATCGTGACGACACCTCGGCCGGCGAGCGGTCCGGCGTACGTGATCGTGCCGGGGGTGGCGGCGAGGACCGGTTGGCCGGGGCGGCCGGCGAGATCGACGCCGCGATGGCCCGGGAGCCAGGGTTTGGCGGGTAGCTCGAAGCCGCGGACCACCTGGGGTCTGGGCTCCAGCGGCCAGTCGGTCGGGGTCGGGGCGAGGGGGAGGGTGGCGAGGGTCAGCAGGGCGAGGTTCATGCCAGGGAAGATGCCGTGATCGGGGGCTTCGCGGACGGCTGATGTCGCGCCTGTGGACAACGGTGCCCGGTTCGCATTCCGCGCAGGCGGTCACGTACACTTCCGGTGGCGCCCCGTCTCGATGGGGCGACTACGCATGCCCGCACAAACTGTGACGTTCCTCGGTCCCGGAGGCTACTCCGGGTGGACCGGCGCGACGGGCATCAGGAGCCACGGATCACCCGATCCGCGGCGGTACAACCAAACCAGGGCCCGGAAGCACAAGCCGGGCTGCAAAAGGAGAACCACTCATGGCCGTCGTGACCATGAAGCAGCTGCTCGAGAGCGGCGTGCACTTCGGACACCAGACCCGGCGCTGGAACCCGAAGATGAAGCGCTACATCCTCACTGAGCGCAACGGCATCTACATCATCGACCTCCAGCAGTCGCTGTCGTACATCGACCGCGCCTACGAGTTCGTGCGTAGCACCGTGGCGTCCGGTGGAGCGATCCTGTTCGTCGGTACCAAGAAGCAGGCCCAGGAAGCGATCGCCGAGCAGGCGACCCGCGTCGGGATGCCGTACGTGAACCAGCGCTGGCTGGGCGGCATGCTGACCAACTTCCAGACCGTCAACAAGCGGCTCCAGCGCCTCAAGGAGCTCGAGCTGATCGACTTCGACGACGTGGCCGCTTCCGGTGTCACCAAGAAGGAGCTGCTGCAGAAGCGTCGCGAGCACGACAAGCTGCTCAAGACCCTCGGCGGTATCCGCGACATGGCCCGGGTTCCGGCCGCCGTGTGGATCGTGGACACCAAGAAGGAGCACCTCGCGGTCGACGAGGCGCGCAAGCTGAAGCTGCCGATCATCGGCATCCTGGACACCAACTGCGACCCGGACGAGGTCGACTACCCGATCCCGGGGAACGACGACGCGATCCGCTCGGTCGGCCTGCTCACGCGGGTCGTCGCCGACGCCGTCGCCGACGGCCTGATGGGCCGCTCGGGTCAGGGCTCCGCCGCTGCCGGCGAGGAGCTGGGCCAGGAAGAGCCGCTGGCTGCCTGGGAGCGCGAGCTGCTGGAGAGCCAGAACGGCACCGCCAAGACCGGCGAGGCCAAGACCGAGGAGAAGGCCGCCGAGGCTGCCCCGGCCGCTGAGGCTGCCCCGGCCGCTGAGGCTGCCCCGGCCGCTGAGGCTGCCCCGGCCGCTGAGGCCGCTCCGGCCGCGGACGTGCTCACCGAGCCGATCGCGACCGCCGCCGAGGTCACCGAGGCGA
>NZ_JBSHBJ010000051.1:25489-37382 GCF_053611945.1 Kribbella sp. NPDC054772 | reverse complement strand
GCCCCCCCGCCGCGTGGCGGCCCCCCCCCCCCCGCGGGGGGGCCCCCGGCCCGCGCTGGCGGCCCGCCCCCCCCGCCAGCGGGGGCCCCCCCCACCACCCCGGCGCAGTGCGGGGCGGGACGGGGCGGGGCGGGGCGGGGCGGCGTAGCGCCTCGGACGAGGCGCACACGACTGCCGGAGGTACGCGCCCACGCGCACACGACTGGCGGAGGCGGATGCTGACGCGCCCGCCTCGGGCGAGGCGCACGCGACTGCCGGAGGCAGTCGCACTCACGCCCGGCGGAGGGCTCACGCCTGGCGAAGGCAAGTGCCCTCATGCCTGCGTGGGCAGACGGACTCATGCATGGTGGGGGCGGGTGTGCTCGCGCCTGCGTCGGCAGCTCGACAGGACGTATACGTCTACGGGCACCAAGTCGGAGCCAGTTCCACGCTCACACATTCGCACCCGAACGGCACAAGCCCGGACACCTCCTGTCGAGATGCCGGTGTGCCCGTCCCACCCCGCGTCCAGCAGCCGCCGCCCCCGCACAGGATGCGTTTGAGGGGGCGCCCCCTCAAACGGAGGGTTGCCCCCTGGGATTCTGGGTCCGCAACCCACCGGCTCAGGGGGCGACCCCTCAAACGTTTCCGTGGGGCGAGCCAGGCCGCGGGATACGAACCGCGGACGCCTCGCGTCGTGGGAGCGCGAACGGCGGGGCGCCTCGCGTCGTGGAAGCGCGAACGCCGGGACGCCTCGCCGCCGTGGAAGCGCGAACGGCGGGGCGCCTCGCGTCGTGGGCGCACGAACCGGGACGCCGCGCCGTCGTGGGAGGGCGAGCGGCGGGGCGGCCCGGGGGGCGGGGTTAGGTGACTTGGCGGAGCCAGGCTTCGGAGAGGGCTTGGTGACCGGCCGGTGTCGGGTGGACGCCGTCGAAGAGCCAGTGTTCGGGGCCTGTGCCGGCTGCGAGTTCGGCGAACATCCCGTCCGCGGCGACCAGAGCGGCGCCGAACTCGCGGGCCAGTTCCCGCACAACCTGGATCTTCGCGTCGAGGTCGGCCCGCCAAGCCCACTGGTCGTCCTTCACCGGCAGCAAGAACGGCTCGATCAGCACGAGTTGTACGTCGGCCAGCGGCTCCAGCAACCGCCGATACCCCGCCCGATACCCATCCGCCGAAACCTCCTCATGCCCGAAGGAGTACCGATACCCGGTGTCGTTGATCCCGATCAGGATCGACACCACATCCGGCCGAGCATCCAGTACGTCGGACTCCCACCGACTGCCCAGCCCGGCGAGCGTGTCACCGGAGATCCCGCTGTTCATCCACACCGGCACGCGATCCGGCGTACGGCGGCCGAACTGCCCCGCGACGAGCAACGGGTACCCGTACCCGAGCGGATTGTCGGTCTCGCGACGATGGCAATCGGTGATCGAGTCCCCGGTGAACATCACCCGGGCACCGTCGGCAAGCTTGATCACGAGCTCTCCGGGGTGAACGTGGCGACACCGACGGTCGTGTCGCTCTGGCCGTAGTACGCGAACCAGGTCCCGCGGTGGAAGACCAGTCCTTCGACGAACGTGACGTTGTCGACCAGTCCGTGCTGGTCCTCGAAAGTACTCGGTTCCAGCCACGGCTCGGTCAGTTTGGCGACGGCGGTGTCCGGCTTCCGCGGGTCGATCAGTACCTGACCGCAGGCGTAGTACACGCCGCCCTCGGGCCGGACCACCGCGCTGTTGTGCATCAGGAGCACGTGACCGGTCCGGGTCCGGATCGGTTGCGGGCCGGTCTCGACGAGGTCGCCCATGAATGTGCCGGGCTCGGGCCGCAGGACCGGTGTCGGGTCGGCCTTCCAGTGCAGCAGGTCGTCGGAGGTGGCGAGGTGGATGTTGCCCTCACCGAACCACATCAGGTACCGCCCGTCGATCGGCTCAGGCAGGATCACGCCGCCCTTGCTCCACTCCGGACCCGGCGTCTCGCGCACGCCGGCAAACGTGTTGATGCCCGGGAACATCGGCCCGTGCTTCTCCCACGTCCGCAGGTCGGTCGACGTCGCGAGGCAGAGCCGTGCGGTGTGCCGGTCCCAGCCGGTGTACGTCAGGTAGTAGGTACCGTCAACGAAGACGACCCGCGGATCCTCGCACCCGTACCGCTCGTAGTCCTCGGTAGGCGACATGATCGGATCAGGCTCGGTCTCGAAGGTGAGGCCGTCGTCGGACCAGGCGAGACCGAGGTGCGACACGATGTCGGCGGCATGCGCGCGGTAGATCAGCGCGATCCGTCCGTCCACCACGAGCGCCGACGGGTTGTAGACATTCGTCGACTCCCAGTCGTGCCGGCCCGGCCGCAGAACGGGGTTCTCCGGCCGCGGCACGAACGGACCGAACGGGTAGTCGACCACCGGCGCGCTCATTTGTTGATCAACTTGTTGACACCGGCAACCATGCCGTCGACGCCGGCAGCCACGTCCTTCTTGCCGGACAGCGCCGGGTTCCAGGTGGTCCCGACGACGTCACCGGCCGGTGTCGACCACGGGTCGAGGAACTGGGTGACGAACTTGTCCTTCACCCCGAGCTCGTACGTCGCGGTCGCGGCGATGCTCTTCGCGGCGGCGTCGCCGGCCTGCAGCGCCTCGTAGTACCCCTTGGAGCCGGGCTCGTAGGCGATCGGGGCGATCGGCTGGTCCTTCATCGTCTCGTTGAAGCCGGTGACCTCCATGTAGCTGATGACCTTCCAGGTGGTGTCGGGGTCCTTCAGGGTCGCGGGTGAACACACGCCGTTCGTCTCGATCGGTTGCACGGATTTCGCCGTACCCACCGGCCAGGGGGCATAACCCCATTCGAACTTCGGCTTGTTCTGGGTGATCGTCTGGTGCAGCCACTGGCCGCCGAACATCAGCGGGATGCCGCCGTTGGCGAACTTGGCCATCGCGTTCGTTCCGTCGTAGTCCGGGTTGGTCATCTCACCGGCCTTGATCGCCTTCGCGATCCGCTCCGCGCCGGTCCGGAAGGTCGCGTCGGCCTGCAGTTCCTTGGCGCCGATCGGCTTGTCCATGATCGGCGCGCCACCGTTCGCGACGGAGTACGCCGAGACGCCCTGCGGACTCTCGAGCAGCGGCCACGCGTTCACCAGCGGCGTGGTCTTGGCGTCGGCGCGCTTCAGCGCCGCGATGTCGCTGAACAGCTGGTCCCAGGTCCACCCGGTCGTCGGCACCTTCAGCTTGGCCTTGTCGAAGGCCGTCTTGTTGTAGAAGAACCCGTACGTGTTCGCCAGCGTCGGGATCCCGAACAGCTTGCCCTCGGGGTTCCGCCACAGGTCGAGCGACCCTGGCGAGAACTTGTCCTCCTGCAGCCCGTCCCCCTTCTTCAGGTACGACGACCAGTCGTAGAGCAACCCTTCCGCGGCAAGGTTCTGCTCCTGCGCGTTCGAGCACCAGAAGAAGTCGGGGGCCTTCTTGGACATGATCAGCGAGGCGAGCTTCTGCGCGTAGTCAGCGTTCGGGGACTCCTCCCGCTTGACCGTGGCGCCCTGCATCTTGGCCATGCTCTTGTCCAGGGCCGCGTTCGTGGCCACGGATTCCCAGGTCATGTAGCTGACGTTCCCGTCGCCGCCCTTCGCGGCACCGGAGCCGCCGCCACCGCAGCCGGCGAGGGCGAGTCCGGCGACGACGAGCACTGCGGTCGCCCTGATTGTGGGCATGATCGATCTCCTCATTTGGCGATGGTTCCGAGGGCGCCGAGGCCCTCCATGAAGTAGCGCTGGGCGAGGAAGAACAGCACCAGCGGCGGTACGACGAACAGCAGGTTCGTCGCCATGTAGTAGTTGTACTGAGACCCCGCCTGGTCGGACAGGAACGCGGCCATACCCAGCGGCAACGTGAACTTCTTCGAGTCCTGCAGGTACACCAACGGACTGAGGTAGTCGTTCCAGGCCAGCTGGAAACTCATGATCGCGACCGTGATCCAGACCGGCTTGGTGAGCGGGATCATGATCCGGGTGAAGATCATCCAGTGCCCCGCGCCGTCGATGGTCGCCGATTCGTCCAGGTACTTCGGGATCGACTGGTAGTACTGCCGCGCCAGGAACACGAAGATCGGGCTCCCGAAGAACGCCGGCAGGATCAGCGGCACCCAGGTGTCGATCAGACCGAGACTGATGTACAGGTGCTGCAGCGGGATCAGTCCGACGATGCCCGGCACGAAGATGCTGCCGGAGATCGCTGCGAACCAGAACCGGCGGCCCGGGAAGTCGATCCGCGAGATGCCGTAGCCGACGATCATCGAGCTGACCACAGCGCCGATCGTCGACAGCACGGTGACGATCACAGTGTTCAGCAGCAACCGGTAGAAACCGATCTGTGCCGGACCGTCGACGAAGTTCGCGGCGCGGAACTCACGCGGCAGGAACGCCGGCGGCAACTGATTGATGTCGCCGTTCCCCTTGAGCGCGATGCTGACCATCCACACCAGAGGCAGCAACATCGACACCGCGAGCAGCCCGCAGAGGGCGTACCACGCGACGCGGGACAGCATGAACGGCACCCGCTGGGTCAGCGCGGCCGGACGTGCGATGACAAGTGCTTCGGCGGTCATCAGCCCTCCCCCTGGTAGACGCGGTTCCGGGTGAGGCGCAGCATCACGACGGTCACCAGCATCACGATCACGAACAGCACCCACACCTCGGCGGTCGCGTACCCGAGCTGCGGTGAGGTGATGAAGTCGGCGAACCCGTCGTTGTAGATCTTGTACATCAGCAGATTCGTCGAGTGTCCCGGTCCGCCCTTGGTCAGGATCGCGACCTGGTTGAAGGTCTGGAACGCACCGTTCAGCGCCAGCATCAGCTGGAGCATCATGATCGGCCCGATCATCGGCAGCGTGATCCGCGTGAACCGGCGGAACGCGTTCGCACCATCGACCTTGGCCGCCTCCTGGATCTCGTCCGGGACCGCCTGCAACCCGGCGAGGAAGATCATCATCGTCCCGCCGACACTCCACATACCGACGATCAAGATCGCGGGCAGCGCCACGTGCGCGTCACCCAACCACATACTCGTCGGCAGGTGCAGCGCCTTCAGCAACTGGTTCGCCAGCCCGTACGTCGGGTCGTAGATGTACTTCCACAACGTCAGTACGGCGACCGCGGGCAGCACGACCGGCAGGTAGAAGATCGTCCGGAACACCTTGACGCCTTTGATCCCGCGGTTCACCACGACCGCGAGCGCCAGCCCGGCGATCAGCGTGGCCGGCACCGAGATGACCACCCACAGCACGGTCACCTTCAACGACGGCCAGAACGTGGGGTCGTTGGTGAACAGGAACTTGTAGTTCTCCAGGCCGACCCAGGTGGCCGGCGTCAGCCCGTTCCACCGGGTGAACGAGTGGTAGAGCGACGTCACCATCGGATAGGCGACGAACAGCAGCAGCCCGATGATCGCGGGCGAGATGAAGCAGTACCCGAGGATCGCGTCCCGGCGCCGCTTAGTGGAGTTCATCGGAGTCCACCTCCTGGACTCGAAGTCGGACGGTCAGGATCTGGAACGGACGCAGCTCGAAACTGCCGTCGAAGCTCCCGAGCGGCCGCTCCAGCAGGTCGACGATTTCGGCGCCCTCGGCAACGAAATCCCAGTGCAGCCGCCCGGTCGTCCGCGCACCGAGCGCCTCGTAGAACCGGACGATCACGTCACCGGAGCGGTCCTCGGCGAGCTTCACGGTCTCGATCACCACGCCTTCGCCCTCGACCGTGACGACCGGCGTAGGTGCCGTCGTACCGCGGACTTCGCGGATCGGGAGGTTCAGTCGCAGACCGGTCTCGACCGCGGTCGCGATGTCGGCGCCAGACACCAGCGTGTAGCGCATGTGGTGGCGGCCCTGGTCGGTCTCCGGATCGGGATAGCGCGGCGCCCGCAGCAACGAGAGCCCGATCCCCGTGCCGGTGCGTCCGGCCAGTGGATCACCGGATCGTCCCGGCAGGCGCCGTACGTCATGCCCGTACGTCGAGTCGTTGGCGACCGCTACGCCGAAGCCGGGCTCGCCGACGTGCACCCAGCGATGCGCGCACACCTCGAACTTGGCCTCGTCCCAGGTGGTGTTGTCGTGCGTCGTCCGGCGGATGTGACCGAACTGGATCTCGGCCGCCGCGTCGTTCGCCCGGACGTCCAGACCGAACGTTGCTTTGAGCAATTTCTCCCGCTCGTGCCAGTCCACGTCGACCGCGAAGTCGACCCGGTCCGAGCCGGCCGCGACGGTGATCGTCTGGCGGTACGTCGACGCGCCGTGCGACCGCCGTACCTCCACCACGACCTCGCCCGCCTGTTCGACGACGTCCAACGCATCCAGCACCCGCAGCGGAGTAGCGGTCGCGCGGTAGGTGTCGTCGAGATCCCAGGCGTCGAAGGCGTTCGGAAGATCGTGGTGCAGGACCAGGTCGTTCAGGCGCGCACCGTCGGCGACGAGCTCGCGGTTGTAGCGGGTGTCGATCAGGGACGGGATCGTTCCGTCGGGAGCGATCGTGATCCGCAGGACGCCGTTGTCGATGAGGATGTCCTCACCACGCTGCACCGTCACGGCAGCCGCGATCGGCGCCGGCTCCTGTGACGCGCCCAGAGCAGCAACGCCATCGACGACGGCTGGTACGGCGTTGAAGCGGATCGTGGTCTCGCCATCGCCGGCCAGCTGATCGAGAGCGGTCGAGATCAGGCCCTCGAGCTCGGCCTGCACCTGTTCGTACGCCGCCCGCGCCTCCCGATGCACCCAGGCGATCGACGAGCCCGGCAGGACGTCGTGGAACTGATGGAGCAGGACCGTCTTCCAGATCCGGTCGAGCGCGTCGTACGGGTACGGCGCGCCGGTGCGGAGCGTGGCCGTCGTACACCAGAGTTCGGCCTCGCGCAGGAGGTGCTCACCGCGACGGTTGCCGCGCTTCATCGCGGCCTGCGACGTGTACGTCCCGCGATGCGCCTCCATGTACAGCTCGCCGACCCAGACCGGCGCATCCGGGTACTCCGCTTCCGCGCGCTCGAAGAACGCGGTCGGAGTCAGGTGCTCAATCGTTGGAGCACCTTCGAGATCCGCCTGCCGCCGCGCCCGCTCCATCATCAGCGCGGTCGGTCCGCCCCCGCCGTCCCCGTGACCGAACGGGACCAGCGACGTCGTCGCGCCGGCGTGATCACGGAAATTGCGAGTGGCGTGGTTCAACTCGGCCGGCGACAGCTCGGCGAGGTACGTGTCGACCGGTGGCAGGTGCGCGAACACCCGGCTGCCGTCGATCCCCTCCCACCAGAACGTGTGATGCGGGAACGGGTTCGTCGGATGCCACGCGAGCTTCTGCGTCAGGAAGTACCGGAACCCGGCGAGTAGGGCGATCTGCGGCAACGCGGCCGTGTAGCCGAACGAGTCGGGCAGCCAGACCTCCCGCGGTTCGACCCCGAAGCGCTCGGCGAAGTACCGCTTGCCGTGCACGAACTGGCGGACCAGCGCCTCGCCGCCCGGCATGTTCGTGTCCGACTCGACCCACATCCCGCCGGCCGGGATGAACGTCCCGGCCGCGACCGCATCGGCGATCCGCGCGAACAGTTTCGGCTGGTGCTCCTCGATCCACGCGTACTGCTGCGCCTGCGAGCACGCGAACCGCAGCTCGGGATAGTCGTCCATCAGCGCGAGCACGTTCGAGAACGTCCGCGTGCACTTGCGCACGGTCTCGCGCATCGGCCACAGCCACGCGGAGTCGATGTGCGCATGCCCGACGGCCGCGACCCGATGCGCGCTCGGCACCGACCGCCGCGCCAGCACCGGCGCGAGCTCGGCCCGCGCGGCAGCGACGCAGTCCGCGATCCGATCCGGGTCGATCACGTCGCAGGCTCGATCCAGCGCCCGCAGGATCTTCGACCGCCGCGGATCGTCGGCGGCCAGCTCGACCGCCCACCCGATCAGTACGTCGAGATCGATCGCCAACTGCTCCGCGTCCCGATCGAGCGCGACGAGTTCGGCGCGCCGGAACCGGTACTGCGGTTCGCCGTCCGCGGCGAGCCCGTTGCCGAGATCGGTCGGCCGGAACGCCTTCGCGGCGACATCCGGGTTCGCCGCTGCCTCGACGTACAGATCGACGGTGGTCGACCCGGGGTCGACGTACTGGCTCCGGGGGTGGATGCCCTTGATGATGCTGCCGTCGGCGCGGTGCACCAGGCCCTCGCTCTGGAAGCCCGGTCCGCCGTCGAAACCGAGGTCGATCACGACGGCCGCTTCGGCGTCGGCTTGGTCCGAGGCCCAGTCGGCCGGGACCTCGCCCCGGAGCCGGAGCCACGAGGTGGTCCAGGCCGGGCCCCACGCGGACCCGGCGGCGAACGGTTCGAACGGGCCGGCGGTGGCCCGCTCGAAGGGCTCGGGTTCACCGGGCAACCGCCGGACGGTGATCTCGAGGGGCGCCGACCGGCGCTCGACGGCGGGCAGGACCCGCTCGTCGAGCATCCGACGCGCCCGGTCGATGGTGCGCTGGGGGTGCTGGTGCATCACTTGCCCTTGCTGGCTTTGGCGAAACGGACCTTGACGAGCATCTGCGCACCGGTCGACGAGGTGTAGTACGTGTAGTACTTCGTCAGGCCGTCGGCGCTGGTGTACTCCGGGTGCGCGAACGCGGCGTACTCGATCCCGCTCGTCTTCGCGGCGGTGAAGAGCTTGGTCGCCGACGACCACGGACCCCACGGGTTGGGCGCGGTCTGGTAGAAGACGTCCTGCGACTGGAACGGCATGAACGTGTTGACGTAGGCGCCGAACGCGCTGTCCCAGTAGACCGTCGAGCCGGCGGCACCGGTGGCCTTGACGAGCACGGTCTTGCTCGGGTCGGTGGACCACTGCGGCTGACCGTTGCTGTCGGCACCGATGTAGTAGCGCCACTGGGAGATGTCGGTGACGTTCGCGACCGGGACCTTGGCGACCGCGCAACCGTCCAGCGTGCACTTGCCGTACCCGTAGAGCGTGCTGCCGACGAGCACCATCGCGTTCCCGGTCCAGTCCTGACCGACCGGGAAGAACAGCGTGTTGTCGGTGCCTTCGGGGCTCGGGATGTCGGCGGGCCGGTTGGTGGCGGTGAGCCGGGTGATCGTCTTGCTGTTCATGTCGACCGAGACCAGGCCGGTACCCTGCGCCTGACCGACGAAGCCGGATTCACAGGGTGTACCGACGCGTCCGCCGCGGCAGAGCTTGCCGTACGACACGAGGATCCGGTGCCGGGCCTGGTCGACCACGACCGGACCGGGCCAGTGCGCGAACACCGTCCCGCAGTACTCGTCGGTGGAGTTCGTGCAGTCGCTCGATGCGTGCTTCTGCTGGAACGCGAGCTCGGCGGCGGAGAACGGGACGAACTCCGGAGGTACGCCGGTCGAGTGCTCGTCGAGCGGGTTGGCCGAGGTGATCGTGATGTTGTCGCTCGCGTCCAGGTCGCTCGTGGTCGCGGCGGTGCTGGTCAGGAAGCCGTCCGGGTTCTTCAGGATCGTGTCGTCGAAGAACCAGACCGACTGGTTGCCGTAGCGGACGCTCTGCCCGTTGTCGCGGGCGGCGTTGTACGGGTTCTGGGTGATCGGGCCGAGCTCGGTCGTGCTCTCGACCACCAGGTTCGAGGCAGGCCGGACGGGTTTCGCGGCCGCCGGTTCGGCGGCGGCGGCCGGGACGGAGAGGGCGGTGGCGGCGAGCAGCGTCGCGGCGGACAGTGCTGCGGCGAGAACGGGGAGGCGGGGTTGACGCACGGTTGGTACTCCCTCACTGGGTGACAACAAGTGCGAAGCGAAATTGATGATGTCAACGTTGACATAGCCTTGTCAACGTTGACATTTCTCCCTAAGGTCCGTGCGGTGACCACCGTTTCCCGCCGTACTTTCCTGCGCACCAACGCCGCTCTCGCCACCGGCCTGAGCGTCTCCGCCGCGCTGCCGGCTGTGTCAGCGAAGGCCTGGTCCTCCCCCACCGACCGTCCGCTCCGCGCCACCCGCGCCGACGAGTGGACCCAGTTGTTCGACCGCCGCTCCGGCTGGATCGGCGCGGACGGGATCTACTCCGTCCCGCTCGACGGCCGCGACGGCCTCGGGTCCGCGACCCCCGGCTCGCGGACCGCGTTCATCTTCAGCGACACCCGGATCGGCACCGTCGACCCGGGCGACCTGACCTACGACCAGACCGGGTTCATCAACAACTCCTCGGCGGTGCTGACCGGCAACCGCCCCGACCCCGGTCGCGCGACCTTCGTCATCCCCGAGAACGGTGCCTTCGGCAACGGGTTCTGGATGAACGACGGGATCGCGATCGGCGACACGCTGTACGCGACCGGGTTCGCGCCCGACTCCGACTGGAACGCCGCCCGCGTCGACCTGATCGCCGTACCGATCGTCGACGGGGCGCCTGACTACAGCGCCGTACACCGGACCGAGAACTTCGGGCTGCTGGTCCGGAACAGCACGTACATCGTGATGTTCGGCGTCGGCATCATGCCGGGCACGGACGGGTTCGTGTACGTCTACGGCTACCGGAACACGTTGGCCGGCGGGCAGAAGGACCTGGTCGTGGCGCGTGTGCCGCGTGATCAGTTCGCCGACATCACGGCCTGGCGGTTCTGGAGCGGTACGGCGTGGAGCCCGGACATCACGGTCAGCGTGCAGGATTCCGCCGTACTGCATGCCGATGTGTCGACGGAGCTGAGCGTCACGCCCATCCCCCGCGGCCGGTATGCGGGGAAGTACCTGCTGGTCTATCTGCGGAACGTGAACTCGACCGGGCTCGAGTACGCCGTCGGGTCGTCGCCGGTCGGGCCGTTCGCGCCCGGTGTGCGGTTCTACAACTGCCCGGAGCCGTACGTTTATGAGTCGCAGACCGAGGGCGGTACGTACTGCTACAACGCGAAGGCGCACCCGAGTCTTTCGGAGGACGGCCGGCTCCTGGTGAGCTACAACGTCAACCGCCTCGGCAGCGACCCGCTGACCACCGAGATCTATCGCCCACGGTTCGTCTGGCTGGATCTGCAACACCTGGCCGACCAACCGGTGACACCTCGCGCGAGCACTGATGTCGCCATCTCCCGCGACTGGACGGCGGACGCGCGCCGCGACGCCCACCTCGTCCTCGACCTCGGCTGGCTACGCACCATCTCCGGCTACCGGATCAAGCACGCCGGGTACGTCGGGAGTCCGGCCCCGAGCGCGTGGAACACCAGGGACTTCACGATCGAGGTCTCGCAACGCGCCGCCGGACCGTGGCGCCCGGTCGACGACGTCACGGGCAACACCGAGAACCTGACGGACCGGCGGTTCACGAGTCCGGTCCTCACCCGCTTCGTTCGGCTGACCGTGCACCGCCCGACGCAATCGGACGACACCACGGCACGCGTACTGGAGTTCGCAGCGGTGGCCGATGCCGACTCGGCTCCTGACTTCGCTCGCTACCGGCCGGTGCTCGCGGACGCCGCCAACAGCACCGCCCACTCGGTGACCGACCCCGGCGAGGACGTCTGGGTGAACGCCTCGGGCCACTCGACCACGTGGCTCTCGATCGACCTCGGCACCGATCGAACGATCGGCAGGTACGTCGTCGAACACGCCGGCGACCCGAACCTCAACACCCGCGACTTCGCACTCCAGTCCAGCGACAACAACAAGCAATGGACCACCCGAGACACCGTCACCGCCAACACAGCCGCGGTATCGGACCGGCCCGTCACCACGTTTACGGCCCGCTACCTCCGCCTGCTCATCACCCGCCCGGTCGCCGACTCGATCCCCGAAAAGACCACCCGGATCCGCGCGCTGGCGGCGTACCCACCCGCCTGACCCCACCGAGTCGTGGGGTTTGGTTCCTACCCTGATCGCCGAGTCGTGGCGTTTGGTTCCTGTCCCGATCGCCGAGTCGTGGGTTCTGGCGCAACTTCCTCAGCCAGGGCC
>NZ_JBSHBJ010000051.1:0-25479 GCF_053611945.1 Kribbella sp. NPDC054772 | reverse complement strand
CACGCGCTTGTGGGTGTTTTTGTCGCCTGCACCCTCCCGCAGAGTGGGGCGTCGCCCCAACCCCACACCCCCCCCCCCCCCCCCCTGGCCGGGCAAGTTAGGCGAGGAGCTCGATTTGGGTGAGGGGAGTGGGGGTCGGGAGGGTGAGGCGGTAGTGCTGGTACTCGCCGGGGGTGGTGATCGTGAAGGGACGGGTTTGGCGGTTCCAGCGGAAGGACTGGTTGGCGCGTTCGTCCAGCGTGGTCCAGGTGGTGCCGTCCGTCGAGCCCTCCAGGCGCCACTCGGTCGGCGCCGTCTCGGCCTGCGCTGAGGTGAGCGTGTAGATCGTCGGAGTCGCCGGCGCCGGGAGGGACCACGTGGTGATCGCGTCCAGGCTTGCTTCCCTGGCGGACGTGTTGTCGAAGAGCGGGTTACCCAGGTCGACCGGGACGAGGTCGACGAGCGGCCTCGCCACGGCGTCGTCGGTGGTGAGCGCCGGCGGGGACTCCAGGCTTCCCCAGTCGGACGGGTCTGCGCCGAGCGTGAACTGCAGCTCGGCCCCACCGGCAAGGGCCGAGTGGTCGATGGATGCTACGGGCAACGGTTTGCCGTCGACGAGGACCTCGTGGACGTACGGGTGCTCGGGGTTCGTCGCCGTGACGGTGAACGGCGTACCACCGAGCGGCGCGACCGTGGTCCGTGGGAACAGCGGCGAGCCGATCGCGTACTCCGGAGCGCCGACGCGGAGCGGGTACAGCCCGATCGCGGCGAACAGGTACCACGCGGACATCTCGCCGTTGTCCTCGTCACCGGGATAACCCTGGCCGATCTGCTCCCCGACGTACAGGCGGTCGAGGACCTCGCGGACGATCGCCTGGGTCTTGTGCGGTGCGCCGGCGTAGTTGTACATCCAGGCGATGTGATGCGCCGGCTGGTTGCTGAAGCCGAACTGCCCCATCCGGACCGCCTGCGCCTCGACCATCTCGTGGATGACGATCGAGTACGTGCCCTTCTTCACCGCCAGCTCGGGGGTCGAGAAGAACCCGTCGAGTTTCGCCTCCAGACCGCGCGGGCCGCCATACAGGTTGGCCAGGCCGCGCGGGTCGTGGGCGACGTGGAAGGCGAAGTTCCAGCCGTCGGTCTCGGTGAAGTCGCCGCCCCACTCCTCGGGGTCGAAGTCGGCGGGCTTCTTCGCGAACGCGCCGTCCGGCCGACGGCCCTGGAAGAAGTTGACGTCCTCGTCGAACAGCAGCACGTAGTTCAGGGACCGGCGCCGCAGGTACTCCGCTTCCTCGCGGAGCTCGGCGCGCCGCGCGGCCGGAACAGCCGGGTCGTCAGCGAGCCGAGCCGCCATCAAGGCCAGCCCGAAGTCGTTCAGGTACGCCTCCAGCGACCACGAGACGCTCTCCTCGGTGTCCGTGCTCACGTACCCGGCGAAGAACCCGGTCTCGACACCCTTCCGGCCGACCTCGGTGGCCTCCGGCGCGACGGTCGCGTTCCGCAGCCCGGCGTCGTACGTCGCCAGCGGATCCGGCAGCGCCACGTCCTTGAGGTACGCGTCGGCAAACGAGACGTCCGAGCTCGTCCCGGTCATGCAGTCCGCGTACCCCGGGGACGACCAGCGCGCGATCCACCCGCCGTCGCGGTACTGCTGCACGAACCCGTCGACCAGCTCGGCCGCGAGCTCCGGGTAGAAGAACGCGTACGCCGGCCACGCGGTCCGGTACGTGTCCCAGAACCCGCTGTTCACGTACATCTTCCCGGGCTTCACCACCGCATTGGTGGACCGCGCGGTCGCCGTACCTTCGACGGGCAGGACCGGGCTGGCGTAGCGGTACTCCGGGGCGTCGGCGGTACCCGTGTTCTCGAAGTGCGAGTTCGGGTAGAGGTTCAGTCGGTAGAGGTTGCCGTAGACGGTCCGCAACTGCGGCGCCGTCGCGCCTTCCGGCCGCATCACCTGCAGCCGCTCGTTCCACACGGCGTTCGCGGCGGCGTGGATCTCGTCGAACGTCCCGCCGAGCTCGAGCGACAGGTTGTGCCGCGCCTGGTCGACGCCGATGAACGACGTCGCGATCCGCAACGTCACCTCGGGGACGTCGAAGCTCGCGGCGCGCGCGTTCTCGCGACCACCGCGGGTCGCACCGAAGCTCGCGGGGGCGGTGGAGAACTCGCCGTAGCAGTACATCCGCGTGCGGCCGGTCTCCGAGCCGTTCTCGACCCAGCCGGTGACCGCGGTCCCGTCGTACTCGAAGGCGCCGTTCTCATCGATCGTGTCGAGCACCAGGTGCCGCCCGGCCGCGTCCGCGGGGAACGTGAAGCGGAAGATCGCGCCGTGGTCGGTCGGGGCGAGCTCCGCGCGGATGCCGTTCGCGAGGGCGACCGAGTACAGGTCAGGGCGCGCGATCTCGTCGTCGTGGCTGAACGCGGCGGCGCGCTCGGCCGGATCGCCCAGCGGCTCGGCGGCCGCGACCGGCATGATCGTCAGCTGATCGCGGTCGCCCATCCACGGACTCGGCTGGTGCGAGAACGTCAGGCCCTGGAGCTCGGGACGGTTGTCGGCGTTGTTCGCCCGGTGGTACTCGTACGGCCAGCGGTGCGTAGACGCGTCCGTCACCGGCGTGACGAAGTTGAACCCGTTCGGCCAGGCCGTGATCGGCAGCGTGTTGCCGCGGGAGAACCCGTGGCTGGCGTTGGTGCCGCGGCGCGTGTCGACGTACGCCGCCAGGTCCGAACCGTCAGGCTCGGCCGGCGCCGGCCCGATCTCGACGTCGTCGATCCAGCCCGCGAACTCGTGGCCCGCCTCCGGTGCGTCCAGCACCAGTACGACCTGCGCGATCGTCTTCCCGGCGGCCGCGCTCAGGTCGATCTGTACGTCGTTCCACTGGTCGGCGTACAGGATCTTCGCCGCACCCTGCCCCGCCGCGTCGGCCGGCTTCCCGTACTGGTCCAGCGCACCGGTCAGCCGCGACCCGTCCGCGAACACCAGCTCCACCGCCGCGTACGTCGCCGCATAACTCAGCGCCGCGTCGAGCACCGGATAGATCTTGTACCGCAGCCGGTCCCCGGTCGCGACCACTCCCCCGGCCCCCGGCAGCTCAACCTCCTGCCGCCCACCACTGGTCCCGAAGTACCGCGTCCCGTCAACCCCGCTGAACCCCGCCCGCGGGCTGGTCGGTCCGGCCGGTCCACCACCTGTCTCGATCATCACCCGCCAATCCTACGAATCAATGCGGCGGCTCCGGCGGAACGTTTCCATGCTGGACCGGGAGCCTGCTGCTATCCTCGTTCCCACGAGGCCTTCGATGGCCGCGGAGAGAACGCCAGGTCTGCTGTCAGACCCGCCTGTATGGTGCGGCGCTCCGGACCATCGAGGGCCTCGTCACATTCCATCGACCGGCCACCACGGATACGCCGCCATCGTCCCCGGCAGCACGATCCCCTCGAACCCGTCCGGGTCCCGGATCGAATGCCGGACAGCCATCAGATGATGCGCTTCGAAACCGCCGAATTCATCCGGCTCCAACGCGGCCCGAAGCATCCCGCAGTACTGATCCGCGGCCTGCAGTCCGTCGAGTTGCCCAGGGCCCAAGAACTTGGGCTTGCCGCGCAGCAGATCCCATGGCAGGTCCGGCGATTCGTTGGCCCGCAACTTCTCGAACCACGCCAGCGTCTCCTCGTGCCGGAAGCCGCGCACGTGCCCGAAGCTGACCACGACGTCGCGGCGGCCGCCCGGCCAGTCGTCCGCGGCGTCCAGGACATGCTCGAGCACCCTGCCGGCAACGAAGTTGTAGAACGCGACCTGGTCGGACAAAGCTCCGGCAACTGCGGTCTTCTCCACCAGCACGACATCGAACATCGCTCCCGGCACCCGCGCAAGCTGCGACGCGACGAACTGACGACGGGGAAATCTCTTCACATGCTCGGTCCAGTGCAGTGGCTTGGTGAGCGGTACCGACAGCCGGTGTCGGCACTCGGCGATCGCGCGGCGCAGACCCGCGTCGTCCTCGTCGGCCACGATCACCGCGACCATGCCGAAGTACCGCGAAGATCGCGCTGACACTCCACGGTCACCGGTCTCGTCGACATACGCACGCACCAGCGGCCGCTCGAAGTACATGGGGCGCAACCCTAGGTGGCCGAATGCCCGTAGGGCGGGCCTCGCATCGCACCTGTGGATATCTGCCCCGCGATGCCCCGGAATGCCCCGAAATCAGTGCGGTGGGTCTGGCGGGATGTTGCCTTGTCGGACCCAGGTGACGTAGTCGCGGGCTGTTTCTTCGTCTGGGCGGAGTTGGAGGCCTGCTGCTAGGGCTCGGGTGTTGGCGAGTTGGAAGGTGCCGTCGTTGGTGCCGTCGTGGGGGAGGTGGAAGCGGTCTACCGGTGGAGACCAGTTCATGGGTTTTGGGTTGGGTACGGCGGTGCGCCAGGCGGTGGCGAGGTGGGACATGGTGCGGGTGGGGCCTACTGCGTTGAACGGGCCGGGGAGGTGGTTGACGGTGAGGTGGAGCAGGAACGCGGCCAGGTCGCGGGCGTCGATGTACTGGATGGGCTGCTCGGGGCGGGCGGCGCATTCCATCGGGAGGTCGTGGGCGAGGGCCCAGCCCCAGTTGCCGAAGTCGGGGTTGTAGGGGCCGACGACGAAACCCGAGCGTACGGCGGCGGTCCGGTCGCCGAAGGTGGCGGTGAGCAACGATTCGTTGCGGACCTTCGACGGGCCGTAGAGATCCATCGTGAAGTGGTCCTCGGGAGCTCCGTCCGGCCAGTCGAGCAGTGCCGCGGACTCCGTCATACCGGGTGTGGTCTTGCTGGCGTAGACGGCGATCGAGGACATGTACGTGTAGTGACCGCAGCGGTCGCGCAGTACGGACGCGCTCAGCGAGACGTCGCGGACGAGGAACCCGGACATGTCGATCACGCCGTCCCACTCCCCCGCGGCGAGGACCTGCGGTGCGGCGCGGTCGCCGGTGATTCGGCGTACCGACGGAAACAGCTCGGGATTCGTCCGGCCGCGGTTGAAAAGGGTGACCTTGTGACCGTCGCGGAGGGCGGCTTCGACGACGTGCCGACCGAGATTCTTGGTGCCACCCAAGACTAGGAGCTTCACGCCAGCGACCCGACGAGGTCGTGGAGTTCGGTCAGCAACCCGTCGATCCAGTTCACCGATTCCGGAATGGTCCGCAGCCCTTCCTCGACGATGAACATCAGCGCCACCAGGTAGAAGCATCCGCCGCCGACCAGCATCTGGCGTTCCACCACGGCGGGGTTCCCGCCGATCGCCTCGGTGTACTGGGCAACGATCGGGGCCCGGTCGTGGCCGAGTGCGGCAGCGTCGCGGACCAGCGTGTAGAGGTCGCTCAGATGCGGCGCCTGGTACGCGCCCGGCCAGTCGATCGCCGTCCAGTCGGTCCCGTCGGTGACCAGGTTCTTCGGCACGAAGTCACCGTGGACGACGGCCGTCGGCGCGTCCCGGTGCACCGCAGCCAGCGCCTCGGTCAGCGGTTCCAGGCCGAACTCGATCCGCCCGATCCGCGCCGCCATCTCAGCGACTCGCTCCGGCGGGAACTCGCTCGGCCCGTCCACCGATCGGCCGCGAATCGTCGCGAGCAACTCGGCGCCGGCCGCGAATCCTTCGGCCGTCGGCTCCTGCTCCAGCGTCACCCGGCCGACGTCCGCCAGCACGAGCACCCCGGCGTCGTCGGACCGGTGCCGGTGGATCAGCTCCGGAGCCGGGAGGTCCAGCGGGACGACGTACCGCTCGTAGGCGGCTGCCTCGTCGGCCTGCCCGTCGGTGCCCCGCTTGACGATCACGCTGTTCAGCCCGAACGACAATCGCCACACCTCGGACGATCCCCACTGCCGCAGCAACTCTCCGTGCAACTCCGTGACGGCCGGAGCTTTCGTGGCCTCGAGGATCGGATCGGCGACGACGTCGAGCCAGCGGGGAAGCATCCAGAAAGTAGACCACGGCGAGTCGCCGAGTGCGGTCGATTTAGGGTGGGGGTCATGACCGAGAACGCCACGCACGCCTGGGGCTTCGGCCTCGCCACCGTCACGCCCGCGGGAGACATCCTCGACGTCTGGTACCCGGCCCCCGAGCTCGGCTCGAAGCCGGCCGACGCGAAGGCTCCGGCCGCGCTGATCGCGGCCGAGGGCAACGACGACCTCCGGCAGGTACGGCGTCAGGTCGTGGCGACCGAGATCACCCTGGACGACGCCCCGAGCGGTACGGCGGACGCGTACCTGCGACTGCACCTGCTGTCGCACCGCCTGGTCCGCCCGCACGGCGTGAACCTGGACGGCATCTTCGCCGCACTGCCGAACAACGCGTGGACGTCGCACGGCCCGGTCCCGGTCGACGAGATCGAGACCGTCCGGCTGCGGGCCCGGGCCGCGGGGCAGCAGCTGAGCGTCACGAGCGTGGACAAGTTCCCGCGGATGACGGACTACGTCGTACCGTCCGGGGTCCGGATCGGCGACGCGGACCGGGTCCGGCTCGGCGCGCACCTCGCTTCGGGGACGACGGTCATGCACGAGGGCTTCGTGAACTTCAACGCCGGCACCCTCGGGACGTCGATGGTCGAGGGCCGGATCGTCGCGGGTGTCGTGGTCGACGACGGCAGCGACATCGGCGCGGGCGCGTCGATCATGGGCACGCTGTCCGGCGGCGGCAAGCAGGTGATCTCGATCGGCAAGCGCTGTCTGCTCGGCGCGAACGGTGGCACCGGCATCTCGCTCGGCGACGACTGCGTGGTCGAGGCGGGGCTGTACGTGACCGCCGGCACCAAGGTCACCCTCCCGGACGGCAGCGTGGTGAAGGCCCGCGACCTGTCCGGCCAGCCCGGCCTGCTCTTCATCCGCAACTCGGTCACCGGCGCCGTCGAGGCCCGCCCGCGCACCGGCGAGGGCATCACGCTGAACGAGGCGCTGCACGCCAACGCCTGACGTCCGTCAGCTTGTCCGTCCGACCGCCCGACCGTCCGAAAGCGCGAACCTTCGCCGGCCGGGCCGTCCGAAAGTATGACTTCGGCAACCAGCGTGAGGCTGCGCACGTCATCCAGTTCGTGACCCGCGAACCGGAACCCGACCCCCGCCCCCGGACGTTGGGAGCGGTATGTCGATGAAGCGTGGTGCCCTGGTGGCCGTGGGTGCCATTGGCGGGCTCAGCCTCGTCATCGGCATCGGGATCGCGTGGCTCGGCGGTAAGCACGTGGGCAACCTGCTGCCGCCGCGCGAGCAGTGCACGGCCACGGTGAACGGGCAGCAGACCGTCCTGGATTTCGAGCAGGCCGAGTCGGCGGCGATCATCGCGGGCATCGCCGTACGGCGCGGTCTCCCGGCCCGCGCGGCGACGATCGCGCTCGCGACGGCGTACCAGGAGTCGGACCTGCGGAACCTCGCGCACGGAGACCGGGACTCGCTCGGGCTGTTCCAGCAACGCCCGTCGCAGGGCTGGGGTACGGCGACCCAGGTCCGGGACCCGTATTACGCGGCCGGCAAGTTCTACGACGCGCTGGTGAAGATCAAGAACTACCAGAAGCTCGCGATCACGGTCGCCGCGGACAAGGTGCAGCGCAGCGCATTCCCGACCGCGTACGCCGACCACGAGGCGGACGCGCGGGTGCTGGCGTCGGCGCTCACCGGGCAGTCGAAGAGCGTGTTCAGCTGCACCGTGAACACCGAGACGGTGGCGCAGGAGCAGGCGGGCAGCGACGGGCTGACGCCGCGCGCGGACGCCGTACGGAAGGATCTGATCCGGACGTTCGGGAAGCTGTCGACCGGTGGGTACGCCGCGAACGGGGTGAAGTCCGGTCACATGGAGGGGTCGGCGCACTACGACGGGCGCGCGGTGGATGTGTTCGTGCGGCCGATCTCGGCGGCGAACACCACCAAGGGCTGGGCGATGGCGCAGTACCTGGTCGCGCGGGCGGACCTGCTGAAGATCAAGACGGTGATCTTCAGCGACAAGATCTGGACGGCCGGCTCGAAGTCCGACAGCGGGTGGCGGGACTACACGCCCCCGGAGCGCTCCGGGGACTCCAAGATCCTCCGGCATCTCGACCACGTGCATGTAGACGTGCTCGACCACTAGAAAATGGGACGCCCCGCACCGGGACGTCCCATTTCTGTGTTCAGCTACTTACTCGTCGTGTTCCTGCGGCGGCAACGCCGCGATGAACGGGTGGTCCTTGTCGATCTTGCCGAGCTTGGACGCGCCGCCCGGGGAACCCAGGTCGTTGAAGAAGTCGACGTTCGCCGTGTAGTAGTCCTTCCACTGCTCCGGCGTGTCGTCCTCGTAGTAGATCGCCTCCACCGGGCAAACCGGCTCGCAGGCTCCGCAGTCGACGCACTCGTCGGGGTGGATGTACAGCATCCGGTTGCCCTCGTAGATGCAGTCGACGGGGCACTCCTCGACACACGCGAGGTCCTTCAGGTCAACACACGGCTGCGCGATGACGTAGGTCACTGCTACTCCTCCTATGGCAGGCAAGCGCAGCGCGGGTCTCGGGGTGCTGCGATGCGGTGGTGCTCGGTGTCTCTAGTATCACGGTAGTACGTCGCCCACTGTGCCAGGAGTCCGGATCGTGTCAGCCCTGGATGCCCGTGATATCGGCCACCGTGTCGTGGTCCGACACCGGATACCGGGCGGTCTGACCGACCTGATCGGGGTTCTCCAGGCGTGGACGCCGCAGGTGCTGACCGTCCGACACACTGACAGCACGGTGCACGATATCCCGGCGGGCGACGTGACAGCGGCCAAGAGGATCCCGGAAATGCCGCTCCGCCCGGTCGACGTCGACCAGCTCTTTCTCACCACCGCGCTGGGCCGCCCGGCCGCGGAGACGGCTTACGTCGGGCGCTGGTTGCTGCGAGCATCGGCGGGCTGGACCGGCCGGGGCAACTCGCTGCTCCCGGCTGGCAGCGCGGGGATGCCCGTGGCCGACGCGCTCAAGCACGCCGAGGCCTTCTACGACGAGCGCGGGCTGCCGCCGCTGGCGTTGATCCGGCTCGGCAGCCCCGAGGACGCCGAGCTCCGGGCTTGCGGCTGGGTCGACGCGCGGCCGGAGCAGTCCGACACACTCGTCCTGCACACCACGCTCGACCACGTGAACGCCGAGCCGAGGTACGACGTACAGCTCGACGAGCACCCTGGTGACGCCTGGTACGCCGCCGCTTTCGCCGGGCTGGTGCCCGCGGTGGCGCCGAAGGTGATGGAGGGTGCACCGAAGGCTGTGTTCGCGTCGATCACGCTGGACGGACAGGTAGCCGCTGTCGCCCGCGGATCGATGACAGGCCACTGGCTCGGCGTCGACGCGGTCCGGGTCCGTTCCGACTTCCGCCGCCGCGGTCTGGGTACTGCGGTCGTCCAGGGTCTCGCCCGCTGGGCAGGTCCCCATGGCGGCCGCCGTACGTACCTCGAGGTCCTGCTGGAGAACGAGGCCGGCATGGCGACGTACACGCGGCTCGGCTACCGCGAGGCATACCGCTACCGCTATCTGACCAACCGGTGAGCAGCACCCGCTCCAACCAGCGTCAGCACGAAGAAGCCCGCCAGTACGACGCTGAGCGCGCGGACCGGGTCGCTAGCGAGTGCAGCGTAGGCAGAGCCGGCTAGCGCGACGCCCAGCGCTCCAGAGAGCTGTGCGTTGGTAGCGACCACACCGGACAGGTCAGCGGCGTACTGCGAGGACATGCTCGACGTGACCGCACCGATCAGGGTGTTGGCGCTGATGCCGAGCCCCAGCCCGCCAACGCCGAGCAGTGCGAACAGGAGCGGACCTGTGGTGCCGCCGAGGCCCAAGTAGGCCAGCACGGCCAGATAGCCGACGGCCAGCACCAGACAGCCGATGACAGGCAGCCAGCGCACTCCCCTGCGCAGCCTCGGGATCACAGGTCCCGCCAGCCCGAAGGCAGCGACCCACACGACCATGGCGAACCCGGAGTACGCCGGACCCTTGTGGAGACCGCCCTGGAGGTAGAGGGCCAGCACGAACAGCAGAGCGAAGTACGTGCCGCTGGTGCACCCGTGAGCGAGCAGTCCGGCGCGGACGTACCGGTTGCGGAGCACCTCCCTCGCGATGAGCGGACGGCCCGCTGTGCGACGTTCGCCGTACTCGAAGAGGGCCAGAGCCGGGAGGCTCAGCAGGAGGCAGAGCCAGGACCAGGTGGGCCAGCCGCGTTCCGAGCCGAGCAGGAGCGGCACGATGACGAGCAGAACCGTTGTGGACAAGGCGAGTACGCCGGTCACGTCGAGGCGATCGCGACGGCCCGGAGGATCGGCCGGGAGCAGCCGACGGCCGGCCACCGCCAGCGCGATGCCGATCGGCACGTTGACGAGGAAGATCGGCCGCCAACCGGTGCCGAAGAGGTCGGCGGCAATCAGTACACCGCCCAGGAGCTGACCCGCGACGGCGCCGCCGGACAACGCGATCGAGAAGTAGCCGAGCGCTTTCAGCCGGTCGCGGCCCTCGAAATGCAGCTGGATGCCGCTCAGTACCTGCGGGACCATCAGCGCGGCCCCGGCGCCCTGGACGAAGCGGGCGACGACGAGCGTGACGATGTCGGGCGCGAGACCGCAGGCGAGCGAGGCCGCGGTGAAGACGGTCAGCCCGAGCAGGAACGTCGTTCGGTAGCCGATCGAGGAGCCGAGGCGGGCACCGGTGATCAGCAGTACGGCGAACGCGACGACGTACCCGGAGACGACCAGGCCGACCGCGCCCGCCGAGGCGTGCAGGTCGGCGCCGATCGACGGGCCGGCGATGTTCGCCACCGCGGTGTCGATGTTGGCCATGAACTGACCGGTGAGCAGAACGGCGAGGATCGCACCCCGGTTGCGCGTCTGAGTGATGTGCACGCCGATAGAACGGCGCAACCCCGCAGAGATGTGAGGGGGCTACTCTGCTTTGCCATGGCGGATCACGTGGTCGAGCGGCCGGAGTACCCGGGAGACTTCGAGGGGACGGTGCACGTGGAGTACGCGCCGCACCCGGACGACGGGGTGGCGGATCCGGGCGAGATCGTCTGGACCTGGGTGCCGTTCGAGGAGGACTTCAGCCGCGGGAAGGACCGGCCGGTGCTGGTCGTCGGCTGGGACGAGCCGTACCTGCTGGCGCTGATCCTGACCAGCAAGGACCACGACCGCGACGCCGCCGACGAGGCACGCTGGGGCCGGGTCTGGCTGGACATCGGCAGCGGCCCCTGGGACAAGGAGCACCGGCCCAGCGAGGTCCGGCTGGACCGCGTCCTGCGCATCGACCCCGGGCACGTCCGCCGCGAGGGCGCCGTGATCGACGAGCCGCTGTTCGACCAGGTCGCGGCGGAGCTGCACAAGCTCCACCGCAGCTAGCGAATCAGCTTGGCGGGCGGGGTGTGGTGATGGCGGGCTTGCCCCGGCCCGGGGGCGGCACCGAGGTCCCCGGTGGGGGCGGTGTCGTGGTGCCGGGCTTCGGCCCGCAGCGGATGTCGTCGGCCGCGTTGTACTTCGTCGTGAACGACTCGGTCTTCTGCCGTACGCCGTTCTTCGCGAAGTACCGGTAGACGGTGATGTCGAAGCCCGGCGTCGGCGCCTGCGCCTCGCACTTCGGGTCCGGGTTGTAGACCAGGCCCGGCTTGCGGACGTTCGTCTTCGACGACTGCCCGGCGGTGATGTCCCAGAACTTCGTGCCCCAGATGATCACCCGGACGCTGCCCTGGGTCCCGGGCGTCGACGGTTTGAAGACCGTCTGCACCAGGACCCCGTGACCGGAGTCGTTCTGGAACTTCAGGTCGACGGACGGCCAGGCGACGGTCGCCTCCCGGCCGACCGGGTAGCGGCTGATGTAGACGCTGTGCGCCTTGTGCGCGACGATCTTCAGCCCCGCGAAGAACGCCGCGTTGAACGTCGTGGTCGCCGACTGCGACACCCCGCCGCCGAAGTCCTTCTCGAACTTCCCGCCGCTGATGATGTAGCCCTCGGTGAACCCGTTCTCCTTGGTCCGCTCACCGACGATCTTGTTCAGGCTGAAGATCTCGTTCGGCTTGAGCAGCGTGCCGTTGATCTTGGCCGCCGCCGTGCCGATGTTGATGTTGCGGTAGCCGGTACCGTGCGGGAATTGGGTGGTGAAGTCGCCGATGTTCTGGGTGATCCCGAGCGCGGCGGCCTGCGCGGTGGTGAACTTCGCCCTGCTCGGCGTCAGCGGGACGGCGGCCCGCCGCTCGCCGGTCGGCTTCGGCAGCGCCGCGAGGATCGCCGCACCGACCTTGGTCCGGTCGACGACCATCCCGTCGACGGCCGGCACCACCTTGGGCCCGGCGCCGACGATCTGCACCGTCGCGTCCTTCGGCAGCGTCTCCAGGGTCTTGAACCGCTGCTGGAACAGCGGCTCCAGCACCTTGGTGTTCAGCGCCGGGATGACCTCGCCCTCGCGCGCGGTGAGCGTCAGCGCGGGCGCGATCTCGGCCGGCTCCAGGTCGACCGACTTGGAGCCGACGGTCAGCCGGACCGGACCGGACATCGCCGGCTGGGCGAACCCGGTGAGCGCCTTGGCGATCGCCTCGGTGCCGGCCTTCGGCTTGGACACGCTGACCGGCAGATCCTTCGGCTGCCCATCCGAGGGGTACGCCGCGAGCACCGCGGCGGGCGCCTTCTCGGAGTCCAGCTGCAGCCCGTCGGCGGGGTCGTGGGTCACCGGCTTGGTGCCCTTGAACGTGATCGTGCCCTCGGTGGCCGGCCGGTTCACCTGGCCGGCGAGCTTCTCGACGGCGGTCTTCAGCTTCGCGTCGTCACTGCTGACCACCGGCTCGACCGCGGACCCACCGGTCAGCGCGCGCCAGATCCGGGCCGGGGACAGGCTGCGGCCGGCGCCCGCGGCGTCGACGGTCTTGTCCACGTCCACCGACAGCCCGGCCTCGGCCGGCGCCACCTGGAACTTGGCGTCACCCGCCTTCAGCGCGATCGGCGCCGTCTGGCGGTCTTTGAGACCGGCCGCGAGCTTGGTCTTGGCGTCGTCCTGGGACAGGCCACCGATCGGGACTCCGAGCACGGTGGTGTCAGCGGGGATCTTGGCGCCGGCGAACGCGAACGCCGCGCCGTACCCCACGACGACTACACCGAGCCCTGCGGCGGCGATGATCCCCGCGAGCTGCTTTCTCCCCACCGGACGAAGTCCTCCTGCTCGGGCCGTGGTCAGGGCACAAGCGGACATCCTACGGGACGATCCGGGCCCTTCCTGCCGTCGGGGCGGCCCCTGGTTGCCCCACCAGTGACGGTCAGTCGCCGGGCAATTTCCGGTAGTCACTGCGGTGGTAGATCAGCGCGCTCGGGTTACCCGGCTCCCCGGTCCCGAGGCTCAGTACCTCACCGACCACGATCGTGTGGTCACCACCGTCGTACGTCGCCCACGTCCGGCACTCGAGCCAGGACAGCGCACCGTCGACCACCACACACCCGGTCTTCGGGCCGGCCGTCGTCCCGATGCCCTCGAACTGGCTGTACAGATCCCGCCCGGACCGCGCGAACCGCTCCGCGATCTCCCGCTGCGCCCCGGCGAGCACGGACACCGCCCAGTACCCACAGTCGAGTACGGCGGCATGCATCCGGACCCCTTTGTCCACGCAGACCAGCACCAGCGGCGGGTCGAGCGAGACCGAACTGAACGCGTTCGCGGTCATCGCATGCGCGACACCGTCCTGCAACGTGCTCATGATCATGATCCCCGACGCGAACTGCCCGAGCGCAGCACGAAACTCCGCAGGCGGAACACTCCCACTGAGCTCGGACGAGGACACGTCTTGAGGTTATGCCCGCACGAAGGTTGATGCCTCAACCTGGCGTGTGGGAACGGTCACCTCAGAGACCGGCGAACAGGTCGTGCTCCAGACCGTCCGGGCCCGGGGCCGCGGTGCCCTTGACCAGGCGGTAGGGCTCGGAGGCCCAGATCTGGTTGCCGTTGTTGTTCGACAGGGCGAAGAACGGGCCGTCGACGGTGATCTGGGTGGCGTGCGCCTTCATCGCGTTCATCTTCCGGTCGATGAACTCCTCGCCCTCGATCACGCAGTCGATCAGCCGGTCCGGGGTGATCATCGGGGGCAGCGGTCCGTCCGGGTCCATACCCTCGAAGGTCGTGGTGTCGCCGGCGTCGCGGAGCGCCCGCAGCTGCTCGCGCATCGGCGACTCGGCCATCGCGGTCCAGTAGATCTTTTGGATGTCCCAGGCCGGGCCGAGATCCTCGCGGTACGACCGGGCGGCGGCTAGGTCGGCGGCGTACGTCGCGACGCGGTGCGCCTTGATGTGGTCCGGGTGGCCGTAGTTCCCCCACTGGTCGTAGGTGACCAGGACCTGCGGGCGGAGCTCGCGGATCACCGGAACCAGGTCGTTGGCCGCGGCGACCAGGTCGGCCTGCCAGAAGCTGTCCTTACGGGTCTCCGGCGGGACGTCCGCGTTGCCCGAATCGTTGTAGATCATCCCGGTGTCGCGGTACTTGCCCGCGCCGCCGAGGAAGCGGTGGTCGGTGACACCGAGCTCGGCCATCGCGTTCGCGAGCTCACCGATCCGGTGCTCGCCGAGGCCGTCCTCCTGGTCGGAGGCCAGGTGGGACAACTCGGGGACGAGGACCTCACCCTCCTCACCGAGGGTGCAGGTGATCAGGGTGACGTGCGCCCCCTCGGCCACATATCTGGCCATCGTCACACCGTTGTTGATGGTTTCGTCGTCCGGGTGCGCATGCACCAGCAGCAGCCGGCGCTCAGCAAGCTCAACCATGCCGAAAGCCTACGTCGGCGTCCGGACAGTCTCCGGAGCGCGGGCGCGGCCGGCGGGAGCTCATCGGGTGTACGGCGGGAACTCAGCCGAAGCGGCGGACCAGCAGGCACCCGGCCTGGAACCGCGACTTGGCGCCGAGCCCGGCGATCAGCGCGCTGATCTCGGCGCGGACCGTGCGCAGCGACAGCCCCAGCTCACGCGCGATCGCGGCGTCCTTCGCGCCGGTGGACATCATCCGGCCGATGGCGACCTGCCGACTGGTCAGCTCCTTCACCGCGGCGGGGGTCCGCCGATGCGATCCGAGTTCGTAGACCTCACAGACGATCTCGGGCGCGAAGTCTTCCCTTCGCACCACCGGCACGGCCGGGTACACGGACATGCGTCACTCCTCCCCAAGAGTTCAGGGCAAGATTCTGTCCACGGTCCCGAGTGGTCACCAGGTACAACCCATACAAACGACCCATACAGTTCGCGGGCGTGAGCTCCCGATGGCGACCAGCGATGTGACTTCCGCCACTCAAAGTCGCTCGCGCAGCTCCCGGACGAAGGGCCGATCGGGGACCAGCCAGTCCTTCTCGTCGAGCTCGTCGGCCGCGAACCACCGCAGCGCCGAGTGCTCCCGCAGTACCGGATCGCCGGCGACGACCGTGGCCAGATAGACGTGCAGCCGGTAGGTGTCGGAGATGTCGACGCCTGTCCCGAGCGAGGTGCCGACCTTGATCTCCAGGTCCAGTTCCTCGCGGATCTCCCGCACCGCGGCCTCTTCGTCGGTCTCCCCCGGCTCGACCTTCCCACCCGGGAACTCCCACCCGCCGTCGGCGCCCGGCCGGTACGCCGCCAGTACCCGACCGTCCTCGACCAGAGCCACTCCTACCACCGTCTGCATGTCGCGACTCTGCCAGAAATTGTCCGCCGGGTCCGAGATGATGCCGCCATGCCGTTGCAGAACAGGGTTCTGCCCACCCAGGAGATCGTCGCCGACCCCGGCCGCGGTCTGCTGATGGGCAACCGCGGCAGCCTGCACGGCCCGGATCGCCGCCTGGGAACCACCCGCTGGCGCTCGAAAGCGTGGATCTGCTGCGTCCTTGACTGGAAGGGGATCCGGCGCGACCCGATGCCACCCGGCCGCTGGACCGCACTGTTCTTCTTCGACGAAGCCGTCGCGCTCGCCGCCGGCCATCGCCCCTGTCATTACTGCCGCCGCAGGGACTTCCTCCTGTACGCCGGCGCGTGGGCGACCGGCCGCGGCCTCGACGAGCGCCCGCGCGCCGCGGCGATGGACGCGCAACTCCACAGCGAACGCGTCGAACCGCGCACCAGAAGGCAACGCACGACGGTGCGCCCACTGGCCGATCTCCCGGACGGCGCGATGATCCGGTACGACGGCAGCCCCGCGCTGATCCTCGACCACCAGGTGCTCCCCTGGTCCTGGACGGGGTACGCCGCCGCGCGCACACCACCCGGGCTGCGCGAGGCCGAAGTACTCACCCCACCGGCGAATCTCGTTGTCCTACAGGCCGGATTCGCTCCATTACTCCACCCGTCGGCACGGTCGCAACTGAGGTAAGCCTAACTGGAAACACGCCGTACCGAGGGGTCTTCCGTTGGGCGCTCGGCAGGGGCAAAGTGTGCCCATACTGACAGCTACATAACCATCACTGGAGTCGGCATGAGTGAGGGCAACAGCGGTCGTGACGTTACCGCCGGAGTCGTCCGCGCGCTCGAAGGACTGCATGCGGCCGTCGGCAGACTCAGCCAGGAGTACGGTGACACCCTCGGCATTCGCCGCCTGGTGTCCGACGTTGCCCGGTTGAGCGACGATCTCGCAGAGCTGGGCCCGCCCGACCCCAGGCACAGGCCCGGACCAGTTCCGGAGGAACTCGAGGAGATTTCCGACGTGGAGTATGACGCGTCCATGTGGACCGACGCGGAGCACGAAGGCTTCGGCGCACCCGACAGGCACGCACCGTGAACGAGCGGAGCGAGAGAACCATTAAGGACAGCGCCATCTGGGCATCAGAAGCGCCCGCAGCGAAGCGAGGACGGTTCTGATGGCCACTGGAGTTGACGCCCCGGGGCGCGCGCAGATCGGCCTCAAGACCGCACGAACGGATCGATGGTGGCTCGCGCCGTTGCGCATCGGCGTGATCCTGCTGTTCTTCATCGCGTACGCGACGGTCCGCATCTTCATGAACAAGTGGTACTGGGTCGACGCGTACCACTACCTCACGCCGCTGTACTCGCCGTGTGTGACCAGCAGCTGTGTCGAAGGCTCCAGCCACCTCGGGACCTGGTTCGGCGCGTTCCCGCGCTTCGTGCCGTTCAGCCTGATCACGTTCGTGATCCTGGCCGGCTTCCGCGGCACCTGCTACTACTACCGCAAGGCCGGCTACCGGTCGCTGTTCTGGGCGCCGGCCGCGTGCGCGGTGCCCGAGCCGCACAAGACCTACACCGGTGAGCGGAAGTTCCCGCTGGTCGCGCTGAACCTGCACCGCTACTTCTTCTACGGCGCGCTGGTCTTCGGTCTGCTGAACGTCTACGACGGTATCCAGGCCTTCCACGGCAAGGACGGCGGCTTCGGTATCGGCCTCGGCACCCTGATCATCTGGATCAACCTGGTGGCCCTGTGGCTGTACACCCTGTCCTGCCACGCCTGCCGGCACATCGTCGGCGGCCGGCTGAAGAACTTCTCCAAGCACCCGATGCGCTATCGGTACTGGACGTTCGTGTCCAAGCTGAACCCGAAGCACGGCACTTTCGCGATGACGTCGCTGTTCACCGTGATCCTGACCGACTTCTACATCATGGCGCTGTCCGCCGGATGGTTCTCCGACCTGCGCTTCATCAACTGATGTGCACCTCTTTAGGGATCTCTGAGCTATGACTGAGCTGGAACGACACTCCTACGACGTCGTCGTGATCGGAGCCGGCGGCGCCGGCCTGCGCGCGGCGATCGAGGCCCGCGAGCAGGGCAAGAAGACCGCGATCATCTGCAAGTCGCTGTTCGGCAAGGCGCACACGGTGATGGCCGAGGGCGGCTGCGCGGCCGCGATGGGCAACGCGAACTCCAACGACAACTGGCAGGTCCACTACCGCGACACGATGCGCGGCGGGAAGTTCCTGAACAACTGGCGGATGGCCGAGCTGCACGCGCAGGAGGCTCCCGACCGGGTGTGGGAGCTGGAGACGTACGGCGCGCTGTTCGACCGCACCCCCGACGGCCGGATCAGCCAGCGCAACTTCGGCGGGCACACGTACCCGCGGCTCGCGCACGTCGGTGACCGCACCGGCCTGGAGCTGATCCGCACCCTGCAGCAGAAGATCGTCTCGCTGCAGCAGGAAGACTTCGAGGCGACCGGCGACTACGAGGCCAACCTCAAGGTGTACGCCGAGTGCACGATCACCGAGCTGATGAAGGACGGCGACGCGATCTCCGGCGCCTTCGGGTACTGGCGCGAGTCTGGCCGCTTCATTCTGTTCGAGACGCCGGCCGTGGTGCTGGCCACCGGCGGCGTCGGCAAGTCCTTCAAGGTCACCTCGAACTCCTGGGAGTACACCGGTGACGGGCACGCGCTGGCGATGCGGGCCGGCGCGACGCTGATCAACATGGAGTTCATCCAGTTCCACCCGACCGGCATGGTCTGGCCGCCGTCGGTGAAGGGCATCCTGGTCACCGAGTCGGTCCGTGGTGACGGTGGCGTGCTGAAGAACTCCGAGGGCAAGCGGTTCATGTTCGAGTACGTGCCGGACGTGTTCCGCGCGCAGTACGCGGACAACGAGGAAGAGGCCGATCGCTGGTACAAGGACGCCGACAACAACCGGCGCCCACCGGAGCTGCTGCCTCGTGACGAGGTCGCCCGCGCGATCAACTCCGAGGTGAAGGCCGGCCGTGGTACTCCGCACGGCGGCGTGTTCCTGGACGTGTCGACCCGGCTGCCGGCCGAGGAGATCACCCGGCGGCTGCCGTCGATGCACCACCAGTTCAAGGAGCTGGCGGACGTCGACATCACCAAGGAGCCGATGGAGGTCGGCCCGACCTGTCACTACGTGATGGGTGGTGTCGAGGTCGACCCCGACACCGCGTCGTCCGTCGTACCGGGGCTGTTCGCCGCCGGTGAGGTGGCCGGCGGGATGCACGGGTCGAACCGGCTCGGCGGCAACTCGCTGTCCGACCTGCTGGTGTTCGGCCGGCGCGCCGGGATGGGCGCCGCGACGTACGTCGACCAGCTGGGCGAGCGGCCGACGATCGACGAGGCCGACGTGGACTCGGCGGCCGCCGAGGCGCTGGCGCCGTTCGAGCTCGAGGGCGGCGAGAACCCGTACTCGATCCACCAGGAACTGCAGCAGTCGATGAACGACCTGGTCGGGATCATCCGCCGGGAGCCCGAGATGGAGCAGGCGCTCGGCCGGCTGGCCGAGTTCCGCGGCCGGATCGCGAAGATGACGGTGGAGGGTCACCGGCAGTTCAACCCGGGCTGGCACCTGGCGCTCGACCTGCGCAACATGCTGACGGTGTCCGAGTGTGTCGCCGGGGCGGCGCTGCTGCGGCAGGAGTCGCGCGGCGGTCACACCCGCGACGACTTCCCGGAGATGTCGCCGGACTGGCGCAAGAAGCTGCTGGTCTGCCGGCTCGACGCCGAGGGCCAGGTGAACGTGAGCGAGGAGCAGCAGATCCCGATGCGCGAGGACCTGCTGGAGCTCTTCGAGGTCGACGAGCTGAAGAAGTACCTGACCGATGAGGAGCTGCCGAACCATGACTGAGCGGAGCGAAGTCATCATCAAGCAGAGCGAGCTCTGCTCAGCGGCGCCCGCAGCGAAGCGAGGACGCCGGTGAGCTACAAGGGCAAATTCCGCGTCTGGCGCGGGGACTCCGAGGGCGGCGAGCTCAAGGACTACGAGGTCGAGGTGAACGAGGGCGAGGTCGTCCTCGACGTCATCCACCGGCTGCAGGCTACGCAGACGCCGGACATGGCGGTGCGCTGGAACTGCAAGGCCGGCAAGTGCGGCTCCTGCAGCGCCGAGATCAACGGCATGCCGAAGCTGATGTGCATGTGCCGGATGAACACGTTCGCAGAGGACGAGGTCGTCACGGTCACGCCGATGCGCACCTTCCCGGTGATCCGGGACCTGGTCACGGACGTCTCGTTCAACTACCAGAAGGCCCGCGAGGTGCCGGCCTTCAAGCCGCCGGCGGACCTCAAGCCGGGTGAGTACCGGATGCAGCAGGCCGATGTCGAGCGGTCGCAGGAGTTCCGCAAGTGCATCGAGTGCTTCCTGTGCCAGGACACCTGCCACGTGATCCGGGACCACGAGGAGAACAAGGAGAGCTTCTCCGGTCCCCGGTTCCTGATGCGGATCGCCGAGCTGGACATGCACCCGCTCGACGCCGCGGACCGGCAGAAGGCCGCCCAGGAGCAGCACGGGCTGGGCTTCTGCAACATCACCAAGTGCTGCACCGAGGTGTGCCCCGAGCACATCAAGATCACCGACAACGCGCTGATCCCGATGAAGGAGCGCGTCGCGGACCGCAAGTACGACCCGCTGGTCTGGCTCGGCAACAAGATCCGCCGCCGCCCGGCCTGATGCACTGACCGCGCTGACTGCGCTGTACGAAGCCCCCGGAATCCGCTGAGATTCCGGGGGCTTCGGCTTGAAGGGACGCTTCGGGGGCCGTTCCCTCGCGTGGGTGAGTTCTTCACCGCCGGTCCGCGCCTAGGGTTCCGGGCATGGATGTTGTGCTGGGTGGTCTGTTCAGCCTGGGCGTGTTCCTGGTGATCTTCGTGCCGACCGCGCAGCGGCTGCTCGGGGTGCGGTTCGGGCTGGTGCGGATGGCGCTGGCGGCGGCGGTCACGCTGAGCTTGTTCAGCCCGATCGCCAACGCGCTCGTCGGCCGGGCGCCGTTCACGGGTTCCAACGGCGCCGCGATCGCGTTCCTGGTCCTGACGACGCTCTGCGCGATGCTCGCCGGGCTGGTGTTCCTGGTCCTGTCCGAGGCGCTGGTGCCGACCGGATCGTTGCCCCGGGCCCGCGATCTGCGCCGCGACGTGAGCGGCCGGATCGCCCGGACCCGCCGGTACCTGCAGATCCTCCGGATCGCGCTCAAGCACGGCCTCGGTCCGTACCTGCGCGGGCGCCGCCGCCCGGGCCGCGAGAACGCCGCCGGCCAGGCCGAGCTCGCCCGCTCGCTGCGACTCGCGCTCGACGAAGCCGGCGTCACCTTCGTCAAGCTCGGCCAGGTGCTGTCGACCCGCAGCGACATCATCCCGAGCTCGGTCGCTACTGAGCTGAGCCGTCTCCAGGACCAGGTCTCCCCCGCACCCTGGCCGCAGATCGAACAGGTCCTCACCGATGACCTCGGCGCCCCACCCACCCAGTTGTACGCCGCTTTCGACCCCGAGCCCCTCGCGGCCGCCTCGGTCGCGCAGGTCTACACCGCGCGCCTCATCGACGGCACCGACGTGGTCGTCAAGGTCCAGCGTCCCGCGATCCCTGACCTGGTCGACCGGGACCTCGACATCGTCCGCCGCCTCGCCCGGCTGCTGGACCGCAACACCGACTGGGGCCGCTCGATGGGCGTCCGGGCGTTGGCCGACGGCTTCGCGGACGCGATGCGCGAGGAGCTCGACTTCACCGTCGAGGCCAGCAACATGACCACCGTCGCCGCCGGCCGATCCGTTGCCGCCAGCAATGACCTCGTCGTTCCGCGGCTGTACGCCGAGCACTCCACCCGCCGCGTCCTCACGATGGAGCGGCTGGACGGCATCGGCCTCGGCAACGCCCGGCAGGCGATCGCCGACCGCGGGCTGGACCCGGTGCGCCTCGGTCGTGCGCTCTTCGACTGCCTGCTCGGCCAGGTGGCGATCGACGGCGTGTTCCACGCCGATCCGCACCCGGGCAACTTCCTGCTGCTCGCCGACGGCCGGATCGGGATGCTCGACCTCGGCTCGGTCGGCCGCCTGGACCCGGCCACCCGGGACGCCCTGCAGCGTTTCCTGCTCGCCATCGACCACGGCGACCCGATCGCCGCGACCGACGCCCTGCTCGAGATCGTGCACCGCCCCGACGTCATCGACGAACGAGCGCTGGAGCGCGCCGTCGGCCAGTTCATGACCAAGCACCTCGCCGCCGGTGTGGCGCTCGGCCCCGCGATGTTCAACGACCTGTTCCGGATCATCACCTCGCACGAACTCGGCGTACCGCCCGAGGTCGCCGCCGTGTTCCGCGCACTGGCCACGATCGAGGGCACGATCTCGCGGATCTCCCCCGGGTTCGACCTGGTCGCAGCGTCCCGGCAGTTCGCCAGCGCCCATGTCACGGACCGGCTCGCCCCCGAGGCATTGCGCCGTACGGCGACCGAGGAGCTCGCCACGCTGCTGCCGATGCTGCGCCGGCTACCGCGGCGGATCGACCGGATCGCGGCCGCGGCGGAGAGCGGCCGGCTCGGGATGAACGTCCGCCTGCTCGCCGACGAACGCGACCGCCGGCACTTCACCGGTCTGCTGCACCAGGTCTTGCTGGCGGTGCTCGGCGCGACGGCGGGCATCATGGCCGTCCTCCTGCTCGGTACGCCGGGTGGTCCGCAGGTCACCGATGCGATGTCGCTGTTCCAGCTGATCGGCTACAACCTGCTGGTGATCTGCGCGGTCCTGGTGCTCCGGGTTCTCGTACTGATCTTCCGGTTGCCGCGGCACTTGACTTAAAGCGAACTTGAGCTTCGACGATAGCGGGCATGTCCTCCACGACCGCCTCCGAGACCCGGCCCCGCCTGTTCACCGGCCAGCACCTGCCGCTGGTGCTGGGCGTGATCGGCCTGGTCACCCTGGGCGCCTTCGAGAACCGCGCCGTCGGTACGGCGCTGCCGACGATGGTTCGCGAGTTCCACGCGCTCGGCAGCTTCGGCCTCGCGAACGCGGCGCCGAACGCGAGCTACCTGATCTCGCTCGCGATCGCCGGGCTCTGGTCCGACCGCCGCGGACCGATCCCGACCCTGCGTGCCGGTGCCGTCTCGTTCGCGCTCGCGCAACTGCTGGTCGGGACCGCGACCGCGATGCCGATGGTGATCGGGGGCCGGTTGCTCAGCGGTTTCGCCGAGGGACTGCTCGACGTGTCGCTGATGGTGCTCGTGGCCCGCGCACTGCCCGCCGTACTGCGGCCGCGGATGTTCTCGCTGTTCGCGGCGATGTGGATCCTGCCCTCGGTTCTCGGTCCGGTGCTGACCGGCGTGGTGACCGAGCAGTTCGGCTGGCGCTGGGTGTTCCTTGCCGCGGTCGTCCTGCTCATCCCGAGCTGGCTGCTGCTCGGCCCGGCGATGCGGCAGTCGGTCGACGTACCTGCCCCGGAACGAACCGCCGAGGACGCCGCCGAACTCGAGGCATGGCGAGCCGCTCTCCCCTGGGCCCTCGCCGCGTCCGTCGCCCTGTTCTCGATGACCGTGGCCGGCGACCACCTCCAGGCCCACCCGATCATCGGCGGTACGGCGATCGTCGTCGCGCTCGCCGTCCTCGGACGAGCCGCCGTCCGCGTGATGCCGGCCGGCACCTTCGTGGCCCGGCGCGGCTTCCCCGCGGTCGTCGCGGTCCGGGGACTCGGCGGAGCGGCCTTCGCGGGTGTGGGTGCGTACCTGCCGCTGCTCCTCACATTGCAGCACGACTTCAGCCCGTCGCGCGCCGGCGTGACGTTGTCGATCACCGGCGTCTGCTGGGCGCTCGGATCCTGGCTGCAGGGTCGTGAGCACGGCGTCGAACGAGTGACTGTACTGCGCACCGGTCTCGCCTTCATGACCGTCGGCGTCGCGGTCACCTCGCTGCTCGCCTGGACCGACGCGACCTCGTGGATCGGCTTGATCGGCTGGGGTTTCGCCGGCATCGGGATGGGCCTGAGCTCGTCGAGCCTGTCCGTTCTCACCCTGGACCTGTCCGACCACCACAACTCCGGCCGGAACAGCAGCGCCGGCCAGATGGCCGCGACGATGAGCGTCGCGACCGCACTGTCGATCAGCGGCACTCTGCTCGCGTTCAACGCCGACAACCCACGCCCCTGGGTCTTCGGCACGATCATCACCGCAGGCGCCGTACTGGCATTCCTCGGCTTCCTCGCAGCCCCCCGCGCCCGCCGCGTGGCACTCAGCGAGATTGCTCAGGGTCTAGAGTGAGCGCATGGCTGAGCTCCTGACCGATGACCAGATCGACCTCGCGCTTCGTGACCACCTGCCGGAGTGGAAGGTCGTCGACCAGGAACTCGTGCGCAGCGTCAAGCGGGACACGTTCCTCGACGGCATCCGGCTGGTCGCGACCGTCGCCCAGCTGGCCGAGTCGATGAACCACCACCCGGACATCGACATCCGCTACACCACGATCACCTTCAAGGTCAGCAGCCACGAGGCCGGCGGCATCACCGACGACGACCTGGTGCTGGCCCGGCACGTCGACACCGCCATCGGCTGAGCTGCCTCACCCTTTCTGACCCTTTCTGACCCTTTCTGACTCTGCCTGACTCTGCCTGACCCGGCCTGAGCTGCCTGACGTGTTCTCGTCATGGCGCCTGTCGGTCACGGCAGGCGCTGGTGGCGCGCGCCCGGAAGCCCTTACATCTAAGGGATGACCGCCCTCGGAAGTGCCCTGTCCGCTCTTCTCCTGCTCGTCCCGACCGCCACAGGCCCCGGCTGGTTCTGGAACGAGCCGCACTGCGACACCGTGTACGGCGACGGCTCGGTGACCATCACCGAGTCCGACGGCGCGACCCTCGCGCCCACGACCGGCACCCTGCGCCCCGTCACATACGCGAAGGTCGCGACGCTCGACGAACCGAACACGCTGATCTCCATCGGCAAACAATCGATTCAACGGTCCAATGACGCCGGCTGCAGTTGGCAGTTGCTCGACAAGTCGCCGGACGACCTGAGCACGTACGACGTCCAGCCGGGCCCGGGCGACTCGGCGTACATCTACAGCGTCAACGACCAGCCCATTCATCGCGTGCACGGATCGCAGGTCAGCACCGTGGCCGGGCCCGTCGACGGTGGTGGGCTCGCGGCGCTCGACGCCCGCCCCGGACGGCTCCGTGCGGTCGCCGGCGACGGTCAGCTCTGGGACTCCTCGAACGACGGGATGACCTGGCAGCGCGTCGGCGTACCCGCGGCTCGTGATCTCTTCCTGTACGACGCGGTGGTGGACCCGCGGAACCCGGACCACATCGTGATCGGGGTGATGTCGGACGGCGTCTACGTCACGTACGACGGCGGCCGGACGTGGACGCGGTCGCGGCCCGTCGAGCGGGTGAACGCGTTCAGCCTGGCGATCTCGCCGGCCGACCCGTCGAAGGTCTGGATGGAGGGCTACGACCGGGACCGGTCGACGCGGTTCATCTGGGAGTCCACCGACGGCGGGCTGAAGTTCCGCGAGGTGCTGGACCAGAGCCGGGCCACCCTCATCAACGGCAACCGGATGTGGGCGTCACCGGCCGACCCGGACCTGCTGTACTTCAGCTACGGCACGTCGTTCGCGAACTACGGCGCGGACCTGTACCGCTTCCGCCCGTCGACCGGCGAGCTCACCAAGAACCACAACCGCAACGACGGCATCCCGTCGCTCGCCTTCAACCCCGCCGACCCGAAGATCCTCTACCTCGGACTCGCCGAGGAGCGGTAGGCGGACCTGCACCACTCACCAACCCCCACCCATCCCCCCCCCCCGCCCCCCCCCCCAGCGGGGCGCGCGCGGGGGGGGGGGGGTGGGTGGTGGGGGGGGGGCCGCGGCCCAAGAAAA
>NZ_JBSHBJ010000050.1:29879-39097 GCF_053611945.1 Kribbella sp. NPDC054772 | reverse complement strand
CACACCCAAACTCTCGGTTGGACACCCGGGCCGGCCACAACCGCCCAACCCCCGCCCGCCCCAACCCTCTCCCCTTTAAAAAGCCCCCGCCGGCCCCCCCCCCCCCGGGTGGGGGGCCCTTCGCCATGCCGGCACCAGGCTCGCCTGCGGCGTCTCAGCGGACTGTGGACAGCCGCCGGGTCCGATCCACCGAGTCGTGCACCGAGGCGCCTCCCCCATCCGCCGAGTCGTGACGCCGGGTCCCATTTCGCCCGCCACAACCCACGACTCGACCACCGGTGCATGCCGTCGCGGTGTCCGGAGCATGCTCGTCGCCTACTGCGGAACAAGTTCCGAAAAGCGCCGGCGCGAGGCTCGCCCGCGGCGCCGCGGCGGACCGTGGACAGCCTCCGAGGACTGCGCACAAGCTATTGCTTGTCCTCAGTCGGCGGCGGGGGTGCTCAGTTGGCTGCGCCGAGGTGCGGGTTGGCGGTGGGCCTAGGGTTTGGGCGTGAGTGGTGACGGGTTGCGGGTGACGGTGCTCGGGTGCGCTACGCCGTACCCGGAGGTGGGTAACCCGTGTTCGGGGTATCTGGTGCGGGCGGGTGGAACCCGGATCTGGGTCGATGCGGGGACCGGGACGCTCGGACCGCTGCAGGAGCATGTGCGGTTGGACGAGCTCGACGCGATCTGGATCTCGCATCTGCATGCCGACCACAGCGCCGACCTGCTGACTGCGTACTACGGTGCGCTCTACGCGGACGTCACTCTCGCGGCGCCCATCCCCCTCCACGGTCCGCCCAGCATCGCCGACCGGCTTGCCGGATTCCTCACCAACGGGCCGACGCGCAGCCCGATCGAGTCCGCGTTCGCGATCACCGAGTTGTACGACGGCCACGAAGCGACCGTCGGTTCGATCCACCTCACCACTCGGGCCGTGGACCACGGCATGCCCGCGTTCGCCGTACGCATGGAGAGCGCGGGCAGGTCGCTCGCATACTCGGGTGACACCGCGCCGTGTCAGAACCTGACCGAGCTGGCGCGCGACTGCGACGTACTGCTGTGTGAGGCCGACGGTCCGGAGCCCGATAGCGCACACCACACGCCTGAGCAGGCCGGTGCCACCGCAGGCGCGGCGCGGGCTGGTCGGCTGATCGTCACGCATGTCGGCCGCTCGCTCACGCCGGAACGAGCAGCTGTACGCGCGGCGAGCCGATTCGCCGGGCCCGTCGAGTACGCCGTTCCCGGGGCGACGTACACGATCTGAATCTCTTTCCGGAAGGGGATTGTCCGGAAAGCGTCGTACGCTCGGTTCATGGCCAGAGTCGTGGTCGGGGAGTTGACGGTACAGGCGCTTGCGCCGGGGACCTGGGATGCGTTCGAGGCGCTCGCGGAGCGGCACAACGGGGTGTGGGGCGGGTGCTGGTGCACGTGGTTCCAGACGATGCACCACCAGAAGACGTTCGACGCCGGGAACAACCGCGACCTCAAGCACCGCCTCGTGATGGAAGGACACGCGCACGCGGCGCTGGTGTTCGACGGGAAGCTCGCGGTCGGCTGGCTGGAGTACGGCTCGCCGGACGAGCTGCCGAACATCTACCACCGCAAGGAGTACGAGGCCGGGATGGACCGCCCGCCCGACTACCGCCTCACCTGCTTCTTCACCGACCGCGGTTACCGCCGCCAGGGAGTCTCAGCCGTCGCCCTGAACGGCGCCCTCGACCTGATCGCGGACGCTGGCGGCGGCCTAGTCGAGGCCTATCCGCAGGACACCGCCGGCCAGAAGATCAGCGCGTCCTTCCTCTACAACGGCACCCGATCCCTCTTCGAAAAAGCCGGCTTCACCTACAACCGCCCCAAAGGCAAGAACCACTGCGTAATGAGCAAAAAGGTTGCCGGCAGCAAGCGCTAACCGACCTCGAGCAGTCCTAGGGAGCAGTCCAGGTCATCGTGTATCGCCAGAACAGGCCGCGTCTGAGGCGCGCGCATCGGGCTCGACGTCCGTCACCGAAGGAAAAGCGCCGGCCAGCCGGCGCACGAGGTTGCCCGTCCCGCACCCCACATCCAGCGCGTCCGTTCCTCCAGCCGCCCGGACACGACGCGCATGATGCAGCACGAGTGCGGCGTACGCGTCATTGTGAGACCAGGGATGAGCATCATTAAACCGCCCCAGACCACCCAGCACTCCTTCGAAAGCACGAGACATGGGTGCGACAGTATCTCCGCAAGAGCGTCACGTACGCCGAACGCTGACCCGGATCACGCCCCGCCCGACACCAAACTCAATCGCAGTCGACCGCACGGCCAGACGGTTCCGCCGTGAGCGGCCAGTAGAACTGTCACACCAACGAGGTGTCCGGTCCGCGCCCGCCCCACCACAGCTCCTCGCCAACCACGTCAACGCGACGAAGCACTCCGCGACCCCGCCGAAGGCGGCAAGAGTCAGCCGCGCCGGAGGCGTGTCCGATGGTCCTGGCCTTCGCGGTTGCTTGCCTTGTGACGGGTTGTGGGTGGGGGGTGTTTAGGGTGCTGGGTATGGATCGGTTTCGGGTGGTGCCGGCGGCTTATGTGGTGGTTCGGCGGGGGGACGAGGTGTTGATGCTGTTGCGGGCCAACACGGGATACATGGATGGGTACTGGGCGGTGCCGGCGGGGCATGTCGAGCGGGGTGAGGCGGCGGTCGAGGCTGCCGTGCGGGAGTTGCGGGAAGAGGTCGGGCTGGAGGTCGACGTCGCGGATCTCGTGCCGTTGACCGCGATGCATCGGACGGGTGGGAACGGGGATCCGATCGACGAGCGGGTGGACTTCTTCTTCCTCGCGTCGACGTGGCGGGGTGAGCCGCGATTGATGGAGCCGGAGAAGGCGGCGGGGCTGGAGTGGTACTCGCTCGACAAGCTGCCGGAACCGTTGGTGCCGCATGAGGCACGGGTCCTCAAAGCGGTCGCGGAGGGCGGTGGGCTTCCCGCGGTGATCGACCAGGGTTTTGCGTGAGTTCACCATCCCTTGGGGTGCCGCGCTCTAGTGTTCGCTGCGGTGTCAGCGAGCTTGGGAGCGTGGGGCGATGGACGAGCGGTACGACGGGACGAGCCGGCGACGGCTGTTGGGGGCACTGGGCGCAGGTGCGGTCGCCGCATCGGGCGCTCTGAGCACCGGCACCGCGGCGGCAACGGGATCCGCGGGCACGGCGGCAGGATCGAGCGCGACGGCCGGGAACATCGAGGCGGGATCGGTCGGCGCAAAGGCGGGAAGGATCGACACCGAGCATCCGCGGTTCACGCTCGCGGTCGTGCCGGACACGCAGTACCAGTTCGACCAGGACCGTGGTGATGCGGCGCCGCTCACCGCGACGTTCAACTATCTGATCGACCAGCGCAGCTCCGAGAACATCGTCTTCATCGCGCACCTCGGTGACGTGGTGGAGAACGCACTGGCGATGGAGTTCGCGCAGGCCGACCCGGTCTTCAAGATCCTGGATCGCGCCCGGTTCCCGTACTCGGTGCTGGCCGGCAATCACGACATCGACGGCTCGAAGGACGATACCCGCGGCCCGTCGCCGTACCTGGACACGTTCGGGCCGCAGCGGTTCCGGTGGATGCCGACGTACGGCGGATCGACGGCGAACGGGTACAACTCGTACCACGTGTTCCGCGCGGCCGGGCGTCAGTGGTTGCTGCTGGCAATGGATTGGCGGCCGTCGGACGCGAGCTTCGCGTGGGCCCGCGCGGTGATCGCCGCGCACCCGAAGCTGCCGGTGATCCTCACGATCCACGAACTGGTGAACGCCGACCACGGCAACCCGGTCGCGTACTTCAGCGACCACGGCAACCGCGTGTGGGACAAGCTGGTCAAGGACAGCGACCAGATCTTCCTGACCCTCAACGGCCACTACTGGCCGCCCGGCCGGGTCACTCGGCCGAACACCGCCGGCCACGACGTGCACCTGCACATCACCAACTACCAGGACCGGTACTACGGCGGCTCGGGCATGGTCCGGCTGTATCACTTCGACCTGGCCCGGAACACGATCGACGTCGAGACGATCGCGCCGTGGATCCTCGACCAGGAGCCGGCGAAGCGCAACGAGCTCGCCGAGGCGGAACTCGAGCTGAGTGACGACACCAACCGGTTCAGCATCCCGATCGACTTCGCGACCCGGTTCGCCGGATTCGCGCCGGCGCCGGTGCGTCCGGCCCGCCCGGCGAAGCAGCTGGTGATCCCGGGTACGGCGGCGTACTGGCGCTTCGACGGACCGGTCAGCGACAAGGTGATCGACCAGTCGGGGCAGGGGAACGACCTGACGCGGGTCCAGTTGAGCAGCGACCTGCCGACGGCGTCGACGGAGTACCACCCGGATCAGCCGGGACACGCGAGCTGGCTGTTCCCAGGCGGGAAGAATCCGGCGCGCGGCGGGTACTTGAAGACCGTGGACAACGCGCCGCTGAACGCGATGACGTTCTCCAAGGGCTACACGATCGAGGCGTTCGTGAAGCTCGCCGACGACGGGCAGGACCACTCGTGGGAGGGGCTGTTCACCCGGCTCGGCACCGGACGCGACGCTGGCAAGACGGGCAGCGACCCGGATGAGCCGGCGGTGAAGCTCGGGTTCTCGGGCGGTCTGCAGGTGCAGTGGGCGGTGTATCCGGCCGACAAGAACGACACGTTCACCAACTGGGGTCACGAGCAGCGCGCCGGCGAGTGGTTCCACCTGGCGATCGTCAACGACGGCCGGCACAGCACCGTGTACGTCGACTCGTCGGAACTGCTCCGCAACCCGGCGACCCCGTCGAACGGTCTCGCCACCGCCGGCAAACCGTGGCTGGTAGGCGCCGGCCACTACGCAAACAACGTCGACCAAGGCTTCGCCGGACACATCGGCGAACTCCGCGTTGTTAGCCGCCCCCTCAAGCCGGCGCAGTTCCTGAACGCCTGAGCTGTACCGAAGGACGGGTAGTGGTCCCGGCAAACACTGCCGGGCAGCCGTGAGCTGAGCGGCGGCCGACGGCGAGGAGCCGACCACTACCCGTTCTTCGGTACGCCGATCACAGGTAAGAGCGGATCAGTTCTTCCTGAGCGGGCAGCAGGGCCAGCTCGTCCGCAGACAGGGTGGGGTTGCGGCCCCGGACGGCGAGCGCGTCGGGCAGGTCCGGTGTCGGATCGACCGAGTTAGCGAGGTAGGCGCCGAGGGTTTCCCGGATGAGCGGCGCGAGCGCTGCGAAGGACGGGTCGAGGATGACCTGGGCGCAGATGATCGCGGTCATCGCGACGTCGAACTCGGCCGTGCCCTCGTGGGCGTTGCACCAGTCGATGACGACCGGTCCGTCGGCGGTGGCGATCACGTTCAGCGGGTGCAGGTCACCGTGGACGACGACCCGGCCCGGGGTGCCGCTGGGTGCGGGAATGGCGTGCAGCCGACGGTGCAGGTCGGCGTGGATCTCGCCGAGCTGAGTCCCGGTCAGGTCGCCCGCGATCGCCGAGTCGGCCAGGGTCGGACCGTTCAGCCGCTCGAGCACCATGTCCGGGCCGTCGACCTCACGCACCGCCGGCACCGGATAGCCGTGCTTCGCGACGTGCCGCATGTACTCCGCCTCGTCGCGCACCAGGTGGCCGTTGCGATACCGGCGCAGCACCCAGTCGTCGTCGATCGTGTAGACATCCGCGTCCCGCCCCGCCGCGAACGGCTCTGCTCCTGCAGGAAGCAGTGCGGACAGGCCTGTCATCCGACCTGGCAGCCGCCGACTGCGGGCGCGATCGGCTGGGCGCCGATGGTCGGCATCCCGAGCATCACACCAGGCGCACTGGACGGAGTCTCCTGCGCGCGCTGCCACGCGTCGCCGGCGCGCGTCCGGCGTACCGCGCCGAAGACGTCCGCGACCAGGTGATGCGGAGCGGCGTACGTGACCTCGACCGTTGCCATGTCACCCGGTCGCGGCGCCTCGGCACCCTCCGGTACGGCGAAGTGGACCAACCGGTTGTCGGCGCCGCGACCGCTGAGCCGGTGGGTGGCGGCGTCCTTACGCCCCTCCCCCTCGGCGACCAGCACCTCGACCGACCGTCCGACGAGCGTCTTGTTCTCCGCCCAGGCCATGCCGTCCTGCAGCGCGACCAGCCGCTCGTACCGATCCTGTACGACGTCGCGCGGGACCTGGTTCTCCATCGACTCGGCCGGCGTCCCGGGACGCTTCGAGTACTGGAAGGTGAACGCGCCCGCGAACCGCGCCTGCCGCACCACGTCGAGGGTGCCCTGGAAGTCCTCCTCGGTCTCCCCCGGGAACCCGACGATGATGTCCGTGGTGATCGCCGCGTCGGGCATCGCCGCCCGGACGTCCTCGATGATCTTGAGGTACCGATCGCGACGGTACGAGCGCCGCATCGCCTTCAGTACGGCGTCCGACCCGGACTGCAGCGGCATGTGCAGCGAGTGCATCACGTTCGGCGTCTCGGCCATCGCCTCGATCACGTCCGCGGTGAAGTCCCGCGGGTGCGGCGAGGTGAACCGGACCCGCTCGAGGCCCTCAACAGAGCCGCAGGCGCGGAGCAGTTTCGAGAACGCGTAGCGGTCGCCGAACTCCACGCCGTACGAGTTCACGTTCTGGCCGAGCAGCGTCACCTCGAGCACGCCCTCGCCGACGAGCGCCTCGACCTCGGACAGGATCTCGCCCGGCCGGCGGTCCTTCTCGCGGCCGCGCAGCGCCGGCACGATGCAGAACGTGCAGGTGTTGTTGCAGCCCACGCTCACCGAGACCCAGGCGGAGTACGGCGATTCGCGGCGGGTCGGCAGCGTCGACGGGAACACCTCGAGCGCCTCGAGGATCTCGACCTGCGACTCCTGCTCGACCCGGGACCGCTCCAGCAGCGCGGGCAGCGACCCGATGTTGTGCGTCCCGAACACCACGTCGACCCACGGCGCCTTCTTGGTGATCGACGCCTTGTCCTTCTGCGCCAAGCACCCACCGACGGCGATCTGCATGCCGGGTTTGCGGGCCTTTACCGGCGCCAGGTGGCCGAGGTTGCCGTACAGCTTGTTGTCGGCGTTCTCGCGGACCGCGCAGGTGTTGAAGACGACGACATCGGCCTCGTCACCCTCGGGCGCACGGACATACCCCGCGTCCTCCAGCAGCCCGCGCAGGCGCTCGGAGTCGTGGACGTTCATCTGGCACCCGTAGGTGCGGACCTCATAAGTACGCATGACAGCCACCAAGAGTACGTCAGCAGCCCTACCGGGTCTGGGGTGCGTAGCTCCGCCGTCCAGGCGAGTGCATCGCAAGGCGGAGGAGCTGCCTCGATGCGGGGTTCATCGTGGCTGCTCCTCCAACGCAGCGAGGCGCCGCATGGGCGGCGGAGATGCGTGCCCCAGACCCGGTAGGGCTGCTTGGGTAGACAAATCCCTACCGGGGACCTGCTGGCTGGGACCCCTGACCGGCGCGGCGGCGGCGACAATAGTGAGGGGCATGAACAGTTCTCGCCGTCAGTTTCTTGCCCGTACTGCCGCCGGTGCCGCCGTCCTCGCCGGCGGATCCTTCACCGCGACCTCCGCCTCGGCGCTCGTCAAGCAGACCAGGATCACCGCGCTCACCAATCTCACCGTGATCGACGTCGCGACTGGGCGCAGGGAGCGCAACCAGACCGTGTTGATCGGTGGTGAGCGGATCATCGGTGTCGGCCGGCTCCCGGTCCCCCGTGGTGCCGTCGAGATCGATCTGACCGGGAAGTACGTGATCCCGGGCCTCGCCGATATGCACGTCCACAGTCTCGGCGACGAGCGCGTGTCGCCACCTCTCTATCTCGCCAACGGCCTGACCACGGTCCGCGAGATGGCCGGCACCAACCCGGTGCTGTACGACTGGCGCGACCGGATCGCCGCCGGCAGCCTGCTCGGCCCGCGGATGATCGTCGCCAGCAACATCATCGACGGCGACCCGACCCTCTGGGATCCGAACCTGATCCAGGTCATCGTGGTCGACGACGCCGACGAAGCGCGTGCCGCCGTACGCCGGGTGAAGGGCGAAGGTGCCGACTTCGTGAAGGTGTACTCGCGCCTCAGCCGGCCCGCCTGGCTCGCGGTCATCGACGAAGCGCGGAAGGTCGGGCTGACCGTCCACGGCCATGGCCCCGACGAGGTGACCTCCAAAGAGGTCAGTAACGCCGGCCAGCGCAGCATCGAGCACATCCACTCGCTCGGTCTGGCGGTCTCGACCCGCGAGGCCGAGGTACGGCGGATGGTGCTCGCGATCAAGGTGGCGAACGGTGACTACAACTCGTGGTTCCGGCAGATGCACCCGATCGAGTGGATCGCCGCGAACACGTACAGCCCGTCCCGCGCCGCCGACGTCTTCGGGACGCTGCGCCGCAACAACACCCGGGTCACGCCGACCCTGACGATGCACAACGTCCTCGACCAGATCGACTACACGCGCCTCGACCCGAACCTGGCGAAGTACATGAGCGAGGACTCGATCGGCACCTACGACTACGTGATCCAGAACCTGTACGCCGCGAACCGCAGCGCGGAGGAGATCTCGCACCAGCACCAGATGTGGGCGTGGCACCAGCGGTTCGTGCGGGAACTGATCGCGCACGACGTACCGCTGCTGGCCGGCACCGACACGGGCACGCCGTACTCCGTCCCGGGTTTCGCACTGCACGACGAACTCGAGCATCTGGTGGGCGCCGGCGCCACCCCGCGTCAGGCCCTGTACGCCGCGACCGTCGAGCCGGCCAAGTTCCTCGGGCTGTCGGCGGACCTCGGCTCGGTGGAATCCCGCAAGATCGCCGACCTCGTCGTCCTGGACGCGGACCCGCTGACCGACATCCGGAACAGCCGGAAGATCCACACCGTGGTCACCCGCGGCCGGGTGATCTCACCGGCTCAGCGACAGCGGATGCTCGCCGACGTCGAGGCCGCGGTCAAGGAGCCGCCCACGGCCGCGAGTGTCGCCGCAGGCGGCTGCTGCGGGAGCAAGCCCCGAAGCTAAACGACAGCGGCCGGCCGGATCTGCTCCCGCCGTGGTGGGTCCGGTGCGAGCGTCCCGTCAGGGGCCACGTGCTGGAAGATCTGCCCGACCAGCGCGACCACATGCGGATCGGTGACGGAGTAGAACTGCCGACGGCCCTCGCGCTGAGCGGTGAGCAGGCCGGCCAACCGGAGCTTCGCAAGGTGCTGGCTCGCCGTGGGGGGGGCCGGGGGCCCCCCCGCGGGCCCCGCGGCCCCCCCGGGAGGCAACCACACACCCACACCCCCC
>NZ_JBSHBJ010000050.1:17196-29869 GCF_053611945.1 Kribbella sp. NPDC054772 | reverse complement strand
AGATCTTTCTTTTTTTTCTCCTCTTTTGCTGGGGCGCCGGTGCCCCCTCGCTCCCCCCGGGGGCGGCCCCGGCCCCCCCCACGTCGTACTCACCACAGCACGCCAGCGCGACGAGATGCAGCCGGACCGGCGCCAGCAACAGCCCGAAGGTACGGGTTGCGGTGGCGAGCTGTGGTGCGGTCGGCTCGATCACGCGCCGACCCGGACCTTCTCCAGCAACTGGTGACGTCGGTCCGCCATCGCACTCTCCGAACTGGTAGATGGAACTAGTAGATGTTGGACGGCCGGACCATGCCCTCGGCGAGATCGCCGAAGCCGGGCGCCATGATCGCGCCGGGGTTGCCGAGGACCTCCTCGACGACCGCGGTCTCCGTGGTGATCAGCAGCGCCGCGATCGACGCCGCGCTCTCGAGCGCCGCCCGGGTGACCTTCAACGGGTCGATCACGGCGTCCTCGACCAGATCGCCGTACCGGCCGGTGAGCGCGTTGAAGCCGTGTCCGGCGGGCAGTTCGGCGACCCGCGCGACCACCTCGTCACCGTCGTACCCGGCGTTGATCGCGATCCAGCGCAGCGGCTCCGGCAACGCTCGCCGTACCACCTCGCGGCCGATCGCCTCGTCACCGGTGAGCTCGAGCTGTGACAACGCCGCCTGCGCCTGGGTCAGGGCGGTCCCGCCACCGGCCAGCACGCCTTCCTCGAGGGCCGCCCGGGTCGCGGCCAACGAGTCCTCGACCCGCAGCATCCGTTCCTTCAACTCGACACTCGTCGCGCCGCCGACCCGGATCACCGCGACCTTGCCCGCCAGCCGCGCCATCCGCAGCTGCAGGTTGTCCTGGTCGGCGTCGATCTTGGCCCGCTCGAACTGCTTCTCCAGCTGGGCGATCCGCGCCTCCACCAGTGACGCGTCCCCGTGTCCACCGACGATCGTGGTGGTGTCCTCGGTGATCGTGATCCGGTCGCAGGAGCCGAGGTGCTCGCGGGTCACGTCGGTCAGCTCGAGTCCGGTGTCCTTGGCGATCACCGAGCCGCCGAGTGCGGTGGCGAGGTCCTCCAGCTCGGCGATCCGGCGGTGCCCGAACCCGGGCGCCCGGACGACGACCGACCGCATCGTGTTGTGCATGTTGCCGCCGACCAACAGCTGGAGCGCCGGCCCGTCGACCTCTTCCGCGAGGACCACGAGCGGCCGGTCGGCACCCTGCGCCGCCTCGAGGGTCGGCATGATCTCCTGCACCTGCGTGATCTTCTTGTTGGTCAGCAGGATCAGCGGACGGTCGTAGACGGTCTCCATCCGCTCCCGGTCGGTGACCATGTACGCCGACACGTACCCGTGGTCGAACTCGATACCGTCGACGACCTCCACCGACATCCCGAGCGTGTCCGACTCCTCGGTGGTGACGACACCGTTGCGGCCGACCCAGTCGACGGCGTCCGCGATCACCTCGCCGATGGTCTCGTCGTCGCTGGCCGCCAGGGTCGCGATGTGCCGCAGCTCGTCCCGTCCGCGGACTTCGACCGCCCGGCCGCGCAACGCCTCGACCACCACCGGTACGGTGCGCTCGATGCCGCGGCGTACCCGCATCGGATTGGCGCCGGCGTCGACCTCACGCAGCCCTTCGCGGACCATCGCCTGGGCCAGCACGGTGGCCGTGGTGGTGCCGTCGCCGACCACCCCGTTGGTCTTCATCGCGACTTCCTTGACCAGCTGGGCGCCCATGTTCGCGAACGGCTCGCGCAGCTGGATCTCGCGGGCGATCGTGACGCCGTCGTTGGTGATCGTCGGCGGGCCGGTCAGCTTCTCCAGCACCGCGTTACGGCCTTTCGGACCGAGCGTCACCTTGATCGCGTCGGCCAGCGCGTTCACGCCGGACTCGAGCAACCGCCGGGCGTCGGTGTTGAACCGCAGTTCCTTCGCCATTGGTCAGCCTCCTGCTGTCGGATTTTCAGGGGATGAGGATCGCCCGGCCACGGACCAGGCCGCGGTCGAGGTCGTCGAGGGCCTGCTGGAACTCCTCCAGCGGGTACTTCGTGGTGTGCAGCGCGACCTGGCCGCGGGCCGCGAGGTCCATCAGGTCCTGCAGGTCGTTGTACGACCCGACCAGGTTGCCGACGAAGTTGATCTCGGTGGAGATCACGTCGATGGTCGGTACGTCGAGGTTCTCGCCGTACCCGACGACGTAGTAGTTGCCCGCCCGGCGGAGCATCTCGATCCCGTCGGCGATGGCGCCGCCCTCACCGACGAAGTCGATCACCGCCTCCGCGCCGTGCCGGCCGGTCAGCGCCCGGACCTGTTCGACGTGCGTGCCGTCGGCAACGATCCCGTGGTCGGCGCCGATCTCGACGGCCAGGTCGACCGCGGCCTGGTTGCGGTCGACCACGACCAGGGTCGCTGCCGAGATCGCCTTCAGCACTTGGATGCCGATGTGACCGAGTCCGCCCGCGCCGATCAGCACGCAGACTGCTCCCGGCCGCAGTGTCCGCGCCGCCTTCGCGGCCGCGTGGTACGCCGTCAGCCCGGCGTCCGCGAGCGCCGCCACATCGGCCGGTTCCAGCGCGTCGTCGATCTTGACGACACTCCGCGCCGTCGTCAGCAGGTATTCGGCGTACCCACCGTCGGTGTCGATGCCCGGGAACGCCGAAGCCTCGCAGTGCACGTCGTCGCCGGACCGGCACGCCCGGCACAGCCCGCAGGTGATCAGCGGGTGCAGGATCACCTTGTCGCCGACGGCGACATTCGTGACCGCGTCGCCGACCGCGTGCACCCACCCGGCGTTCTCGTGCCCGATCGTGTACGGCAACAGTACGCCGCTCTTCTCGGCCCACTGCCCCTCGAGGATGTGCAGGTCGGTCCGGCAGACACCGGCCCCGCCGATCCGCACGATCACGTCGAGCGGCCCGGTGATCTTCGGCTCGGGAACATCCGTCAGCTGAAGCTTGGTGTGATAGCCGACGACCTGTACGGCCTTCATCGAGTCCTCCTCGTATTGGTGATGCGGGTGGTCATCGGCTCGTCGTCGTACCGGGTCTTGAGCAGGCCGCGGCAGAAGTGCGCGTTGCCCTCGACCGAGATCCGGACCGCCTTCGCGAACCGCAACCGCATCGGCGCCGCATCCGGCGGCACCGGTACGCCGTCGTCGTCGACCAGCACCGGGTCCTCCGGCCGGATCCCGAGCCCGATGTCGCTCCGCCGCCGCAACAGCGCGTCCTTCTGCGGACCGCTGGGCAGATGCCAGAGCGTCAACCCCGGCAACTGCTCGACCGTCTTGCCGGTGGATCGGAGCAGCGCCATCACGCACCGCTCCATCGCAGCTGTATGTGCTTTGCGCTGGAAGGTACGGCGGAGTTCGTCGAGGTCCTGATCGGCCTCGGTTCCGAACGTGCCGACGTACCCCGCGGTCGCGGCCAGGCCGGCATTGATCTTGTCCGAGTCGTGGTGATCGTCGAGCAGCACCGTCACCGTGCCCACGTCCGGCACCCGACGCAGGGAGTCCACCGCGTCGGATGCCATCAGGTAGGCGAAGTTCGGTGCACAGAACGAGGTCGGCAGCCGCAGGTGCACGGTCACGCCGGCGTCGTCGATCAGGATCGAACGGACGAAGCCGAGGTCGGTGATGGGCTGGTCGAGTTCGGGGTCGGCAACGGTCGCCAAGGCGCCGACGACCTCGGACTCCAGTTCCAGCGACTGGGCGACCGCGGTCATGACGCTACTGCTTCTTCTCGCGACCCGACGCCGGCCGGCAGCCGGAGCTCCTCGGGTACGTCGAGCCCGTACAGGCTCGCCGCATTGAGGCCGAGGATCTTCTTCTTCTGCGCGACCGTCAGCGGCGCGTACTCGGACTGCTCAGGCGGGATCTGGAAGTCGACGAACTTCTCGACCAGCCACTTCGGCGTCCAGAGCGCGTAGTCGGACGAGAACAGGATCCGGTCCTCGCCGATCCAGTACAGCAACTCACCGATGATCTGCGCGAAGTATCCGGGCCTCGTGTGGATGAACGGCATCGCCACCGCGAGACCGCCGTACACGTTGGGTTCCTGGGTCGCGATCCAGCAGAAGTCCTCGAGTCGTGGCAGGCCGACGTGCTCGACGATGAAGTTGAGGTCGGTGTAGTCGGTCGCCACCTTGTCGATGTCGGCGACGTCGAAGGCGTCCCGGTCCAGGGGCCGGATGGTGGGGCCCTTGTGCACGTGGATGTTCTTGATCCCGAGCTTCAGGCACTCCTCGAGATAGCGCCGCGACCACGGGCTGTCGAGCTTGTAGCCGCGGGAGTCGCCGTGCCATTCGGCGGTGTAGAGCTTGACGCCCTTCAGCCCCATCCGGTCCGCGTCCTTGCGGAGCTGCTCCAGGCCGGCCTCTTCGTTGCGTGGGTCCCACGCGTGGTTGTAAGTCAGCTTGCCGGGGTTCGCCCGGGTCAGCGCGAGCGCGTCCTCGGTCTGCCCGAAGCCGCGTTTGTAGAAGTCCCCGAGGATCGCGGGCTGGAAGATCGCGTGGTCGACGTACCCGTCCTCGAAGAGGTCCTTCAGCAGTCGCTGACCGCCGTAGTACGTGTAGGTGTCGTAGTCCCAGACGACCTCTTCGGGGCTGAGGTTCTTGTGGTAGTCGTAGAAGCAGTCGATGAACTGTTTGCCGTGGATGTTGCGCTGGTTGTCCGCGCGCGCGTCCCACAGGGCGATGTGCGCATCGACGATGAAGTACTTCTCGCCGTCTCTGGAGTACATCCCGGCCTCACTTCGTGGTGAGGTCGAAGCCGATGTACTCGGCGGCGTCCTCGGGGCTGGCGAACAGGATGGTCTTGTCGTCCAGGTGCACCATCCGGCCGTAGTGGGTGGACGAGATCTCCTCGAACACCGAGCCGTCGAACTCCATCCCGAGCGCGTCGGACAGCTCGGCGTAGTCGAAGTCGAGCAGCCCGGTGCCGTCGACCCGGATCATCGACGGGTACTCGGTCAGCTCGATGCCGTCCTTGGCGCCCATCACCTGGGCGACGACCCGGCCGATCGGCGTGTTCATCAGCGTCACGCCGGTCTTGTTGGAGAACGAGGCTTCAGATCCGAACTGCATGCTCACTGGTCCAGCTCCTTCGGAGAGTCGAGCCCGAGGTCCTCGAGCAGGGAACGGAACTTGCCGGTCGCCGCGGCCAGGCTGTCCGCGAACGTGACCGATTTCTCGGCCGGCTGCGACCAGATCGGCTGCAGGGCATGCGCCGCGTCGAGACACCGCGGAACCCAGGTCGCGAGCCACTCACCGAACAGCACCTTGTTGCTCTCGCCGTACTCCGGGTCTCGCGTCAGCAACCGGAAGAGATTGCGGGTGTAGGACAGGTCGCGGTCGTAGTCGTGCTCGCCGGTGCCGACGATGGTCGGCGTGATGTAGTCGCCGTTCCGCGCGGCGATCTGCATCACCAGCTCGGTCCGGAACAGCGACCCGACCAGCTGCTCGAACACGATGTTGGTGGCGAACAACAGCTCGCACCAGTCCCCCACCGCGGTCAGCCGCTCGACCACCTCACGCGTCGGCTGCCACTCCGGAGCGCTCTGCCAGACGTCCTTGTGCGCCGACCCGTCGAACGGTACGTCGGCCTCCGCCAGATCCAGGTTGAACAGCGCGAGGTCCTGGGCGAACCGCATCTTGTGAGCCGCGTTGACCGCGACCGCGGTGTTGATCATGTTCGTCGGACCGGAGCGCTGGATGCTGGTGAAGACGTGCAGCGCGAGCCCGTTCTCGGCGTGCATCCAGGCGCCGAGGTTGCGCTCGACGAACTTCAGCCAGGCCGGGTTCCAGGCGTCGTACGCCCGGGCCCGCTTGGCGTTCTGCAGGCCGAGGTCGACCTGGCGGACGACCGCCGAGTTGTTCCGGTAGATCGTCTGGTTCCACTCCTCGTTCGGGTCGAGGAAGGCGTGCCAGTTGGACGACTTCGCCGCCGTCCACTCCTTCGGGTAGCCGCCAGGGCCGTCACCGAAGCCGTAGATCCAGCCCTGGCTGAGGTGCCGGTCCGGGTCCGGCTGGACGTCGACGGTGACATCCTCGTACATCGTCGCGCGCAGCTTGGCCGGCTTGTAGTAGTTGTACGACCGGCTCTGCGAACTCGGGAACTCCAGCGCGCCCGCCTCGGAGTCGGTGAACTCGATACTCGGAAAACTGCGCTGTTTCGTGTCTGTCATCTCAGGCTCCATCGGTAGCTGGGCTGGTGAACTTGTCGTAGAAGACCTGGTCCTTCGGGACGTTGCTTGCCTCCAGCAACTCCAGGGCGGCGTCCACCATCGGCGGCGGGCCGCACAGGTAGACCTCGCTGCGGTGCAGCTCGGCCTCGCGCCGCTCGACGATCTCGGTGACGTTGCCCTCCTCGACGTACAGTCCGTCCGCGCCCTGAGCCGACTCGGACAGACAGGCGACGAACTCGAAGCCGGACAACTGCGCACCGAGCTCCTGGATCGCGTCGAGGTAGAACAGGTCGGCCGCCGTCCGCGCGCCGTAGTAGAACCGGACCGGACGGGTGCTGCCGGTCTCCCGCAGGTGCCGCAGGATGGACAGGATCGGCGCCATCCCGGCCCCGCCGGCGACGCAGACGACCGGCAGCACGTGACCGTCCTTCAGGGTCGACGAGCCGTACGGCCCGGTCATGGACAGCTCGTCGCCGACGGTCAGTCCGTCGTCGAGCAGACCGGAGAACCGGCCGCCGGGGTACTTCTTGATCAGGAACTCGATCTCATCCGGTGTCGACTGGGTGGTCGCCATCGAGAACGAGCGGTGTTCGTCGGTGCCGGGGATCGTGAGATCGACGTACTGCCCCGGCTTGAAGTCGAACTGCTCGGCCGGCCGCAGCCGGAGCGACACGATGTCGCGGGTGACCGGTTCGATCGCCGCGACCCGGGTCGCGATGGTGCGGATCGGGATACCGCCGAGCAGTTCGTCCTCGTCGAAGTTGAGCAGCTCGATCGTGCAGTCGCTGTACGCGTGCGCCTTGCAGAGCAGCACGTAGCCCTCGGCGACTTCCGCGTCGTTGCAGGCGAACGTCGAGTAGCGCTCCATCTGGATGTCACCCTCGAGCAGGTACGACTTGCACGCCGAGCACTGCCCTTCCCGGCAGCCGTGCATCAGATGGATCCCCTGCCGGAACGCGGCGTCCAGGATCTTCTCCTCCTCGCCGACCTCCATCTCGATGCCGACCGGTTCGAACTGGATACGGTGCTTGTCAGCCACCGGGACCTCCTCAGGCGACCTTGGTTCCGTTGGCCCTGTACGCCGCCACGTGGGCCTCGCGCTCCGCGTCGGACATCTCGTTCAGCAGCACGTTCGGGCTCATGAACGTGTTGCCGCGGACGTCGTCGAGGGTCCACAGCTTCTTCGGGTCGTCGAGGTCCAGGTGCGGCTGACCGATCAGCGTCTTGCCGTCGTCGCGCACGTACCCGAGGTCCTGGACGATGTCGGCGAGGTCCTTGTTGTGGTGCAGCGTCTCCCACTCGCGGAAGCCGGTCAGCCGGCCCATGTTCGGCGTCGGCCGGCCGTCGTACTCGCTGCGGAAGGCGACCGCGTCGGTCCAGTAACAGGTCTCCGAGCAGTACGTGCGCCACTGGTCGTCGACCTTCTCGACCACCATGTCCTCGCGGATCAGCGCCGGCACCATGCAGGTCCAGCAGCGGTGCGGGTACTGGTACCCGACCTCCTCGAACGCGATCGGCTTGTTCTTACCGGGGTACGCCAGCCGGTTGTAGTTCTCCCACCACTTGCCGTACTTCGAGTACCAGCCGGGGTACTTCTCCTCGAACCACTCGAAGTCCTTGTCGGTCATCGCGTCGATCCGCCAGTAGTTCACCGGCCAGCCGGTCGCGAAGAACCGGGCCACCTCGTGCACGTAGCCCTTGTTGGTGATCCGGTTCCACGCTTCCTCGACCAGGTCGTGCGGAATCGTGAGACCGTACTTCTCCAGCGGCAGCAGATAGCTGCGGTAGTAGTCGTCGTAGATCCACCGGCGCCACATCTCGGCATAGCTCTCCCGGTCCTTGCGGCGGTCCTTCGTGCCGTACTCGATGAACGTGCCGATGGCCGCGTCCACGACGCAGTGGTTGTTCCACCAGGCGTAGCGCAGGTCGCGCTCCAGCAGCGGCCGGTTGCGCTCGTCGGCCAGCGCCATCAGCAGGATCGAGTAGCCGTTGCTGATGTGCCGCGACTCGTCGGACTGCACCGAGTGGAAGACCGTCGGCAACAGGTAGTCGCCGTTCGCGGCGGCCTCGTCCGGCATCGCGACGAACAGGGTGTTGGTGAACGCGGTCTCCGCGACCACGGTCAGGTAGATGTTCGCCGCGGTGATCGCGTCACCGGTGATGAACCCCTCACCGAACTGCCGGCCGATGGTGCCCGCGTAGTTGTTCGCGAACGCCTTCTCGGTCATGTCGAACCCGGCCGGGTCGATGTAGTTGTTCATGTACAGGCGCTTGAGGTTCATCTGGATCGTCGAGTGCCTGACCTCGTCGATCATCTGGACGGCGAGCCCGTTGTGGATCTCCGGGTTCGGTACGGCGTCGATCGCCATCGGCATCGCCCGGGCCGCGGAGATCTCCGGGAACGGGATGATGCTCAGGAACAGCTTCTGCCACTCCAGCCAGCGCTGCTGCACCTGGCGGAACATGTTGCCGCGGATCGCGCCGTCCATGGCGCCGTACACGCGGTTGTCCTTCTCCTCCTCCATCGGGAAGTAGGACCGCATGATCTGCTTCAGCGGGTCCTTCTTCGGCGCCTTCTCGAAGGTGTAGTCGGTGCCGAACCGGGTCGCCGGGGTCGCGAACGTCGGTTCCCAGGACAACTCGGTGATCTTGGCGTGGGCCTTGGTGAGACTCTGCCTGCTCAATGTGGGCCTCCTCATCGGGGTTGAGAAGAGATGAAAGCCGCCGAATCGATGTCTGCGTGTCTCAATGTGAGATGGCGGTCACACACTGGGCCGCTACCGTGGTGGGAACTCCGCTGGTGACGGACGTGAAGGAGATGCCATGGGCGCTGCGCAGCCGGTCCGCGCTGCAACACCGAGAACGGAGATCCGGTTCTCGTGGGAGCGATCTCATGCGTCTCAGGTCGACATCGACCGCCCCGCCCCGAAGTACTTCGACCGGATCGACCGCGAGACCACGCTGATGCGCGCGGCCCGGCCGGTCATCGACGCGCTCTCGTCGGAGCTGCACAACGAGCCGGTCTGCATCATCCTGACCGACGCGAAGGGGGTCGTCCTCGACCGCCGCGGCGGCGACCCGGCCCTGCTGCGCAGGCTGGACTCGGTCGACCTGGCGCCCGGTTTCCAGTACGCCGAGTCCGCGGTCGGCACCAACGGCATCGGTACGGCGCTCGAGGTGTGCGGGCCGATCCAGATCGACGGCGCCGAGCACTACAACGGGAAACTGCGGATGTTCTCCTGCGCCGGCGCACCGATCACCCATCCCGTCACCGGCGGTCTGCTCGGCGTCCTCGACATCACGACCCAGGCCCGGAACGCGAACTCGATCCTGCTGTCGTTCGCCAAGCTGGCCGCGCGGCGGATCCACGAACGCGTCGTCGAGGAGGCGAACGCGCTCGACCACGCCTTGCTGAGCGACTACTACGCGGCCTGCCGGCACAGCGGCGGTCCGGTGCTCGCGCTCGGCGACGAGGTGTTCATGATGAACTCGTACGCGCAGGCCCGGTTCGATGCCGGCGACCAGGCGGCGCTGATCGACCGCACCCGCGACGCCCGGGGCGGGACCAAGCCGCTGATCTTCCTCACCGACCTGCCCAGTGGGACGACCGCGCGACTGGCGTACCGCCCGACGTTCGTCGGCGACACCCTGGCCGGCGGGGTGATCCAGATCAAGGAGCAGCGGGGCCCGGCTCGCAGCCAGCACGTCGCTCGCGCGCCTTTGATTCCCGGCACGACCGGGACCAGCGCCGTCTGGCAGCACGTCGTCCAGGAGCTGCTGAACGCGTGCGGCCGATCCGAGTGGCTGATCGCCGAGGGCGAGCCCGGCGCCGGCAAGCTGTCACTACTCCGAGCGGTACGCCGCCACGTGGCGCCCGAGCGACGCCTCGCCGTACTCGATCCCGCGGTCACCGGCGACGACCTGCCGACCGAGGCGCGGGCGGAGCTGGAGGCCGGTTCCGACCTGATCATCCGGCGGGCGCACCTGCTGACCGGCGAGCTCCTCGACGGCCTGACCGAGCTGCTGCAGAGCGTCCGGGACGGCGCGATCGCCGGGGACGCCTGGGTCGCGCTCACGCTGCCCGCCGACCGGTCCGAGATCGCCGACGAGCTGCTGGCGTTCTTCCCGCGGACCGTCGAGGTGCCGCCACTGCGGCATCACGTCGAGGACGTGCCGGCCCTGGTCCGGTCGCTGCTCGCGAAGGCCGGGATCAACGGCCTGACGTTCTCCACCGCCACGATGAATCAGCTGATGCGGCTGCCCTGGTCGGGGAACATCACGCACCTTCGGTCGGTCCTGGCCGCGGTCGCCCGGCGCCGGCGGTCCGGCGTGGTCGAGCTGGCCGATCTGCCGCCCGAGTGCCGGGCCACGACGCGCCGCCAACTGACCGCGATCGAGGCCCTCGAGCGCGACGCGGTCGTCGACGCGCTGTCGACGTACGAGGGTGACAAGAAGGCGGCGGCCGCCGCGCTCGGGATGTCGCGAGCGACCATTTACCGCAAGATCCGCGAGTACGGAATAGTCACCTGACCCGGCCGGTCGCTCAGAAACGATCAGCGATGAACGATCCGTGATCGCGCCACTACGATCCGCGCCGGTTTATTGCAGATCGTTACCACCGTGGAACCACCCGGGCCTGCGGCCTCACCCCCGGCTCCAGTAGGTTCTGGCCATGAGCGATTCCGGCACCCTGACGAAAACCGGACTGGTGGCGCTGTCCGGCGTCAACAAACATTTCGGCGAGCTGCACGTCCTGAAGGACATCAATCTGTCCATCGACCAGGGCGAGGTCGTCGTGGTGATCGGGCCGTCCGGGTCCGGCAAGTCGACGCTCTGCCGCGCGATCAACCGGCTGGAGCCGATCGACTCCGGCAGCATCACGCTCGACGGTCAGCCGCTGCCCAGCGAGGGCAAGTCGCTGGCCAAGCTGCGCGCCGACGTCGGCATGGTGTTCCAGTCGTTCAACCTGTTCGCACACAAGACGATCCTGCAGAACGTCACCCTCGGCCCGACCAAGGTCCGCCGGACCGACACCAAGACCGCCGAGAAGCGGGCGATGGAACTGCTGGAGCGGGTGGGGGTGGCCAGCCAGGCCGAGAAGTACCCGGCGCAGCTGTCCGGTGGTCAGCAGCAGCGGGTGGCGATCGCGCGGGCGCTGGCCATGGACCCGAAGGTGATCCTCTTCGACGAGCCCACCTCGGCGCTCGACCCGGAGATGATCCAGGAGGTCCTCGAAGTGATGATCAACCTGGCCAAGCAGGGCATGACGATGGTCGTGGTGACCCACGAGATGGGCTTCGCCCGGACCGCGGCGAACCGGGTGGTGTTCATGGCCGACGGCGAGATCGTCGAGCAGTCCGACCCGGAGACGTTCTTCACCAACCCGACCTCGCGGCGCGCCCAGGACTTCCTCGGCAAGATCCTCAAGCACTGACCCGCCGCACGGTCCGCCCGCGGCTCAACCCGCGACGTAGCTGTAGTAACCAACGAAGGGGAACCTGATCATGAGAATGCGCAACCTCGTCGCCGTCTTCGGCGTCGCGGCGCTCGCGCTCACCGCCGGTGCCTGTGGCAAGGACGAGCCCGCCGCCGGCGGCAGTAACGGTGGCAGCGCCTCGGACTCGTGCGGCGACCTGCACAAGTTCGACACCGCGAGCGGTGTCGCGGTGGCCGGCAGCCCGGCCTTCACCAAGGCGCAGTCCCGCGGCAACCTGATCGTCGGCGTCAAGGCCGACCAGCCGAACCTCGGCTACAAGGACGCCAACGGCAAGCGCTGCGGCTTCGACATCGAGGTCGCCCGGATGGTCTCGGCCGGCCTCGGTCTGGACCCCGACAAGATCGAGTACAAGGAGATCCCGTCGGCGAACCGCGAGACCGCGATCGCCGGTGGTGAGATCGACTACTACGTCGGGACCTACTCGATCACCGACAAGCGCAAGAAGCAGGTCTCGTTCGCCGGGCCGTACTTCATCGCCGGCCAGGACCTGCTGGTCCGCAAGGACGACACCTCGATGGACGCCGGCAAGACCGCGCTGAAGGGCAAGAAGGTCTGCTCGGCGACCGGTTCGACCCCGATCCAGCGGGTCAAGGACGAGCAGCTGACCGAGGCGAGCAACATCTCCGAGTTCAAGACCTACTCGGAGTGCGTCTCCCAGCTGCTGGACAAGAAGGTCGACACCGTCACCACCGACGACGCGATCCTCAAGGGCTACGCGGCCACCGCGCCCGACGAGCTGCGCGTGGTCGGCAAGCCGTTCAGCACCGAGAAGTACGGCATCGGCCTGCCGCTGGCCGACAAGGCGCTGCGCACCCAGGTGAACACCATCCTGGAGAAGTCCGCCTCCGACGGCTCCTGGAAGGCGATCTACGACGAGACGCTCGGCAAGTCGGGTTCCGACTCGACCCCGCCGCCGCTCGAGAAGTACTGATCCATCAGCCGGGGGCGGGGGGGCCGCCCGGCGGCCCCGGCCGCGCGGGTTTACTGTGGAGAGAATAAGATTCGGCATCTATTAGGGA
>NZ_JBSHBJ010000050.1:10807-17186 GCF_053611945.1 Kribbella sp. NPDC054772 | reverse complement strand
TCGGACCCGCCGGGGCCGTCCGCCGCGCCGGCGCCCGCCGCGCGGCGCGTCGCAACCGACCGCCCGCTGCGGCGCGGCGGGGCCCGCCCCCGCCGGCCCCCCCCCCCCCGGGCTGTGTACCTGTAGGCAAGAGGAAGGTCGCGATGTTCTCGGTCCTTACCGACAACTGGCCGTTGTTCCGGGACGGTTTCTGGCTGACGATCCGGTTGTTCGTGGTGTCCGGCGTGCTCAGCCTGGTGTTCGGCACCGTGCTGGGAGCGTTCCGGGTCTCCCCGGTGCCCGCCCTGCGCGGCATCGGCACCGGCTACGTCAACATCCTGCGGAACACCCCGCTCACGCTGGTCTTCGCGTTCCTGTTCTTCGGCGCCGCCAAGATGCACCTCGCGCTGCCGAACCCGTTCTGGACCGGCGTCGGCGCGCTGACGATCTACACGTCGGCCTTCATCTGCGAGGTGGTCCGGGCCGGTGTCAACACGATCTCGCCGGGCCAGTCCGAGGCGGCCCGCGCGGTCGGTATGTCGTTCGTGCAGGTGCTGACGATCGTCGTGCTGCCGCAGGCCTTCCGGGCGATCATCCCGCCGCTGATGAGTGTGCTGATCGCGTTGCTGAAGAACACCACGATCGCGGCCGGCTTCTCGGTCGCGGAGGCCGGCTCGATCCCGGCGTCGATGTCCGAGCGCGGTGAGAACCAGCTGCTCACGCTGACCTGGATCGCGATCGGGTTCCTGATCCTGATCGTGCCGCTGATCTTCCTGCAACGATGGGCCGAACGACGGACGGCGGTGGCCTGATGAGCTCTGTTCTGTACGAGTCCCCCGGACCCCGCGGGAAGTTCCGCAACCGGATCTTCAACGTCGTCGTCCTGGTGCTGCTGGCCGGCGCGATCGCCTGGCTGATCCACCGGCTGTACGTCAACGGCCAGTTCGAGAGCCGGCTCTGGCGGCAGTTCCAGTACACGGCGATCCAGAACCAGCTGCTGGACGGTCTGGTCAACACCCTGAAGGCCGCCGGACTCGCCACGGTCTTCGCGCTGCTGTTCGGTGCGGTCTTCGCGGCCGCGCGGATCAGTGATCACGCCTGGCTACGGACCCCGGCCACGTTGATCGTCGAGCTGTTCCGGGCGATCCCGCTGCTGATCCTGATGTTCTTCTTCTACTACGGCAGCATCCAGTTCCAGCTCGGTCTGGGCCCGTTCTGGGCGGTCGTCTTCGGTCTGACGCTGTACAACGGCTCGGTCCTGGCGGAGATCTTCCGGGCCGGCATCGCCGCCGTACCGAAGGGTCAGCGCGAGGCGGCGTACGCGATCGGGCTGCGGAAGAACCAGGTGGTCCGGCTGGTGCTGTTGCCGCAGGCCATCAGCTCGATGCTGCCGGCGATCGTCAGCCAGCTGGTCGTGCTGCTGAAGGACACCGCCCTCGGGTTCATCATCACCTACGCGGAGCTGCTGTACGTCGGACGCCAGATGGGCGGCCGCCTCACCTACGGGTTCCCGTACATCCCGACGTACATCGTGATCGCGATCATCTACATCGGTCTGTGCTCGCTGCTCTCGCTGCTCGCCAAGTACCTCGAGGGCCGCTCGCGCCGCCGCCGCAAGGTGACCGGCGCCCCGCCGCCGATCGTCGACGCGCCCGACCAGGCCTCCGGCCTCGATCCGGGCGCCCGCATCTGACCCGAAGGCCCTTCCGCACCCGCGGAGGGGCCTTCTCAGTTCCCGGGGCGGATGTCGTACGTCGCTCGGACGCCGGCCAGGATCACGCGCAGACCGTGCTCGAACTCGGCGTCGGGATCAGAGGCGAAGACGTCGACGACCATTCGCGACGTCAAGGGATAGCGCTCGGCGTCGACGAACTCCCGGATCTGATCCGGTTGGTACGGATTGCCCTCGGGGTAGTCGACACCGGTCTGCGCCTGCTCCTCGATGACGTAGCCGACCGTGTAGTGCAGCAGGATCGGGAACACCCGGGTGACGTCGCGCGCCGAGAACCCGGCGTCTTCCAGCGTGCGCAGCGTCAGCTCGGTCACCCGCCACATGGACTCGTCGCTGACATTGGTCCCGGCGAGCACGCGGGCGCCGTCGCGGTACCGCAGGAGGGCCTTCCGCAGCCGCCCCGCCAGGTCGATCAGCCAGTCCTGCCAGTCCGTCCCGCGCCGCGGCGCCTCGACTCCTTCGACGGCACTGACGAACAGCACGCGCGCCATCGCGTCCAGCAGGTCGCGCTTGTTCTTGACGTGCCAGTACAGCGCCGGCGCCTGGACGCCGAGGGCGCCCGCCACCTTGCGCATGGTCAGGCCGTCGACCCCGCCGTCGTCGAGCAGCGGCAGCGCCGCGGTGGCGATGGTCCTGGCATCGAGTTTCACGTCGGTCTCCTGTTCGTCCTTGACAACCTTAACAACGTTTTGCTCTCCTTAACAGCGTTAAAGGAAATCGAACGACATTAAGGAGATGCCTTCATGGATGTGGTGATCGCCGGCGCCGGGCCGACCGGACTGATGCTGGCCGCCGAGCTGCGCCTGGCCGGGATCGACGTCCTCGTGCTGGACGCGCTGCCGGCGCGGACGGGTGAGTCGCGGGCGGGCGGCATTCACGCCCGCACGATGGAGATCTTCGACCAGCGCGGCCTGATGGAGCGCCTCTTGCCGCACGGCCGGGTGATCCAGGCGGGCCACTTCGGCGGCGTACCGATGGACTTCAGCGACTTCCCGACCCGCTACCCTTACACGCTCGGCATCGTGCAGGCCGTGATCGAACGCGAGCTCGAGACCTATGCGACCGACCTCGGCGCCGTCGTGCGGTGGTCCGCGCCGGTCCGCGGGTTCCGTCAGGACGACGCCGGTGTCGAGGTCGAGGTCGGCGGCCCGGACGGCAGCGTGATCCGGTGCTCGTACCTGGTCGGGTGCGACGGCGGACGCAGTACCGTCCGCAAACTGGCCGGCATCGGGTTCGACGGTACCGACGCGACGATGACCGGAATGCTGCTCGACGCAGAGCTCGCCGAGCCGCCCGCCGGCACGGTCTTCGGGCGGCGGAGCGGTCCCGGTGACTACTCGATGATCCAGTTCCAGCCGGGCTGGTACCGGATGATGGTGCAGCGCTACGACCGCGTGGTCGACCGTGCGCACGAGCCGACGTTCGAGGACTTCCGGGACTCGTTCCGCGAGGTCGCGGGGACCGACTACGGGATGCACAGTCCGCGGTGGGTCTCGCAGTACGGCGACGCGGCACGGCAGGCCGACCGGTACCGCGAGGGCCGGGTGTTCCTCGCCGGGGACGCCGCCCACATCCACTTCCCCGCGGGCGGTCAGGGACTGAACCTCGGCGTACAGGACGCGGTCAATCTCGGGTGGAAGCTCGCGTCCGTCCTGCGGGGTCACGCGTCGAGCGAACTGCTGGACACCTACCAGGCCGAGCGGTACCCGGTCGCTGCCAACGTATTGCACAACACCCGCGCGCAGACCGCCCTCTCACGGCCCGGCCAGCACGTGGACGCGCTGCGCGACACGTTCAGCGGGCTGCTCGAGATCGACGACGTACGCCGGCGGCTCGGCCTGATGATCACCGCCCTCGACCTCCGGTACGACGTCAAGGGCGATCACGTCCTGGCCGGACGCCGCGTTCCGGACGCGGACCTCACCGTCGCCGGTGAGGCCACCCGCGTCCATCAACTGCTCCGCGGCGGCCGACCCGTTCTGCTGTCGCTCCACGGCAGTGCCGTGCCGTCGAGCGACCGCATCGACCAGATCCAGGCGCAGTGCGCCAGTGACAGCTGGACCGTGCCGGGCGTCGGCGACGTCGCCGTACCGAGCGCAGTACTGATCCGACCGGACGGCTACGTCGCCTGGGCCACGGACGAGCTCTCCACCGAAGGACTGGACGAGGCGATGGCCACCTGGTTCAGCGCAGGGTGTTGAAGGAGTCGCGGATGATCTCCAGAGCCTCGCCGGCTTCCTCCTCGGTCAGCGTCATCGGCGGGGCCATCCGGAGGACGTTGCCGTAGAGGCCGCCCTTGCCGACCAGCAGGCCGCGGTTCTTCGTCTCCTGTTGGAGCTTGGCGGTCGCGGCGGGGTCGGGGCTGTTGTCGTCGGGTTTGACGATCTCGGCCGCCAGCATCAGGCCCTTGCCGCGGACGTCGCCCAGCTCGGGGTACTCGTCGGAGATACCGCGCAGACCGTCGGCGAGCTGGGCGCCGCGCTTGGCCGCGTTCGCCTGCAGGTCCTTGTCGAGCAGGTAGTCGATCGTCGCCTTCGCCGCGCTGGTGGAGATCGGGTTGCCGCCGAACGTCGACAGCGAGTTCGCCTTGATGCTGTCCATCAGGTCGCCGCGCGCAACGACGCCGCCGATCGCGAACCCGTTGCCGAGCCCCTTCGCGAACGTCATCGCGTCCGGCACGACGCCATGCGCCTGGATCCCCCAGAAGTGGTCACCGGTCCGGCCCCACCCGGTCTGTACCTCGTCGGAGATGAAGAGGATCCCGTACTCGTCCAGGACCTCCTTGAACGCGGCGTACAGACCGTCGGGCGGCGAGGAGAACCCGCCGACACCCTGGATCGGTTCGGCGATCAGACAGGCCACGTCGCCGGCCGTCGTGGTCTCGATGACGTTGCGCAGGTCGTCGACGCAGACCTTGATGTACTCCGCGTCGGGCAGGTCCTTGAACGGGCTGCGGTACCGGTACGCGCCCTGCAGGTACTGCACGTTCACCGGGGACAGGCTGCTCGCGGACCAGCCGCGGTTGCCGGTGATCGCCACGGTGCCGAACGCGCGGCCGTGGTACGAGTTGCGCATCGCCAGCACCTGGTTGGAGCGGCGGTTCTGGGTGGCGAGCAGCAGCGCCGTCTCGTTCGCCTCCGTGCCGGAGTTCGCGAAGAACACCTTCGCTTCCGGGATCCCGGACAGCTCGGCGATCTGCTCGGCCAGCTCGATCTGCTTGCGGATCAGGTACACCGTCGAGGTGTGCGCGATCCCGGACCCGAGCTGCTCGCGGACCGCGTCGGAGATCTCCGCGATGTCGTACCCGATCGCGTTGGTCAGGATGCCGGCGAAGAAGTCGAGGTAGGTGTTCCCCTCACCGTCGGTGACCCGGCGTCCGGATCCCTCCACGATCTCGATCGGCTCCTCGTAGTACAACGCGAGCCAAGCCGGCATGACGGCCTTGTGACGCTCCCAGAGCTCCGCATGTGTCATGTCCAACCATTACCTCAACTGATAGTGCACGTCTATCCAGCTAGGGTGCTCTCCGTGACGATGCCGAGCATTCCGCATGTGGACATCGAGTCCCTGGAGCAGTTCGACCGGGTGCTGGCCGCGGGCGCCACCACGATGGCCGGCTGGCGGATCCAGTCGGTCGACCTGACCGGGCGGACGGCGGAACTGGTCGGGCTGAACCCGATGGGCTCGGTGTTCCTCGGCTGCGCGCTGGAGGAGAAGGCCGACGGATGGGTCCGCGACGGCGGCGGGCTGGTGTTCCCGGCGATCCCGGCGCTGCCGTTCGACGCGTACCGCGGGCGGCTGTACGACGCCGACGAGCTGTTCGCCGGCCTCGAGCACGGGTACGACGCCACGCCGGACGCCCGGATCTACGCCTGGTCCCGGCAGCACGACGAGAAGGGCGACACCAGCCGGACCCTCGCAGCGGCGCTCCACGACCACGCGATCGCCGACGCGCTCACCGAACTCCCCGACGACAAGCCATGGGTCGGGGTGATGGGCGGTCACGGCGTACTGCGGGGTGACGCGAACTACCGCTCCGCGGTCCTGCTCGGCCGGACGCTGGCTCGCCGCGGCCGCCTGGTCGTCACCGGCGGCGGTCCGGGCGCGATGGAAGCCGCCAACCTCGGCGCGTCGCTGGCGTCGTACGACGATGCCGCTGTCGACTCCGCGCTGGCGGCGCTGAGCGCAGTACCGTCGTTCCGCCCGTCGATCGCCGCGTGGGCCGAGGCGGGTCTCGACGTACGGCGGGCGTTCCCCGGCGACGGTGGCGTGTCGATCCCGACATGGTTCTACGGCCACGAGCCGCCGAACGTGTTCGCGTCCGCGATCGCGAAGTACTTCTCGAACGCGCAGCGCGAGGACGTCCTGCTCAGCCGGGCCCGCGGCGGCATCATCTACCTCCCGGGCGCGGCCGGCACCGTCCAGGAGGTCTTCCAGGCCGTCACGCCGAACTACTACGGCGACGCGGCCACCCAGATCCCGCTCATCCTCGTCGACGTGGCGCACTGGACCGAGAAGCTGCCCGTCTGGCCCCTCCTCCAGTCCCTCGCCGCAGACCGCCCGATGGGTACGTCGAGCCGCCCCCGGGCGCCGCCCCCGCGGGGGGGGGCCCAGGGGGGCGGGTCTCCGCCCCCCCCGGGCGGGGGGCAGCTCAGTGAGGGTGTCAGT
>NZ_JBSHBJ010000050.1:0-10797 GCF_053611945.1 Kribbella sp. NPDC054772 | reverse complement strand
CCGCCACGCGCCCCCCCTGGCCCCCCCTCCCGCCCGTCGCCGCCGCCGGCCCGTTGGGCACGTCTACCCCCCGCGCCGACCCGCCCGCCGGGGCGGCCGAACTGGTCAGCTGATCAGGCGACGCGCTGCGGCGTGAACTGCATCTTCGGGTTCGCGTACGCGTCCTGCGACTCGACGAGCTGCAACTCACGCTCGCCCGACTCGTGGGTGCGCGTGAGCAGATCGAACACGCTCGACGTCGTCCGCGCCAGCGCATCCGAGAGATCGCCCGTACGGCGGTAGTGCGCCGTGAACAGCGCCGCGGTCACGTCACCCGACCCGTTCGCCTTCATCGGGATGTACGGCGTCTGCACGAGCCACGCACCGCTGTCGTCGACCGCCAGCATCTCGATCGTGCCGTCCTCGCGGTCCGGGCGCTCCACGCTGGTGACGAGCACCGTGCGCGGCCCGGTCTCACGGACCAGCTTCACCGACTCCAGCGTGGACTCGAGCGTGTCCGGCTCGGTGTTGGTCAGGAAGCCCAGCTCGAACTGGTTGGGCGTGATGATGTCGGCCGCCGGAACCACCCGGTCGCGCAGCAGCACCGGGATGGCCGGAGCGACGAAGCACCCGGACTTCGCGTTGCCCATCACCGGGTCGCACGAGTACACCGCCGTGGGGTTGGCCGCCTTCACGCGCTGCACGGTCTCCAGGATCACGTCAGCGATCCCCTCGCCGCCCTGATACCCGGACAGCACCACGTCGATCTGCGGAAGGACGCCGCGCTCCTCGATGCCCAGGAGAACCTCGCGCACGTCGTCCGGACTGATCATCGGCCCACGCCACGCCCCGTAGCCGGTGTGGTTCGAGAAGTTCACCGTGTAGACCGGCAGCACCTCCACGCCAATGCGCTGCAGCGGAAACACGGCCGCCGAGTTCCCCACATGCCCGAACGCAACCGCCGACTGAATAGACAGGATCTTCACCAATCGATCATCCCACCCACCCCTCAGCAGCCTTCTCCTGGTAGGGGAAGGCAGTTTGTCGGTGGGGTGGTTTAGCGTGCTCGGGGTGACGGATTTTGTGGTGGTGCCGGGGGCTTGGTTGGGGGCTTGGGCCTGGGACGGGGTGGCGGAAGTGCTGCGCGACCAGGGGCACGGGGTGTGGGCGGTGACGTTGAGCGGGCTGGCTGAGCGGAGCGGTGTGGACGCGGGTCAGCAGCAGCACGTCGAGGACATCGTCGCGGTGATCGAGTCGGAGGATCTGCGAGACGTCGTGCTCGTGGGCCACAGCTACTCGGGGATCCCGGTCGGGCAGGCGGCGGCGCGGATCGGCGACCGGCTGCGGCGGGTGGTGTACGTCGACTCGAACATCCCGACCGACGGGCAGTCGTTCGTGGACGGCTGGTCCGCGGAAGGGCAGGCCTGGGTGCGCGGCCAGATGGAACAGTCCGGCGGCTATTGGCCACCACTCACGACCGAGGACTACGTCGACCAGGACCTCACGGACGAGGCGATCGCGCTGATCCTGGAGCGCGGTACGCCGCATCCCGGCCGGGCGATCACCGAGCCGGCGTACCTCGCGCGACCGATCGGCGAGCTCCCCAGCACCTACATCAAGTGCCTGATGGACGGCGCGACGCCGTTATCCGTCGTGCTCGAGCAACTCCGGTCCCCGTCCTGGGAGCTCGTCGAGCTGAACACCGGTCACTGGCCGATGTTCTCCCAGCCCGAAGCCCTGGCGAAGATCCTCACCGAGGTCCGCTGAGCCATCCCTCGGCGGTGTCGAGGAACGCGTCCACCTGCTCCACGTCGTACCCCTCGGTCAGCCGCACCGGGGTGAACTGGACCCGCCGGATCTCCCGGACCGTCACCGGACGCTCCACCGGCAGCCCGTTCACGGTCGCCAGCAACCGGTCGATGAACTCGTCGACCTCGTACGGCGCGTATCCCTCGCGCAACCGCACCGGCGTGAACAGCGGCGCCGTCCGCTCCCCCACGGCCGGCGCGGGCGCGGCGACCGGACGATCCGGCAGCCACCGCTCCGCGTCCATCAGGAAGTCGTCGACCTCGTCGACCGGGTAGCCCACGCCGAACAACGGCGTACGGAATGCTGCGTTGCGCAGCTCGTCGACAGTCAGGGCCGGTCCCGTCGACCGGCGCTCGACCGTGGCGAGGAGGCGTTCGACGAGCGCATCGACCTGCCCGCGGTTGTACCGCTGGCCGATCCGGCGCACGGAGAACGCGGGCTTCAGCATCAGGACTCGGACGCGGCGAGCTGCCCGCAGGCGCCGTCGATCTCCTGACCGCGGGTGTCACGGACGGTCGTCGGTACGCCGCCTGCTTCGAGCCGCCGGACGAACTCGCGCTCGTCGGCCGGGTCGGAGGCGGTCCACTTCGAGCCGGGCGTCGGGTTCAGCGGGATCAGGTTGACGTGCACCCAGCCCCAGTCGCCCCGCGCGGTCAGCTTCTCCGCCAGCAGGTCGGCCCGCCAGGCGTGGTCGTTGATGTCCCGGATCATCGCGTACTCGATCGACACCCGGCGCTTGGTCTGCTGCGCGTACCCCCACGCCGCATCCAGCACCTCGTCGACCTTCCAGCGGTTGTTGATCGGCACCAGCTCGTCGCGCAGCTCGTCGTCCGGCGCGTGCAGCGACAGCGCGAGCGTGACCGGGATGCCCTCGGTCGCGAGCTGGTTGATCCGCGGCACCAGCCCGACCGTCGACACGGTCACGCCGCGGGCCGAGATCCCCAGGCCCTCCGGCGACGGGTCCGTGAACCGGCGTACGGCGCCCATGACGGCCTTGTAGTTCGCCATCGGCTCGCCCATGCCCATGAACACGATGTTCGAGACTCGGCCGGGGCCGCCGGCGATCTCACCGCGCGCCAGCGCCCGCGCACCGTCGACGACCTGCTCGACAATCTCCGCGGTCGACATGTTCCGCGTGAGGCCGCCCTGACCGGTCGCGCAGAACGGGCACGCCATCCCGCAGCCGGCCTGCGACGATACGCACATCGTGGCGCGGCCCGGGTAGCGCATCAGGACCGACTCGACGAGCGAGCCGTCGAGCAGCTTCCAGAGCGTCTTACGGGTCTGCCCGTTGTCGCACTCCATGTCCCGCACGCGGTGCAGCAGCGGCGGCATCAGTTCGCCGACCAGCTTGTCGCGGGTCGCGGCCGGCAGATCGGTCATCTCGGCCGGGTCGGACGTCAGCCGGGAGAAGTAGTGATTGGACAGCTGCTTCGCCCGGAACGCGGGCTCGCCCAGCGCCGTGACCGCCGTCCGCCGCTCCTCCCCGGTGAGATCGGCGAGGTGCCGCGGGGGCTTCTTGGCGCGGCGCGGCTCATCGAACACGAGGGGAAGCGAAGTAGTCATAACCGCCCTATTGTCGCAAGCCGGTCCGGCGGTTCACAAATTCACATCCGCAGCGTGCTGCGGATCACTCTCCCGGCGGTCCGAGTGCCCGAGCTTGCGGTCCGGCGCGATCCGGTCCCGGACCATCTGCTTGAGCAGCGGGATTTCGGCGAACCCGCCCTCCGCCTTGCGCGACCAGAGCAGCTCGCCGTCCAGGTGGATGTCGAACACTCCCCCGGTCCCCGGTACGAGCGCGACCTCGCCGAGCTCCTTCGGGAACGTCGTCAGCAGCTCCTGCGCGGTCCAGGCGGCGCGCATCAACCACCGGCACTGCGTGCAGTACTCGATCTCCAACCGCGGTTCCCTCGTCACGGCGACCAAGGTATCTCGCCGCCGTGACGAGGGCGTTTCCTCAGGCCGAATAGCCCTTCGGCGGAATCAGCGTCGCGAGCTGGTTGAAGGTCAGCCAGTACGTCGCGGTCGGGGCGAACCCGGCCGGGTCGGCGATCAGGACTGTCTGGTCGCCGGAGTCGTACCCGATCACGGTGAAGTAGTGGTAGATCGTGTAGTTCGGGTAGCCCGGCGGGTGGTTGTTGGCCGGGGCAACGATATTGGCGACGATCGGGTAGTTGTTGTCGATGTCGAGGACAATGTCCCGCCAGAGCAGGTCACGCTGCGCCTGGGTGGGCGGGTCGTTGGGCATCTCCTTGGTCTCGTACCAGCCGGTGCCGAGGTGGTTGTTGAGCACCCGGGTGACCTGGCCGATCCAGTCGGTGCCGTTGGTGGTGGTCGGCAACTCGTTGGCCAACTGCTGCTGGCTCGGCGGCGAGATCCGGGCCGACAGCGCGATCCGGGTCGCCGCCGGGCCGCACCAGTAACCGGTCTGCTGGTACTGGAAGTCGATGTTCAGCGTCTTGACAGTCTGCGTCGAGAAGCCGAGCCTCGGCACGGGTTTGGCGGCGGCCGCAGGTGCGGCATCGACTGTCCGGGCGGGCTGGGCGGTTGCCGTGGACATCGGAAGGGCGGCGGCTGCAATGAGCGCGAGACCGCAGAGCGCGGCCTTGAACTTCGTCGTGGGGGTCATGTCAGCTCCTCACTGGGACGACCGGGGCGGGTCGTCCTGTGTTTGATACTGACACAGCAACTATCGGTTCGGGTGAAAAAATCACCGAGCCTTTCGAGCTCAGTGGAAAGGGTCGATGATTTCCCGGACCAGCCACCGCACGGCGTACTCCGGGTACGGCCGCGGGAGCGACAACACGATGTGATCGAAGCCGAGTCTGACGGCCTTCTCGACGATCGCGCGGGTCGAAGCCGGATCGTCGTACGAGACGATCTGCTGCAGTGATCGGCTGATCGTCGACGGATCGCGACCGATCCGCGCACACTCCTCGTCGAGCCGGCGCATCCGATCGGCGAGTGTGTCGAAGTCGGTGTGCGGCGGCCCGCTGATGTTCCACACGTCGGCGTACTCCGCGACGAGGCGCAGCATGCGATTGCCCCAGCCACCGATCAGCAGCGGCGGACCGGCCGGCTGGATCGGCTTCGGCGCGTTGCGGTTGCGTTCGAGTGAGTAATAGCGGCCATGGAAGTCGAACTCGTCCTCGGTCCACATCCGCCGCAGGATCTCGACAGTTTCGCGGAGCCGGTCGACCCCCTCGCCCGGCGGAACGAGCGTCAGCCCGTAGGCGGCGTACTCCTCGATGGCCGGGTTCGGTCCCGCGATGCCGCTCTGGCCGGCGGGTTGATGGGTGCCGCCGGCGCCGAGGCCCATGATCAGGCGGCCGCCCGAGATGACGTCCAGCGTGCTCGCGACCTTGCCGAGCACGGCAGGCGGGCGGATCCGGTTGCTGGTGACAAGCAGCCCCAGGCGCAGCCGGGTGGTTTGCGCGGCGAGCGCGCTCAGCAGCGTCCAGCCCTCGAGTACGTCGCCGTTCTTCGGGCCGGCGAGCGGGAGGAAGTGATCCCAGAGCCAGGCGTCGCGAATCTGCGGGACCTCGTCGGCTTCGAGCCAGACGCGGCGGATGTCGGCGTACGGGACGTGCATCGGAGTGGTCTTCAGACCGAAAGTCGGTGACATAATCGTCAGGGTAACTGATGATCAGTATTCCTGACGATCAGTTCCCCGGTAGATTCGACGGTATGGCGTCCGACCGGCTGGGATATCTGCTCAAACACGTCCTGGCGCAGCTCACCGAGGCACAGACCAAGGCGCTGGCGCCGCACGGACTGAACGGCCGCGACCTGGCTGTCCTGTCGGCTGTCGCGTCGGGTGAACCGCTGTCCCAGCTCGAGGTCGCCGCGCGGTTGCGGGTGGACCGTACGTCGATCGGCGACCTGCTCGACGGGCTCGAGGAACGCGGCTTCGTCGAGCGCCGGCGCAGTCCGGAGGATCGGCGGCGGAACGTCGTCGTACTGACTTCACTCGGTGAGTCCACGTTCGAGACGGCGGAGCGGATCCGGCGGGAGGTGGAGCAGCAGTTCCTCGCTCCCCTGACGGCTCCGGATCGCTTCCGCGACGATCTGCGGCTCCTGCTGGGGGAATGAGGCCTCCGGCCTGCCCGTTGAACTGAACATGCTCTCCGTCCCTTTGTCAGTGCTCGATCGGTCCAGGACGCGTGTCGGCGAGTCGGAGGCGGAGACGCTGCGAGCCACCGTCGAACTCGCGCAGCAGGTCGAAGAGCTTGGCTACAAGCGGTTCTGGGTGTCGGAGCACCACAGCGTTCCGGGCGTCGTCGGCTCGGCGCCGACTCTGCTGGCCGCAGCCGTTGCCGCCCGCACCGAACGGATCCGCGTCGGCACCGGCGGCGTGATGCTGCCGAACCACAGGCCGCTGGTCGTGGCAGAACAGTTCGGCGTCCTGGAATCGCTGTATCCGGGCCGGATCGACATGGGCCTCGGCCGCTCGGTCGGCTTCACCAACGGGGTACGGCGTGCGCTCGGGGTCGACAAGGATGCGGCCGACGACTTCAGCACCCAGGTCGAGGAGCTCCTCAGCTACCTCGCCGGTACGTCGGGCGACCAGGTCCACGCCCGCCCCGGCGAAGGGCTCGATCTCCCGCCGTTCATCCTGGCCGTCGGTGAAGGCGCGACGATCGCCGCGTCGTTGGGACTGCCCGTGGTCCTCGCTGCCCGCTCCGATTCCACGTCAGTCCTCGAGGACTACCGGAGTACCTTCCGGCCGTCGGCGTGGGCCACTGAGCCGTACGTGATCCTCGCCGTCACTGCCGCGATCGCGGACTCCACCGAGGCCGCCCGCGAGCTCCTGCTGCCCGAGGCCTGGGCGAGCGCGTACTCACGCACCCGCGGAGTCTTCCCACCGCTCCAGGCCGAGGTACCCGACGAGATGACCGCCCGCGAGCAGGAGTTCTTCGAGAACGCACTCCGCGGCCAGATCTACGGCACAGCAGACAAAGTCGATCAAGCCCTTGGCGATCTGGTACGTCGTACCGCGGCCGACGAGCTCCTGATCACCACGAACACGTTCGACCGGTCCGCGCTGCTCGCCTCCTACGCGGCGCTGGCGAAGCTCAGCGGCTGATCCGGGCCTCCAGGCGCTTCCGCACCTCGGGCCACTCGTCGGCCAGGATCGAGAACACCACGGTGTCCCGGAACGAGCCGTCGGCCTGCCGCATGTGCCGCCGCAGCACGCCCTCGCGAGTCGCGCCGAGCTTTGCGATCGCCGCCTGCGAGCGGGTGTTCTTCGTGCCGGTCTGGATCTTCACGCGGCCGAATCCGCACACCTCGAAGGCGTGCTCGAGCAGCAGCAGCTTGGCGGCCGGGTTCACCGCGGTCCCCCAGACCGCCGGCGCGTAGCCGGTGAAGCCCAGGTGGGCCCGCTCGTTGACCAGGTCGACGTCCGCGAGGCTCGACGTACCGACGACTGTTCCGGCGGCGCCGAGCGGGCTGTCGGCAACCAGCCGGACCACGTACGCGAACCGTTTGGCCGCGGCCGGGATCCATTTCGCCCGCATGTCCTCGGCGCTGCCCGGCATCGCAGCGGGGCCGCCGCCGAACCCACCGGCGTACACCTGCTCGTTGGCGATCGCGGCGTACAGCTCGTCGATGTCCTCGGACCGCATCCGATCCAGCCGTACGACATCACCAATCAGCGACCGGCCATCCGGTGCAACGGTCATCACTTCACCAGCAAGTGGAGAACGAGCCACACCGCGGGGGCGGTTGCGAGCAGTGAGTCGAGACGGTCCATCACGCCGCCGTGACCGGGCAGCAGGTTCGACATGTCCTTGATGCCGAGGTCGCGCTTGATCATCGACTCAGCGAGATCGCCGACCGTCGCGGTCACCACGGCGACCGCGCCGACGATCGCGCCGACCCACCAGTTGCCGTCGAGCAGCAGCACGACCGACCCGATACCGGCGCCGATACACGCCAGCGTCGACCCGGCGAAGCCCTCCCACGACTTCTTCGGACTGATCGTCGGCGCCATCGGGTGCTTGCCGAACAGCACGCCCGCGGCGTACCCACCGACATCACTCGCGACCGTGACCAGGAAGAACGTCGTCACCCGCTGCGGCCCGTCGGCCTCCGGTTGCACGAGCAGCACGGCGAAACCGGCCAGCAACGGGACGTAGCCGATCAGGAACACGCCGGCGGACGTGTCCCGGACGAACCCGACCGAACCGCCCGGCATTCGCCAGAACAGCGTCCCCAGAACGGTGCCCGCGAGCGCCACGAGCAGCGCCATCGGTCCCCCGAAGTACGCCGCGACGAGCATCGCCGCCGTACCGACGAACAGCGGGATTCGCGGGATCACCGCGCCGCCGGTACGCAGTGCCTTCATCATCTCGTCGACCGCGACCAGCACGGTGGCCAGCACGACGACGACGAACAGCACCTTCTGCCAGTACAGCGAGCCGATGATCAGCGCGCCCAGTCCCACTCCGACCGCGATCGCCGCGGGCAGGTTCCGCCCGGCGCGGCTCGGGCTGGGACTCGGCGCGGGCGTGCTCTCGACGCCCATCACACCTCGAGCAGTTCGGCTTCCTTGTGCTTGAGCAGGTCGTCGATGGAGTCGACATACTTCTTCGTCAACCCGTCGAGCCGCTTCTCAGCACTCTTGCCCTCGTCCTCGCCGGCGTCGCCGTCCTTGACGGTCTTGTGCACCTGGTCCATCGCGTGCCGGCGGATGTTGCGCATCGAGACCTTGGCGTCCTCGGCCTTGGTCTTCGCGAGCTTGATGTACTCCTTGCGGCGCTCCTCGGTGAGCTGCGGCATCACCACGCGGATCACGGCACCGTCGTTCCCCGGGTTCACCCCGAGGTCGGAGTCGCGGATCGCCTTCTCGATCGCCGCCATCGCACCCTTGTCGTACGGCGAGATCAGCACCGTGCGGGGCTCCGGGACCTGGAAACCGGCCAGCTGCTGCAGCGGCGTCGGGCTCCCGTAGTAGTCGGCCAGGATGCCCGCGAACATCTGCGGGTGCGCACGGCCGGTGCGGATCGCGGCGAAGTCGTCCTTCGCAACCTCCACGGCCTTGGACATCTTCTGCTCGGCATCGCGGAGAGCTTCGTCGATCACGACATTCCTCGCTTCCTCTGGGCCACCTCGGCGCGGCCACACTCCTACCCTACGAACGCGGGTCCACCAGATAACGGACATCGACCCGTGTTCGACGATCCTAGTCGTACGGGTTGGCCTGGCCTACGCCGGGTTACTGGCCGCGGGAGACGACCGTTCCGATCTTCTCGCCGTGCACGACGCGGGCGATATTGCCCTCCTCGAGACCGAAGATCACGATCGGCAGCGCGTTGTCGCGGGCCAGGCTGATCGCGGTGGCGTCGGCGACCCGCAGGCCGCGGGACAGGAAGTCGTCGTACGACAGCTGGTCGAACTTCACCGCGTCCGGGTTCTTCTTCGGGTCGGAGTCGTAGACACCGTCCACGCCCTGCTTGCCCATCAGCAGCGCCTCCGCACCGATCTCCAGCGCGCGCTGCGCGGCGACGGTGTCGGTGGAGAAGTACGGCATACCCGAACCGGCACCGAAGATGACCACGCGGCCCTTCTCCAGGTGCCGCTCGGCCTTGCGCGGGATGTAGGGCTCGGCGACCTGGCCCATGGTGATGGCGGTCTGCACGCGGGTCTCGATGCCGAGCTTCTCCAGGAAGTCCTGGAGGGCCAGGCAGTTCATCACCGTGCCGAGCATGCCCATGTAGTCGGCGCGGTTCCGCTCCATGCCGCGCTGCTGCAGCTCGGCACCGCGGAAGAAGTTGCCGCCGCCGACCACCACGGCGACCTGCACGCCTGCCCGGGCCACCTCGGCGACCTGCTTGGCGATCGAGTTCACGACGTCGGGGTCGACGCCGAGCTTGCCGCCGCCGAACACCTCACCCGACAGCTTCAGCAGCACCCGGTGGTAGGCCGGCGAGAACGGCGAAGAGGCCGGACTCGTCTCGGTACCCAGGGTTTCCGTCACGATTCCGGCCTCCTCGTTCGTTATGTCCGCTCAGATCCTTCGCGGGATCAGGCGCCGACCTCGAAGCGGGCGAACCGCTTCACGGTCACACCGGCGCTGTCGAGCACGGCCTTCACGGTCTTCTTGTTCTCGGTCACCGACGGCTGCTCGAGCAGGACGACGTCCTTGAAGAAGCCGTTCACCCGGCCCTCGACGATCTTCGGCAGGGCGCCTTCCGGCTTGCCCTCCTCGCGCGCGGTCGCCTCGGCGATCCGCTTCTCGTTCTCGACCGTCTCGGCCGGGACCTCGTCGCGGGTGGTGTACAGCGGGCGCATCGCGGCGGCCTGCATGGCGGCGCCGCGGGCGGCCTCGACGTCGTCACCCTCGAACTCGACCAGCACGCCGACCTGGGCCGGCAGGTCCGCGGCGCGCTTGTGCATGTACGCCGTGACCTTGCCGTCGAAGACGGCGACCTTGCCGAGCTCCAGCTTCTCGCCGATGACGGCGGCCAGGGCCTCGATGTTCTCGGCGACCGACTTGCCGTCGGTCAGCTTCTCGTTCAGCAGGCCCTCGATGTCGCCGACCTTGCTCGCCGAAGCGTGCGCGACGATGTCCGCGGCCAGCTGCTGGAACTGCTCGTTCTTGGCGACGAAGTCGGTCTCGCAGTTCAGCTGGACCAGCGCGTTCTCCGCCGCGGCCACCAGGCCGTTGGTGGCGGACCGCTCGGCGCCACGCTTCTGAGCCTTGGCCGCGCCCTTGATGCGCAGCTCCTCGATGGCCTTCTCGAAGTCGCCGTCGGTGGCCTCGAGCGCCTTCTTCGCGTCCATCATGCCCGCGCCCGTGGCGTCGCGGAGCTTCTTCACGTCAGCGGCGGTGTAGTTCGCCATTCCTCGTTCTCTCGTCTTCTCGATGCGGCTGGGGTGGGCGGGCAGCGCCGGCGGCCGGGCCGCGGCAGCTGGGAGATGGGGGCCCCCCGGGGCGCCCCCGCCGGGACCCCGCGGGGGGGGGGCGCGCCCGGCGGGGGGGCGCGCGCGGGGGGGCGCGCGCGG
>NZ_JBSHBJ010000049.1:0-42325 GCF_053611945.1 Kribbella sp. NPDC054772 | reverse complement strand
CGGGCGCTGGTGATCGACAACGCGCTTCACACCGCGACCCGGGTCCTCATCTTATACCGGATCTCCTACTTAATCCCGAACTTCCCCTCGTTGTTCGCCGTCACGCTGGTGTTCGGCTCGATCTTCAGCAACAACTTCGGGCTGCTGAACGCCTTCCTGGAATCCATCGGCGTCGGCAAGATCGAGTGGCTGACGCAGCCGTGGGGGATCAAGATCGCGATCGCCACCATCGTCACCTGGCGCTGGGTCGGCTACAACGCGATCATCTATCTCGCGGGCCTGCAGGCCATCTCGGCCGACGTCTACGAGGCCGCCAAGGTGGACGGCGCGAGTCCCCGGCAGACCTTCTGGCGGATCACCGTCCCGATGCTGCGGCCGGTCATCCTGTTCACCGCCGTCACCTCGACGATCGGCGGTCTGCAGATCTTCACCGAGTCGCGGGTGCTGTTCGGTGACACCGACAACATCGGTGGTCCGGGCGACGCCGGCCTGACGATCGTCTCGTACCTGTACCAGAGCGCGTTCATCAAGAACCAGTTCGGGTACGGAGCCGCCATCGGCTGGGCGCTGTTCATCCTGATCGTGCTGTTCAGCATCATCAACTGGCGGCTGATCGGCGGGAACGACGACGAGCGGCTGACCCGACGCGCCGCTCGGCGGGTGGAACGCCGGATCGCAGCCCAGAATGCCAAGAAGGAGGCCGCAGATGTCCATTGAGCGCATGCGCACCGTCGTCGGGCACATCGTGTTGATGCTCGGCGTCGCGGTCTCGATCTTCCCGTTCTACTGGATGCTCGTGATGGCCTCGAACACCACGACGGACATCTTCGCCTACCCACCGAAACTCGTGATCGGCTCGCACCTGTTCGAGAACATGGGCAAGGTGCTGGACGCGGTGCCGTTCTTCTCCTCGATGCTGCTCACCCTGATCGCCTCACTCGGCGTCACGGTGCTGGTGCTGTTCTTCGACTCGCTGGCCGCGTTCGCGTTCGCGAAGTACCAGTTCCCGGGCCGGAACTTCCTGTTCGCGCTGCTGCTCGCGACCTTCATGATCCCGACCCAGCTGTCGCTGGTGCCGCAGTTCGTGACGCTCGCCGAGTTCGGCTGGATCGGCTCGCTGAAGGCACTCATCATCCCGGGCGCGGCGAACGCGTTCGGCATTTTCTGGATGCGCCAGTACGCCAGCGGCGCGATCCCCGACGAACTGATCGCGGCCGCCAAGGTCGACGGCGCCGGGTTCTTCCGGCAGTACCTGACCGTCGGCCTGCCGGTGCTCCGGCCCGGCCTGGCCTTCCTCGGCATCTTCACCTTCATCAACGTCTGGAACGACTACCTCTGGCCGTTGATCGTGATGACGGACCCGAACCGCCTCACCCTGCAGGTCGCCCTCGACCAGCTGAACGGCATCTACGGCACCGACTACTCGATGGTGATGGCCGGTGCGTTGATGAGTGTCATCCCCCTGATCGGCGTCTTCCTGATCGGCGCGCGTTCGTTCATCGCGGACCTGGCCGCAGGCGCCATGAAGTTCTGAAATTCTGACCCAACCGACAAAACACACACGGGACTCCCTTTGACTGACCACAAGCTCCGCTGGGGCATCATCGGCACCGGCAACATCGCATCCCGCTTTGCCAGCCAGGTGCCGACGTCGCCCACCAACGAGGTCGTCGCCGTCGGCAGCCGGTCCCTCGAGTCGGCGAACGCCTTCGCCGACAAGTGGGACATCGCCAACCGGCACGGCTCGTACGAGGAACTGCTGGCCGACGAGACCGTCGACGCGGTGTACATCGCCACCCCGCACCCGATGCACGTCGAGTGGGCGATCAAGACCGCCGAGGCCGGCAAGCACGTGCTGTGCGAGAAGCCGCTCGCGATCAACCGGGCCTGGGCCGAGGCGATGATCGAGGCCGCGGTCCGCAACGACGTCTTCCTGATGGAGGCGTACATGTACCGGTGCCTGCCGCAGACCAAGCTGATCACCCAGCTGGTCCGCGACGGCGAGCTCGGCACCGTCCACCAGATCCAGGCCACCTTCGCGTTCGCCGCCGGGTACCGGCCGGAGAGCCGGATCTTCGCCGACGACCTGGCCGGCGGCGGGATCCTCGACGTCGGTGGCTACCCGGTCTCGGTCGCCCGGCTGATCGCCGGTGCGGCGACCGGGCAGCCGTTCCAGGACCCGGCCGCGGTGACCGCGGTCGGCACCGTCGGCGAGACCGGCGTCGACGAGTGGACGGTGGCGACGCTGTTCTTCGACGGCGGCGTCACGGCCCAGGTGAGCACCGGCGTACGGCTCGGTGACAAGAACCAGGTCCGGATCTACGGCAGCAAGGGCTACCTGCAGGTCGACGACCCGTGGTTCGGCGGTGACGGCAAGCCGACCCACGTGACGCTGTACAAGGTGGGGGAGGAGCCGCGGGAGATCTCCGCGGAGCCGGCCCTGATCTACACCGCCGAGGCCGAGGCCGTGCAGGCCGCGATCGCCTCCGGGGCCAAGCAGGCGCCGGAGATGACCTGGGCGGACACGCTCGGCAACCTCACCGTGCAGGACCAGTGGCGGGCCGCGATCGGGCAGCAGTACGCGAGCGAGCGGGACGACGCGACCGTCCCGACCGCGACCGGCCGCCCGCTGACCCGGCGCGACGACGCCCCGATGACCTACGGCAAGGTGGCGGGCCTGGACAAGCAGGTGTCCCGGCTCGTGATGGGCGTCGACAACCAGCAGACGCTGCCGCACGCCGCGGTCGTCTTCGACGACTTCGTCGAGCGCGGCGGTACGACGTTCGACACGGCGTACATCTATGGCGGTGGGCGCGGCGAGAAGCTGCTCGGGCAGTGGATGACGTCGCGCGGCAACCGGGACGACGTGATCGTGATCGGGAAGGGCGCGCACACGCCGTACTGCGACCCGGAGTCGATCACGCGGCAGCTGAACGAGAGCCTCGAGCGGCTGCAGACCGACCACGTCGACCTGTACCTGATGCACCGCGACAACGAGGAGATCCCGGTCGGTGAGTTCGTCGACGTCCTCGACGAGCACTTCAAGGCCGGCCGGATCAAGGCGTACGGCGGATCGAACTGGTCCACCGCCCGCTTCGACGAGGCCAACGCGTACGCCGAGGCGAACAGCAAGCAGCCGTTCACGCTGCTGAGCAACCACCTCAGCCTCGCCCGCGCGTACGACGTACCGTGGGCCGGGTGCCGGCATGTCTCCGACGACGAGTCGCAGGCGTGGCTGCGGGAGCGGCAGGTCGCGCTGTTCCCGTGGTCGAGCCAGGCACGCGGGTTCTTCACCGGGCGGGCCAAGCCGGAAGACACGTCGGACCAGGAACTGGTGCGCTGCTTCTACTCCGACGACAACTTCCGTAGGCTCGACCGGGCCCGGGAGCTGGCGGCCGCCAAGGGAGTCGAGCCGACCGCGATCGCGCTCGCGTGGTTGCTGCACCAGCCGTACCCGGTGTTCCCGCTGATCGGGCCGCGGCACGTGAGCGAGACGCGGACCTCGACACCTGGTCTGTCGGTGACGCTGACGGACGAGGAAGTGGCCTATCTCACTGCCTAGCGGACGCTGGGCAGCCGAATTGGTCGTGTGCTGACACGCATGTAACATGATCTGTCGGAGTCACGACCCTGAACACGGAGAATCATGTCTAAGAAGTGCGATGTCTGCGGCAAGCAGCCGACGTTCGGCAACAGCGTTGCCCGCCTGGGTAAGGGCGCGATGATCCGGCGGGTCAAGGCTCGTACGCCCCGCCGTTTCAACCCCAACATCCAGCCGGTCCGGGCGCTCATCAAGGGCACCCCGACCCGCATGAAGGTCTGCACGTCCTGCATCAAGGCCGGAAAGGTCCAGCGCGTCGTCGGCTGACCTTCAGCTTTACTCCGTGTAGGGCCTTCAGTAGGCGCCCGGGTTCTCCCGGGCGCCTACTCGCGTTCCCGGCCGATCTCGCGGTGCCGGGCGGGAGCTAGCGGCGCTCGGCGATCGTGGTGATCTCGTTGCGGTTGTGGTGGAGCTGGCGGGCGTGGAGTACGGCGTACTGGTCGCGGAGCACATCGAGACCGCGGCGAGCGCCGTCCAAGGGGTTCTTGCCGCCGCCCTTGAGGGTGACGATCGCGAGGCCGCCGGGGCGGAGGTGGGCGGCCGCGTCGAGCATCATGCGGGCGCTAGTCACCTGGTCCATGCGCATGTCGTTGACCACCACGTCGAACCTGACGCGGTTCGCCGCGAAGAACCGGCCGGCGGTGGTCGCCTCGTGGTGGATCCGGCGGTCGGAGCGGAGCCGTGGGTCCAGCGAGCCCGGGTCGACCGACCACACCTCCTGGCCGTGCTGCCGCAGGATGCGGGTCCAGCCGCCCGGTGAGGCGCCGAGGTCGACGGCCTTACCGCCGGCGGGCAGTTCGAGTCCGAAGGTCGCGATCGCTTCCTCCAGCTTGAACTCCGACCGCGACACCCGCTCCTCGCCGCGGGCCAGCCGCATGCGCCCACCCGGCCAGTCCGACAAGCTGTCCGCGCGCCGGTTGAGCCCGAGCAGGATCGCCTTGCGGCCCACGTAGCAGGAGACGACCAGCTCCTGACCGGAGCGCGTCACGGTCACGCCGCGGCCGGTCAACGCCTCTTCGAGCCGGTGGTAGTACGACCCGCCGGTGCCCGCATCGTCGGTCCAGGCCTGTACGGCGAGCGCCTTCGGGTACTCCGGCAGCTCGCCCAGCACCAGGTCCGCGAGCTCGTACTCCGGCGGTAGCTCCGCGAAGCTCGCGATCTCCTCCGTGAGATGCCGGACGAACATGATCCGCCCCACGTCACACGCCGCGGCGAACTCCTGGACCGAAGGACCGTCCACCCGCCCCAGATCCGCGCCGACCCGCTGGACCCGCACGTCCCGGCCGAACTCGCCCCGGATCTCGCGCACAGCCAACTCGTAACTGTCGGCCGCGGCCGAGAACAACACACTCCTGCCGCCGCTCACCCGGGAACCGTACCGAACAACACCACGTAGTCGGGTACGCAGACGCTCCCGCCCGCCTGGCGAGCCGCGTGGACCGGCCGGTGAGGGGACCACCACCCGTCCTTCGGTACGCGTTAGCCTTCCGGGCGTGGAGGAACTGACGGTCGACGTGTTGCGGGCCTGGGCCCGGACGGCGCTGGCGGAGCTGGCGCGGGCGCGGGCCGAGATCGACGAGCTGAACGTGTACCCGGTCCCGGACGGCGATACCGGCACGAACCTCTACCTGACCTGGGAGGCGGCCTGTGACGCGCTGCCGAAGGGTGAGCTGACCTTCACCGAGGCGATCCAGGCGTTCGGCCACGGCGCGCTGCTCGGCGCCCGCGGGAACTCCGGCGTGATCACCTCCCAGCTGATCCGCGCCTGCGGCCTCCGCCTCAACGAGAACCTCCCGCGTGCCCGCGCCGCGGGCGAGAACCCGCCACGCGACTCGGCCGACGGTGTGTTGGCGGATGCGCGGATGAGTGAGGCCGCGGCGTTCGCCGACGCGCTCACGTACGCCGCCGACGCCGCGTACGGCGCGGTCGCCCAGCCCGTCGAGGGCACCATGCTGACCGTTGCCCGGGCCGCCGCCACCGGTGCGATGACCGCCGCGAACGACGGCAAGACCCTCGCCGACGTCTGCCTCGCCGCGGTCGCCTCCGCCCGCCAGGCCCTCACCGAGACGACAGAGCAGCTGGACGTACTCCGGCGCGCGGGCGTCGTGGATGCCGGGGGAGCCGGCCTGGTGGTGATTCTCGGTGCGATGGAGTCGGTGCTCACCGGTCGGCACGTGCGCGTGGTGGTACCGGCTCGGGTGCAGCCCCAAGGCGAGAGCAGCGTCAGCCCCGAGGGACCCGGGTACGAAGTGATGTATCTGCTCGACGCGGGGGACGACAAGATCGCCGACTTCCGGCAGGCGCTGGCCGCGCTCGGTGACTCGGTCGTCGTGGTCGGCGGCGACGGGCTGTGGAACGTGCACGTTCACACCGACGATGTCGGCGCCGCGATCGAGCACGGCATCGACATCGGCCGCCCGCACCGGATCCGGGTCACTCATTTCGCCGATCAGGCCCACCACCACGAGCCGGCCCCGGGACGCGCCGTGATCGCGGTCGTCGCCGGTGACGGGCTGGCCGATCTGTTCCGCGAGTCCGGCGCCCGGATCATCCGCGGTGGCCCCGGCCGGCGGTGCTCGACCGGTGAGCTGCTGCAGGAGATCGAGACCTCGCAGGCGCCGGAGATCGTGATCCTGCCGAACGGCTCGGACTCGATCGGGGTCGCCGAGGCCGCCGCGACCGCCGCGCGCCAGGACGGGATCCGGGTCGCCGTGATCCCGACCCGCGCGCAGGTCCAGGGCCTGGCCGCGATCGCGGTGCACGACCCGGAGCGCAGCTTCGACGACGACGTCGTTCATCTGTCGGCGGCCGCGGGGCAGACCCGGCACGGTGCGGTCACGATCGCGGTCAAGGACGCCTGGACGATGGCCGGACGGTGCCGGATCGGCGATGCGCTCGGTGTCGTCGACGGCGATTTCGCGCTGATCACCGAGGACCTCGAGTCGGCCGCGCTGAAGGTGGTCGACCGGCTGCTCGGTGGTGGAGGCGAGCTGCTCACCGTCGTCACCGGCCGGGACGCCGACCCCGGTCTGGCCGACGCGGTGGAGCGCCACGTGCGCCGGCAACGCAAAGATGTCGACGTCGTGGTGTACGACGGAGGGCAGGACAGGTACCCGCTGCTGATCGGGGTGGAATGAAGAACGACATGGACCGTAAGCTCCGCGACTTCCTCGGCGCGAAGACGGCCAAGACCTTCGCGGACGTGCTCGCCATCGAGACCGTCGGCGAGCTGCTGCGGCACTACCCGCGGCGGTACCTGAAGAAGGGCGAGCTGACCCCGTTCGACGAGCTCGAGGTCGGTGACCAGGCGACCGTCAACGGGCGGGTCAAGAAGGTCTCCGTGCGGTCGCTGGACACCAAGGCCGAGATCCCGCTGACCGACGTCCAGAAGTGGTCGCGGCGGCGGACGCTGACCAAGGTGGTGGTCACCGACGGCCGCCGGGACCTGGAGCTCGCGTTCTTCAACCAGCCCTGGCTGGCGACGAAGCTGACGCCCGGCACCGCGGCCCTGTTCTGGGGCGAGGTGACGATGTTCCGCGACATCATGCAGCTGAAGGGGCCCGGCACCGAGATCCTCGACGAGGAGGATCTGAGCGAGGCCGAGATCGAACGCCGGGCACGGCCGTTCCGCCCGCTCTACCCGGCCACCGCGAAGTTGCCGACCGCAACGATCGAGCGGTCGATCAAGATCGTCCTGGACAGCCTCGACGACCGCCTCGACGACCCGATCCCGGACCTGATCCTGCGCAACGAGAAGCTGCTCGCGCTCCCGGACGCGCTCCGCAAGGTGCACCTGCCGGACACCGAGAAGGACATCCACGACGCGCAGCAGCGGTTCCGGTTCGAGGAGGCGCTGGTGATGCAGACGATCCTCGCCCAGCGTCGCGCGGTGACCGATGCGCTGAACGCCGTACCGCGGCCGCGGGTGCAGGGCGGTCTGCTGGACGAGTTCGACGAGCGGCTGCCGTTCGAGCTCACCGAGGGGCAGGCCGAGGTGGGGGAGGAGATCTTCGCCGATCTCGCGCGCCCACATCCGATGCACCGGTTGCTGCAGGGCGAGGTCGGCTCCGGCAAGACCGTGGTCGCGCTGCGGGCGATGCTGTCCGTGGTCGACAACGGCGGCCAGGCGGCGCTGCTCGCGCCGACCGAGGTGCTGGCCGTGCAGCACCACAAGACGCTCACCAAGATGCTCGGTGACCTGGCCGAGCAGGGCATGCTCGGTGGCGCGGAACATGCCACCAAGATCGGCCTGCTGACCGGCTCGCTGAACGCGGCAGGTCGCCGTACGGCGATGCTCGACGCCGTGAGTGGCGCCGCGGGGATCGTCGTCGGGACGCACGCGCTGCTCGAGGACAAGGTGCAGTTCGCGGATCTCGGGCTGGTGGTGGTCGACGAGCAGCACCGGTTCGGTGTCGAACAGCGGGCCGCGTTGAGCGCGAAGTCCGGCGAGAACACCCCGCACGTGCTGGTGATGACCGCGACGCCGATCCCGCGGACCGTGGCGATGACGGTGTTCGGCGACCTCGCGGTCTCGACGCTCACCCAACTGCCGGCCGGCCGGTCGCCGATCCAGTCGTCGGTGGTCCCGGCGAAGGAGAAGCCGGACTGGCTGCAACGGGCCTGGACCCGGGTCCGCGAGGAGGTCGGCAAGGGCCACCAGGTGTACGTCGTGTGCCCGCGGATCGGTGACGACGTCAAGAACGCCACCGACGAGGAAGGCGAGCTCCTCGACACCGACGAAGGCGGGAAGAAACAGGCCCGGCCGCCGATCTCGGTGATCCAGGTCGCCGAGGCGCTCGGCGAGATCCTGCACGACCTGCGGGTGGAGATCCTGCACGGGCGGCTGCCGGCCGAGGAGAAGGACGCGGTGATGTCCCGGTTCGCGGCCGGGGAGGTCGACGTCCTGATCGCGACCACGGTGATCGAGGTCGGGGTCGACGTACCGAACGCCTCGACGATGGTGATCATGGACGCCGACCGCTTCGGGATCTCGCAGCTGCACCAGTTGCGTGGCCGGGTCGGGCGGGGCAAGGTGCCGGGACTGTGCCTGCTCGTCACGGATCTGTGGGCGGGATCGAAGTCGTACGGGCGGTTGGAGGCGGTCGCCTCGACCACGGACGGGTTCGAACTGTCCCGGATCGACCTGGAGACGCGGCGTGAGGGCGACGTCCTCGGCGTGGCGCAGTCCGGGCGGCGTACGAGCCTGAAGTTGCTGAGCGTGCTGCGCGACGAGGACATCATCTTCGCGGCGCGCCACGTGGCGAACTCGATCGTCTCGGTGGACGCGGACCTGGCGGAGTACCCGGCGCTGCGAGCGACTGTCCGAAACGCCCTGGAATCCGAGACGACCGAGTACTTGGAGAAGACATGACGCGGATCGTCGGCGGAGCGGTCGGTGGGCGGCGGATCGACGTACCGGCGGGGAGTGGGACGCGGCCGACGGCTGATCGGGTGCGGGAGGCGTTGTTCTCCTCGCTGGAGTCCGAGTTCGGGAGCTTCCACGGGCTGGCGGTGCTCGATCTGTACGCCGGCTCGGGAGCGATCGGGTTGGAGGCGCTGTCGCGAGGCGCCGCGCAGGCCGTGCTCGTCGAGTCGGACCGGAAGGCCGCGGAGGTGATCGCGGCGAACATCAAGGTAGTCGGGCTGCCGGGGGCCAAGTTGCTGACGCGACCGGTTGAGAAGGTTACAGCGAGTGACACTCCGGCGGTGTTCGACCTGGTGTTCGCGGACCCGCCGTACAAGCTGGAGACGGTCGAGTTGCAGGAGATCCTGGTGGATCTGGCGGCGAGCGGTTGGCTGGCCGACGACGCCGTGGTGGTCGTCGAGCGCGGCAAGCGGGAGCCGTGGGAGTGGCCGGAAGGGTTCGCCGCGCTGCGAGATCGCAAGTACGGCGAGGCGCGCCTTTGGTACGGTCACCGCCATGGCTAAGGCGGTCTTTCCAGGCACCTTCGATCCACCCACTGTCGGGCATCTCGACATCGTCACCAGGGCGGCCGCCGCCTTCGACGAGCTGATCGTCGCGACCGGGGTGAACCAGTCGAAGAACCGGCTGTTCGGGCCGGAGGAGCGCCTCGAGATGCTCACCGAGCTGGTCGCGCCGTTCCCGAACGTCCGGGTCGGCAGCTTCGAGGGCCTGGTCGTCGACTACTGCCGCGCCGAGGGCGCCGGGGTGATCGTGAAGGGGCTGCGCTCCGCGGCCGACTACGACTACGAGCTGCAGATGGCGCAGCTGAACCGGCGGATGACCGGCGTCGACACGGTGTTCCTGCCGACCGCGCCGGAGCACGCGTTCATCTCCTCGAGCTGGGTGAAGGAGATCGCCCGGCTCGGCGGCGACGTCAGTACGTTCGTGACGCCGCCCGTTCACTCGCGGTTACTGGACAAGCTCTAGTGTCCCCCCGAATTGGGTGCTACGCCGCAGAGTTGGTAATGTTGTTCATCGGTCTCGACGAGACCGAGTTCTTGCCTGCCCACGCCTGAAAGGTTTGCTCTGAGCGTCTTGGACCCGCGGTCCCCACTCGTGATCGACACCCACGAGCTGACCCGCCGCGCAGGGTCCCAACGCGAAGTCACCTTCTCAGGCCCGGCGCCGGTGGATCTCGGAATCGACGTGATCGGCGTCCCCGAAGGCGATCCGATCCAGTTCGATCTACGGCTGGAATCGGTGGTCGAAGGGGTGCTCGTCACCGGAACGGCCCGCGGCCGTCTGGTCGGGGAGTGCGCGCGGTGCCTGGTCGATATCGAGGACGAGTTCCTCGCTGACGTCCAGGAGCTGTACGTCTATCCGGAGAGCGACGCCGAGCCGGACGAGGCCAGCCGGATGGAGGGCGATCTGATCGACCTCGAGCCGGTGCTGAGGGACCAGGTGGTGCTCGCGCTACCGTTCCAGCCGTTGTGTACGGACGACTGTCCGGGTCTGTGCCCCGAGTGCGGGGTGCGCCTGGCGGACGAGCCCGGCCATCAACACCAGGATCGGACCGACCCCCGCTGGGCAGCCCTCGACGGATTGCTCCAGAACGACCAGCAGGACAACTGAACAACCGAACCGAGTCAGCCAGCCGGCCGGGTCCACCAGCCCCCGGCCGAAGCAAGGAGTCGTAACCGTGGCCGTTCCGAAGCGGAAGATGTCGCGCAGCAACACCCGCAGCCGCCGGGCCCAGTGGAAGACCACTGCCCCGTCGCTGGTCACCTGCGTGAACCCCGCCTGCCGCGCGAAGCACCTGCAGCACACCGTTTGCCCGAACTGCGGCCAGTACGGCGCCAAGGGCGAGCGTCGCCAGGTCGTCGAGAGCTAAACGGCCACCAACCCAGTGAACTCTGCCAACGAAACGGGGCTCTACGCCGAGCTGAATGAGCGGCTCGGCGTATCGCTGGCTGACGAATTGCTGGAGCACGCCTTCACCCACCGTTCGTACGCGTACGAGAACGGTGGGCTGCCGACGAACGAGCGGCTGGAGTTCCTCGGGGACTCCGTGCTCGGCGTCATCGTCACGGAGTCGCTGTTCCGAAACCACCCGGACCTGTCCGAAGGCCGACTGGCCAAGCTACGGGCCGCGGTGGTCAACATGCGTGCGCTCGCGGGTGTCGCCCGCGAGCTCAAGCTCGGCAAGTACCTGCGGCTCGGCCGCGGCGAAGAGGCCACCGGCGGCCGCGACAAGTCGTCGATCCTCGCCGACTGCGTCGAGGCGCTGATCGGTGCCGTCTACCTGGACCGCGGCTTCGAGGTCGCCGGCGGGGTCGTCCACCGGCTGTTCGACGACCTGATGGAGTCGTCGGCGCGGCTCGGGGCCGGCCTGGACTGGAAGACCTCGCTGCAGGAGCTGGTCGCCCAGCTCGGCGTCGGCGTCCCGGAGTACGTGATCGCCGAGTCCGGGCCGGACCACGCGAAGACGTTCGAGGCGCGGGTCCGGATCGGCGCCGACACGTACGGTCACGGCATCGGCCGGAGCAAGAAGGAAGCCGAGCAGCAGGCCGCCGAGACCGCCTGGAAGGCCCTGCGCGCCGCGCATCCCGACAGCGTGGACCCCTCGCAAGCCTGAAGTGCCCGAGCTACCTGAAGTAGAGGTCGTCCGGCGGGGTCTGGCCGAGTTCACCACCGGCCGGACCATCGAGACCGTCGAGGTCCTGCACCCCCGCCCGGTACGGCGTCATGCCGCCGGGCCGGAGGATTTCGTGTCTCGGCTCAAGGGCCAGGTGTTCGCCGAGCCGGCGCGGCGCGGGAAGTACCTGTGGCTGCCCTTAACCTCCGGTGACGCGGTGCTCACGCACCTCGGCATGAGCGGACAGTTCCGGGTTCAGCCGGTCGGCGCCCCGGACGAGCCGCACCTGCGGGTCCGGTTCCGGTTCGCCGACGACCGCGGAGAGGTCCGCTTTGTGGACCAGCGGATGTTCGGTGGTCTGTCGTATTCGGACGGTGGCGCGGAGCTGCCGGCCGAGATCGCCCACATCGCCCGGGACCCGTTCGATCCTCTGTTCGATCCGGTCGCGGCCGCCGCGAAGATCCGGCGCCGCCGAACCGGCCTGAAGCGGGCGCTGCTCGACCAGACCGCGGTCAGCGGGATCGGCAACATCTATGCCGACGAGGCGTTGTGGCGGGCCAAGCTGCACTACGCCCGGGCGACGGAAACGCTGAAACCCCAACAAATCAAGGCGATTCTCGACGCGGCGCACGAGGTGATGGCCGAGGCGCTGACCGTTGGTGGCACCAGCTTCGACGCGCTGTACGTCAATGTGAACGGTGAGTCCGGATACTTCGAGCGCGGTCTGAACGTCTACGGCCAGGAAGGTTCGCCGTGTCCGCGGGACGGGCGCCCGATCCGTCGCGAGCCGTTCATGAACCGTTCGTCGTACCGGTGCCCGAAATGTCAGCCCGTTCCACGGCATGTCCGCTGGTGAGCGAGGTATTGTTAACTAATGTGGCCCAGGTTGACCCGTCGGCCACGCCGGTGTCACCCTGAAAGACGGCACACACTTTTCGGCGCTCCCTCGTGACCTGGAAGCGGAGCGCGACCGGCCAGAACCCTTCCGGAGGACAGCACAATGGCCAAGGCTCTTCTAGGGCATCTTGGAGGCACTGACCCGCGCATGCTCGAGCAGGTTCGTCTGCTCAACCGGCGTGTCGCAGATCTGGAGGCGCACGTGATGCGGCTTCAGGCAGAGAACGATCATCTGGTGGCCCAGATCCATGAGGGTCGGCTGCTCACCGTCGACGAGGCTCTGCGCGCCCCCGCTTCGGTCTGACGCACGAACGAGTCACATCTCGACCGTCCGGCACTACGCTGCAGAACGGCGGTGGCCCCCGTCCGGGCCTCCGCCGCCCTTGTATCAGAGCCCACTTTCCGAGCCCTGTTGTGCTCCCAGATCTTTCGCCGGCCACTTCTGAACGGCTCGGCCTCCGCTGGATCCCGCGATTCTCTTTGTAGACTGCGAAGCGGAACACCTTCCCCCGGGTAGCGGCAGCGTCACGAACAGCTATGACGGTTCCTTCGGTATCGTCTGTCCTTTCACGGGTTGGAGAGCTTCGCCTTGTACCTGAAGAGCATGACGCTCCGGGGCTTCAAGTCGTTCGCGTCCGCGACGACGATGAACTTCGAACCAGGCATCACCTGCATCGTCGGCCCGAACGGCTCCGGGAAGTCCAACGTCGTCGACGCGCTGGCCTGGGTGATGGGTGAGCAGGGCGCCAAGTCGCTGCGCGGCGGCAAGATGGAGGACGTCATCTTCGCCGGTACCTCCGGCCGCGCCCCGCTGGGCCGCGCCGAGGTGGTGCTCACCATCGACAACACCGACGGCGCGCTGCCGATCGAGTACGCCGAGGTGACGATCAGCCGGACGATGTTCCGCAACGGCGGGTCCGACTACCAGATCAACGGCCAGAGCTGCCGGCTGCTCGACGTCCAGGAACTGCTCAGCGACTCCGGTATCGGCCGCGAGATGCACGTCATCGTCGGCCAGGGCCAGCTGGACTCGATCCTGCGCGCCACGCCGGAAGGCCGCCGCGGGTTCGTCGAGGAGGCCGCCGGGGTCCTGAAGCACCGCAAGCGCAAGGAGAAGGCGCTCCGGAAGCTCGAGGCCACCGAGGGCAACCTGAACCGGCTCGGGGACCTGATCACCGAGATCCGCCGCCAGCTGAAGCCGCTCGGGCGCCAGGCGGAGGTGGCGCGCCGGGCGGTGACGATCCAGGCGGAGGTCCGGGACGGCCGGGCCCGGTTGCTTGCCGACGACATCGTCCAGGCGCAGTCCGCGCTCGAGGCCGAGCTGCGGGACGAGGCCGCGCTCACGCAGCGCCGGACCGAGACCGAGGCGAAGCTGCGCGAGGCTCGCGAGCTGGAGGCCGAGCTGGAGGACGCGCTCCGCGAGGACGCCCCGGCGCTGCAGGCCGCGCAGGACACCTGGTACCAGTTGTCCGGCTTCGGCGAGAAGATCAAAGGTACGGCGCGGATCGCGGCGGACCGGATTCGCTCGCTGAACGACGAGGCCGAGGAGCCGCGCCCGGGCCGTGACCCCGAGGAACTCGAGCTGGAGGCCGCCCGGGTCCGCGAGACCGAGGCTCAGATCGAGGCCGAGGTCGAGGCGCACTCCGAGCTGCTCGCCGAGTCGGTCGAGCGCCGCCAGCAGCTGGAATCGCAGGAGGCCGAGGAGGAGCGCCGGATCTCCGCGTTGATCCGGGCCGCGGCCGACCGCCGCGAAGGCCTGGCCCGGCTGACCGGCCAGGTGAACGCGCTGCAGAGCCGCGCGGCCGCCGCCGAATCCGAGATCGGCCGCCTCGCTAGCAACCGGAGCGAGGCCGAGCAGCGGGCCGCCAAGGCCCAGCACGATTTCACCGCTCTGGAGACCCAGGTTGCCGGGCTGGACGCCGGCGAGAAGGGGCTCGACGACCAGTACGAGGCCGCGCAGGCGGTGCTCGACGAGATGGACGAGCGGCTGAAGAAGCTGCGCGCCGAGGAACGGGACGCGGAGCGTGAGCGCACCGGTCTGGCCGCCCGCAAGGAAGCCCTTGAGCTCGGCCTGAACCGCAAGGACGGCGCCGGCGCCCTGCTGGCCGCCTCCGAGCAGATCAACGGCCTGATGGGTTCCGTCGCGGCGCTGCTGAGCGTCCGCTCCGGCTACGAGACCGCGATCGCCGCGGCGCTCGGCGAGGCCGCCGACGCGGTCGCCGTCACCCACACCGACGCCGCGTTGCACGCCGTCGATCACCTCAAGCAGCACGACCTGGGTCGTGCCGGGATGCTGCTCGGCGACGCGCCGGCCGAGGACTATGCCGCCTGGCCGGCCTTGCCCTACGGAGCGTCGTACGCCGTCGACGTCGTGGACTGCCCCGAGACGCTGCGTCCCGCTCTGCGGCGGCTGTTGCGCAAGGTCGCGGTCGTCGACGACGTGGACGCGGCGCGGTCGCTGGTGCGGAACCTGCCCGACGTCACGTGTACGACGCGCGCGGGCGACGTACTCGGGGCGCATTTCGCGTACGGCGGGTCGGATGCGGCACCGAGCCTGATCGAGGTGCAGTCCGCGGTCGACGAGGCGGCGGAGAAGCTCACCGAGGCGACGGCGCGCAGCGAGCGGCTGCGCTTCGAGCTGCAGGGGCTCGAGGACGAGCGGACCCGGCAGAAGGAGTCCGTCGAGATCACGCTGGCCCGGCTGCACGAGTCCGACGCGGCGATGGCTGCCGTCGCCGAGCAGCTGGCGCACTTCGGGTCGCTGGCGAAGGCGTCGCGTGGTGAGGCCGAGCGGATGGCCGGGGCGATCGCGGCGGCCGAGGAGGAGCGGGACAAGAACCTGTCCGGCCTGGCCGAGCTCGAAGAACGGCTGATGGACGCCGAGGCGTTCGACGAGGACGGCGACGAGCCGGACACCTCGCAACGCGACCGGCTGGCCGAGGAGGCCAAGGCAGGTCGGGCGGCCGAGATGGAGGCGCGGCTGGCGCTGCGGACCACCGAGGAGCGGGCCCGGGCGCTGTCCGGTCGTGCCGACTCGCTGGAGCGCGCGGCCCGGCAGGAGCGCGAGGCGCGGGCGCGGTCGATCGCGCGGGCGGCCCGGCGGGCGCGGCAGGCGGAAGCGGCGAACGCCGTACATCTGGCTGCTGGTCACGTGCTGGCGCGGCTGGAGTCCTCGCTGAAGCTGGCGGCGACCGAGCGGGCGGAGATCCAGGCGCAGCGGGCCGACCGGGAGCAGGCGCTGTCGCAGGCCCGGTCCGCGACCCGGAACCTGAGCTCCGAGCTGGAGCAGCTCACCAACACCGTGCACCGGGACGCGCTGGCGCGGGCCGAGCAGAAGATGCGGCTCGAGCAGCTGTACGAGAAGGCGCTCGGCGAGCTCGGGATCGAAGTCGACGCGCTGGTCACGGAGTACGGACCGGACCAGCTGGTGCCGCCGCTGCCGACAACGCCATCAGGTGACGACACGCTGGAGCTCGAGGGTGAGCCGTTCAACCGGACGAAGGTCGAGAAGCGGCTCAAGCAGGCCGAGCGGGCGCTGAACCAGCTGGGCAAGATCAACCCGCTGGCGCTCGAGGAGTTCGAGGCGATGGAGGAGCGGCACCGCTTCCTCTCGGAGCAGCTCGACGACCTGAAGAAGTCCCGCCGCGACCTGATGGACATCGTCAAGGAGGTCGACGAGCGGGTCGAGCAGGTCTTCACCGAGGCGTACCGGGACGTGGAGGTCGCGTTCGAGCACGTCTTCAGCCGGCTGTTCCCGGGTGGTGAGGGCCGGCTGGTGCTGACCGACCCGGACGACATGCTGGCCACCGGTATCGACGTCGAGGCCCGCCCGCCCGGCAAGAAGGTCAAGCGGCTGTCGCTGCTGTCCGGTGGTGAGCGCTCGCTGGTCGCGGTCGCGTTCCTGGTCGCGCTGTTCAAGGCCCGGCCGTCGCCGTTCTACATCCTCGACGAGGTCGAGGCGGCACTCGACGACACCAACCTCGGCCGGCTGCTGGAGATCTACGAGGAACTGCGCGAGAACAGCCAGCTCCTGGTGATCACCCACCAGAAGCGCACGATGGAGGTCGCCGACGCCCTGTACGGCGTCACGATGCGCGGCGACGGCGTCTCCGCCGTCATCTCCCAACGCATCCGCGAACCCGAACCGGTCTAGCCGTAGCACCGTGTGTCTCCTCGCGCTACGCTGGTGTCATGAAGGTCATCACGCAGCGCGAGTTCCGTAACAACTCTGCCGCGGTGATGGATGCCGTCGAAGCGGGCGAGACGTATCACATCACCCGGAACGGCACCGAGGTCGCCGAGCTGCGCCCGCTGGTCCGTCGGCCGCGGCCGACTGCTGCGGAGCTCGTCGCTCGGCATCGTCGGCTGCCTCGGGTCGATGCGGCCCAGCTGCGGGCCGATTCGGACGAGTTCTTCGGCACCGAGGACAGAGTGGGCGCCGACGATCCGTGGGATCGGGAGTGAGCACGGAACGGTCGGTCGGGGTCCTTGACACCTGTACCTACATCGACCTTCCGGTCCTCGAGGTCGAGGCGCTCCCGGACTATCCCGAACTGACGGCGGTCACGCTGGCCGAGCTGCATCAGGGCGTCGCGATGGCGAAGGACCCGTTCACCCGCGCGGCGCGGGCGGAGGTGCTCGGGGCTGCCGTGGCTCAGTTCGAGCCGCTGCCGTTCGACGGCGATGCTGCCGCCAGGTACGGCAGTCTGGTGGGGCTCGTGCTCTCGGCGGGCCGCGAACGGAAGCCGCGTCGGATGGATCTGATGATCGCGGCCATCGCCTCCAGCCGGGATTTGCCGTTGTACACCAGGAATCCGGCCGACTTCAAAGGTCTCGACGGTCTGCTGACGGTTCGAGCTGTGTGAGCCGCGGGCTCAGGTAGTTCTGGCTCAGGCGGTGATGGTCATCGAGGCCAGGGTGTCGGCCTGGACGTCGAAGGTGAAGTGGGACGGGCCGTTGTAGCCGTCGCCACCGACCTGGGTCAGGATCGTCAGGGGGTTGCCGGAGGTGCTGACCTCGGTGCCGGTGAAGGTGGCGTGTTTGCCGATCAGCTCGTTGTCGCTCCAGGAGCGGATCCGGTCGTGGCCGCGGAACTGCCGGCCCCAGTCGTCCACGTAGCCGTCCGCGGCGAACGCCGCCACGAAGGCGTCGTTGTCCTGGGCGTCGATCGCGTCGAGCGCGCGCTGTACTGCGGCGGGGATTTCTTGGCTCATGCCGGCGACGATAGCGCCCCGGTCTGAACCGATCCGTCGATCCGTACGTATGGCGGGGTGTAGGTCGGTGATCCCCGGGAGGTAGTGATGAAGCGTGTGGCGAGTGTGTTCGCCGTGGCGGTGCTCGGGGCGGCCGGCCTGACCGCCTGTGGTGGCGGCAACGGCTACTCGAGCTCGGGCTCGGGCAATTCTGCACCGGCCAGTCCGTCGGCCAGTGAACCGGCGGCAGGGACCGCGAAACTGGGCGTCGCCACCGTCGGTTCCTACGGCAAGGTCGTTGTCGACGGCAACGGACGGACCGTGTACGTGTTCGACAAGGACACCCACGGTACGTCGAACTGCTCGGGCGACTGCCTCGCGCAGTGGCCCCCGGTGCCGGCCGGCAACGGTACGGCGCAGCTCACCGGGATCGAGCCGTCGCTGATCACCACGATCACCCGCTCGGACGGCTCCAAGCAGCTGGCCATCAACGGCATGCCGCTGTACCGGTTCGCCAAGGACAGCAACGCCGGCGAGGCCAACGGCCAGGCGGTCCTCGGCCTCTGGTGGGTCGTCGCACCGAACGGCACGAAGATCACCACGCAGTCGAGTAGCTCGGGCAATGGCAACGGCTACTGATTCGAGCAGTGCTGTTCGGGTGTCGTCGTCCGCTGCTCCCGGTATCGTGCGGACGGTGGGTGACAACCCGGCGCCGCACGATGCCGAAACGCTGATCCGGACGCTGTACGCCGAACACGGCCGCAGTCTGCTGGCGTACGCGACCCGCCTGACGGGCGACCGGGCGGCCGCCGAGGACGTCGTACAAGAAACGCTTGTTCGGGCGTGGAAGCACGCGGACGACCTGACCACAGGCAAAGGCTCAGTGCGGGGCTGGCTGCTCACTGTGGCGCGCAATATCGTCACGGACCGCGCCCGGGCCCGTGCAGTGCGTCCGGCCGAGGTGGCGGACGTGGCGGACACTCCACCGGTCGCGGGAGACCACTCCGAGTCCGTGGTGAACACCATGGTGGTGATGGACGCACTGGACAAGGTGTCGCCCGAGCACCGTGAAGTACTCGTGCAGCTGTACTACCGCGGGCGGTCCGTCGCCGAGGCTGCCAAGGAACTGGGCGTGCCGCCCGGTACCGTGAAATCGCGTTCGTACTACGCCCTCCGAGCCTTGCGCGCGGTGTTGGCCGGACAAGAGGCGGAGGTGTCCCCATGAGTGAGCACGACCGTACACAGCTGGGCGCCTACGCACTGGGCGCACTGGAGCCTTCAGAGGTCGCCGCGGTCGACGAGCACCTGGCTACCTGCGCGGAGTGCCGGGCTGAGCTGACTGAGCTGACCGAGATGAAGGACTTCCTCGCAGAGGTCCCGCCGGAGGCGTTCCTGGACGGGCCGCCGGAGGGCGGTGACCTGCTCCTGCATCGCACGCTGCGGGAGGCGCGTGGTCTCGACACTGATCCGCCGGTGCACACTCCGACCAGGCGGCGCTCCCGCTGGTTGCTGGTGGCCGCCGCGCTCGTTGTCGTCGGGGGCGCGCTGGGCGGTGGCGTCGTACTAGGTCGGCAGACCGCACCGCAGGCCGCGGAGCCGACAGCCGGGTACAAGGAAGTCACCACGGTGGACACGGCGACGGGTACGACGATGGCGACCACCGTCGAGCCGCGGACCGGCTGGAGCTGGGTCCAGGTGCAGGTGAAGGGCCTGAAGGCCGGAGACCAATGTCAGTTGATCGTCACCGACAAGGCCGGTAAGACCTGGGTTGCGGGCAGTTGGCTGGTGTCGGCGAAGGCAGCGAAGGACGGGAGCACTTTCGGCGGCGGTGTGCTGGTTCCGCTCGACCAGGTGCATGCGGTGGAGATCAGAACGGTGCAGGGACGGCACGTGGTGACAGCCACCATCTGAGTCGGGTTGCGGGACACGAGAGGATAGAGCTGTGGCTACTACCTCCGAGGACCTGCGGGAGCGACGGAAGAACGCGGCCGACGGCTGTGAGCGCTGGCTGTCCAACCGGCGAGTGCCGGTGCCGGACCGGTTGCGGATGCTCGCAGAGGCGGCCACAGACGACCAGAGCGACATGTACGGCAACGGTGGTGAGGTCGCTGCGCTGGAGCAGGAGGTAGCCGAGCTGCTGGGCAAGCCGGCCGCGGTGTTCGTGCCGACCGGCATCATGGCGCAGCAAAGCGTGCTGCGCGTGTACGCCGACCGCGCGGGAACCAGCCGCGTCGCAGTGCACGGTCTGTCCCACCTGCTGGTGCACGAGCTGAATGCGCTCGAAGAAGTGCACCACCTGCGCATCGAGCGGATGACCTCCGAGCCGCGGCAGCCGCGACCTGACGAGCTGGCAGCCATTCCAGGGAAGCTCGCCGCGGTGACGCTCGAGTTGCCGCTGCGCGACGCCGGCTTTGTGCTGCCGACGTGGGACGAACTGGTCGTGTTCTCCGAGTCCTGCGCCGAACGCGGCGTACCGCTGCACCTCGACGGAGCACGGTTGTGGGAGAGCGCGCCGTACCTCGAGCACAGCCTGGCGGAGATCGCCGCGCTGGCGTCGACGGTGTACGTCTCGTTCTACAAGGTGCTCGGCGGCGTCAGCGGTGCGGCACTGGCCGGCCCCGAGGACGTCATCGCCGAGGTACGCCGGTGGCAACGCCGACTCGGTGGCAACCTCTTCGCCCTGTTCCCGTACGCCGTCTCCGCGCGGGACGGACTGCGGTCGGTGCTGCCGTTGATGGACGACCTGCGCCAGCGGGCCGTGGAGGTCGCGATAGCCTTGCAGGGCGAGGGTTTTCGCGTCTTCCCGGAGCCGCCGCACACCAACTCGTTCCGGCTCTACGCACCGCGCTCGGCGGAGTCGATCGAGCACGCGGCCGTCGCGCGGATGGAGCGGACCCGCGAGGCGTTGTGCGGTCCGTGGCAGCCGGCCGACGTACCGGGGTGGTCGTGGGTCGAGGTGGTGGCGACGCCGGCCACGCTGGATTGGCAGGTCGACGAAATCGCGAAGGCATTCGGGGAACTTCTGACGCGCTGAGGACGTCAGGGACTGTGTTGTTGGGTTGGGGAGTCGGGGAGAGAAGTGCTGACATTCGTCGTCACGATGGTGGTTCTGCTGGTTCTGTCGGGTCTCGTGCTGCTCGCCGTGGCACGCGGTGAGGGGAAACATTTCGGGTAGCCTCGCGGGATGAGGCGACTCATCTTCCAGGAGTACGTGACACTCGACGGCTACGCCGCCGGTCCGGACGGGGGACTGGAGTTCTTCGACTCGATCGGCATGCAGCCGGACGACGACAACCTCGAGCTGCTCGACAGCATCGACACGATGTTGCTGGGCGCCGAGACGTATCGCTTGTTCGCGGGGTTCTGGCCGACCGAGGCGTCGGCGGGTGAGCCGATCGCCGCGAAGCTTAACGCGCTGCGCCTGGTCGTCGTGTCGACGACGCTGCAGAGCGCACCGTGGGGCAACTACGAGCCGGGCATCGTGATCCCGGACCTCGACGCGGTGCGGGCGCTCAAGGCGGAGCAGACCGGCAAGGACATCATCCTGTGGGGCAGCATCACGTTGTTCCAGTCGTTGCTGCGGGCCGGTCTGGTCGACGAGGTCCAGTTGCGGATCTGTCCGGTGCTGCTGGGGAACGGGAAGGCCGCGTTCCCGACCGGTGGGTCACCGGTGAACCTGGATCTGATCGAGGCGCGCCCGTGGGGGACCGCCGGCGTCATGGTGCGGTACCAACCGACCAGCTGACCGCACCAGTCGACCAGCTGACCGTGGTCGTTTAGCTGACTGCGTTCACGATCGCCTGCACGATCGGGGCTGCGATCGTCACGGTGGGCAGGATCAGCAGCGTCGCGGCACCGGCGTACGTCAGTGTCGAGAGCAGGCGCTCGTTGGTCGCCGGACCGGCCAGGCGCTCGACACGCAGTACCGTGGCGGACTTTGCTGCGGCCAGGGCTGCTTCCGGAGCTGGTGCGCCGGCCAGAGCGACCAGTGCGTGGGCCAAGGGGCGCGGGCCGCTGCGACGGCGGGCGTCGTCGTCGGCGAGCAGCTCGACGAGTGTGCGAGCCTGCTCCAGCGCCACGTCGCTGCGGACCCACCGCGGGAACGCGTGGTGCAGTGCGGTGAACTCCTCCAGCACCAGGTCGTGCCGCGCGCGCAGATGCGCCTGTTCGTGGGCGAGCACGGCCTTCAGCTCGCTGTCGTCGAGTCGATCCAGCGCACCGACCGACACAACGACCCGCGCGCCACGCAACGCGGGCAGACAGTAGGCCAGTGGCGTCTCCTCCGCCAGCACCCGCAGTCCGGGGATCAGCCCGTCCGGAGTGGCCAGGACGTCGACCAGATCGCGGTGCCGTTTGCGCCGTGCCCTCGTACCGACAGCTACTCGACCAACGGCCCACAGCAGACGTACAACGACGAGTGCGGTCATCGCGAGGATGAGGGCAGCCAGCAGATCACGTGGCGACGACGGGTCGAAGCGGGGCTCACCGGGCCGGCCGGCAATCGAGTACGACAACGAGATCCCAGCACCCAGTGCAGCCAGTACGGCGGCCAGTGCGATCGCCTGCCACAGGATGACTGCCGCACGCGGGACCCGGTAGGGCCAGTGGGAACGAGCCAGCACGGCCGGCGCGGGGCCGGTCAGCACCAGCGCCAGGACGGCCAGCAGGACCGGGGTGATCACCCCGGGTTGTCCAAGCGGGACAGAGCATCGCGCAGCAGCGCTGCCTCTTCGTCGGACACCTGCCCGACGAACCGGACCAGCGCCTCCCGCCGGTCGCCGGCCCGATCGAGCGCGTCGCGCATCAGGTCGGCGGCGAGTTCCTCGCGGGGCGCGGCGGCGCGGTAGCGCCAGGCCTTGCCGTCGCGCTCGCGCTCGGTCAGCTTCTTCTTCGCCAGCCGGTCCAGAACGGTCATCACGGTGGTGTAGGCGAGCTCGCGGGTGCCGCTCAGCTGCTCGTGCACCTCGCGCACGGTCAGCGCTGCCGGGGCCGCCCAGAGCTGCTCCATCACCAGTCGCTCCAGGTCCCCGAGCGGACGCGGTCCCTTCTCCTCACTCGCCACGTGACCAGTATAACTACACGTCGTAGTAGATCCGCGCTAGCATCTACTACAACACGTCGTAGATGGGTTGGAGACCTGCCGATGGACACCCTTGACCTGGCGCGCTGGCAGTTCGCGATCACCACCGTGTACCACTTCTTCTTCGTCCCGGTGACGATCTCGCTGGTTGCGATCACCGCCGGCCTGCAGACCGCCTGGTACCGGACCGGGAAGGAGAAGTACCTCCGGCTGACCAAGTTCTACGGGAAGCTGTTCCTGATCAACATCGCGATGGGCGTGGTCACCGGACTCGTCCAGGAGTTCCAGTTCGGGATGAACTGGAGCGACTACTCGCGTTTCGTCGGCGACGTGTTCGGCGCCCCGCTGGCGCTCGAGGGGCTGCTCGCGTTCTTCCTCGAGTCGACCTTCATCGGCCTCTGGATCTTCGGCTGGGACCGGCTGCCGAAGCTTGTGCACCTGGGCTGCATCTGGATGGTGGTGCTCGGCACGCAACTGTCGGCGTACTTCATCCTCGCGGCGAACTCGTGGATGCAGAACCCGGTCGGTTTCCGCTACAACGCCGAGCGCGGCCGCGCCGAGCTGACCGACCTGTGGGCGGTGCTGACCAACAAGGTCGTGCTGGTCACCTATCCACACACGATTTTCGCGGCGTTCATGGTCGGTGGCGCGTTCGTGGCCGGGGTCGCGCTCTGGCACCTGCTCCGGCGTCCGAAGGTCGACAAGGACGTGTTCCGTTCGGCGCTGAAGATCGGCGCCTCGGTGGTCCTGGTCGCGAGCGTCGGCGTAGCGATCAGCGGTGACCTGCAGGGCAAGGTGATGACCGAGGTGCAGCCGATGAAGATGGCCGCGGCCGAGGCGCTGTACGAGACCGAGAAGCCGGCGTCGTTCTCGGCCTTCACCATCGGCACGCTGGACGGCTCGAAGGAGATCTTCTCGATCAAGGTGCCTTACCTGCTGTCGTTCCTGGCCACCGGGCATTTCGGCGGCGAGGTCAAGGGCATCAACTCGCTGCAGGACGCCTACGAGCAGCTCTACGGCCCAGGGTCGTACAAACCGAACATCCCGCTGACCTACTGGACCTTCCGGTTGATGATCGGGGTCGGGATGGCATCCGCGGCGATCGCGCTGTGGCTGCTGTGGACGACCCGCCGCGGCCGGGCGCCGGCGCGCTGGCTGATCTGGCTGGCCGCGCCGCTCCCGCTGCTGCCGCTCGCGGCGAACACCTTCGGCTGGATCTTCACCGAGACCGGACGCCAACCCTGGCTGGTCTTCGGACTGTTGCCAACGGCATCGGGTGTCTCACCCGGTACGACGAGCGGCGAGGTGATCACGTCACTGGTCGGCTTCACCGCGCTGTACGGCGTCCTCGCGGTGGTCGAGACGAAGCTGCTGCTGCGGACCATCCGGGCCGGTCTGGCCGGGACGGACGAGCCACCCGAGACCGCTCCGGACCAGCCGGACAAACCGCTGTCGTACGCGTACTGAGGGGCTCGAGATGGAACTGACGAGTGTGTGGTTCGTCGCGATCGCGGCGCTCTGGACCGGGTACTTCGTGCTCGAGGGCTTCGACTTCGGAGTCGGGATGCTGTTCCGCGTGCTCGGCCGCAACGAGCCCGAACGCCGGGCCGCGATCAGCACGATCGGCCCGGTCTGGGACGGCAACGAGGTGTGGCTGATCATGGCGGGCGCCGCCACGTTCGCGGCGTTCCCGGAGTGGTACGCGACGTTGTTCAGCGGGTTCTACCTGCCGTTGTTCGCAATCCTGGTCGGCCTGATCGTGCGCGGCGTCGCGCTGGAGTACCGCGGCAAGCGTGACGACGCGCCGTGGCGCAACCGGATGGACTGGATGATCGTCGTCGGCTCGGTGCTGCCGGCGCTGCTCTGGGGTATTGCGTTCGGCAACATCGTGCGCGGCGTACCGCTGGACGCCGATCATGAGTACGTCGGCGGCTTCGGCACGCTGCTGAACCCGTTCGCGTTGCTCGGTGGGCTGACGTTCGTCGCGGTGTTCATCACCCACGGCGCGATCTTCCTCGCGCTGCGCACCACGGACGACCTGCGAGTTCGCGCGAATCGGCTAGCGACCCGCAGCGGTGTCGTCGCCGCGGTACTCACGATCGCGTTCCTGGCCTGGGCGCAGGCGATCCGTGGCGACACGGTCTCGCTGGTGTTGACGATCGCCGCGGTCGTGGCGTTCGCCGGCGGACTGGTCGCGAACCTGCTGCGCCGCGAGGGCTGGGCCTTCGTCGGTACGACGCTCGCGATCGGACTGGCCGTGGTGTCGTTGTTCGTCGCACTGTTCCCGGACGTGATGCCGTCGACGCTGGAGCCCGGGTCAACCCTCACCGTGGTCGGGGCCGCGTCCTCGGCGTACACCTTGAAGGTGATGACGATCATCACGGCGATCTTCTTCCCGCTGGTGCTGCTCTACCAGGGGTGGACGTACTGGGTGTTCCGCAAGCGCGTCATGGTCGCGGCCGCATGAAACCGCTCGACCCGCGGCTGCTCAAGCGAGCCAAGGGTGCACGTGTCTTCCTGGCGGCATCGGTACTCATCGGTGTCGCCAGCGGAGCCCTCATCGTCGCGCAGGCCGTCCTCCTGGCTCACGGCATCACCGGAGTGGTACTGCGATCCGCCAGCGTGACCGCAGTGGCCTGGGGACTGGCTGCGGTGATCGCAGGACGCGCACTGCTCGTGTGGGCGCAGGAGGTGGTCGCTCAGCGTGCTGCAGCCGCTGTGAAGTCCACGCTGCGGCGACAGGTGCTGGAGCACTCCTTGAAGCTCGGACCGGTCTGGCTGAGCGGTGAACGGAGCAGTGCGCTCACAACCCTGCTAACTAAGGGTCTTGACGATCTGGACCCGTATTTCGCTCGTTACCTGCCCCAGCTTGTCCTCGCCTCCACTGTGCCCGCTGGAGTGATCGGATGGATGGCCACTGGTGACCTGATCGCAGCCGGGACAGTACTGATCACCCTCCCGTTGATTCCGATCTTCATGGCGTTGATCGGCTGGGCGACACAGGCCCGCAGCCGCCGGCGTCAGCACGCGCTGGCGGTGCTGGCTCACCACTTCGCGGATGTGGTCGGTGGACTGACCACGCTGAAGCTGTTCGGTCGCGCCAAGGCTCAGCAGTCCGCCGTACGCCGGGTGACCGATGAGCACCGGTCCGCGTCGATGCGGAGTCTGCGGCTGGCGTTCCTGTCGTCGTTCGCGTTGGAGCTGCTGGCCAGCATCTCGGTGGCGTTGGTTGCCGTGGGCGTTGGTCTGCGATTGGTCGACGGCAAGCTAGGACTCGAGACGGCGTTGATGGTGCTGATCCTCGCGCCTGAGGCGTACCTGCCGTTGCGACAGGTCGGACAGCAGTTCCACGCGAGCGCAGACGGTGTGGCGGCGAGCGAGGAGGTCTTCCGCGTGCTCGAGACGCCGCTACCGGAGCGTGGCGAGCGGACCGACGTACCGGACCTGCGGGTGACTCCGCTCCAGTTGTACGACGTGTCGGTGAGCTATCCCGGGCGTGGGAAGCCGGCGTTGGACGGGTTCGATCTGGAATTGCGGCCGGGCGAGGTGGTGGCGCTGACCGGCCCCAGTGGAGCTGGGAAGTCCACGGCGTTGGCTGTGCTGCTTGGGTTTGTGCAGCCGGAGCGCGGTGTGGTCGTGGCCGGTGGGAGCGCCGCTGACGAGTTCGATCCCGCGGTGTGGCGACGGCAGTTCGCTTGGGTGCCGCAGCGTCCCGGACTGCGTTCGGGGACGGTCGCCGACAACGTGCGGCTGGGTCGGCCGGACGCGTCGGACGACGAGATCCGCATGGCACTTCTCACTGCAGGCGCCGGCGAACTGGAGCTGGACAAGGCGGTGGGGGAGCAGGGGCAGCTGCTGTCCGGCGGTCAGCAGCGGCGGGTCGCGCTCGCCCGGGCGCTCATCACCGACGCCCCGGTCCTCCTCCTCGACGAGCCAACGGCCGGCCTGGACGCGGACACCGAGGCCGCAGTGGTCACCGGTCTGCGCGCCAGCGGCCGCACGGTCCTCATGGTCGCCCACCGTCCCGCGCTGATCGAAGCCGCCGACCGCACCGTCACGGTAGGAACCCGAGAGCTGGTGAACGCATGAAGGGATGGCAACTGGCCCGCCCGGAGCCCGGTGTGCGGTGGCGACTGCTACTCGCTCTCGTGCTTGGTGTTGCCGCCGCCGGTTCGGCGGTCGCACTGCTCGCGACGTCGGCCTGGCTGATCACCGCTGCGTCAGCCCAGCCGCCCGTACTGCTCCTGATGGTGCCGATCGTGGCCGTCCGCGCTTTCGGTGTCGGCCGCGGCGTCTTCCGGTACGTCGAACGCCTGGTCGGCCACGACGCGGCGTACCGGGTTCTGGGGGAGACGAGGGCTCGCATCACCGGACGCCTCGAGAAGATCGCGCCTGGTGGGCTCACCTCGCGGCGGAAGGGTGATCTGCTCGCCCGGCTCGTACTGGACGTCGATGCGGTCCTCGACCTCTGGCTGCGGGTCCTGCTGCCAGTGGCGGTCGCAGCGGTGACGGCTGCCGCTACGGTCGCGCTGCTCGCACTCTTGCTGCCGGCAGCGGGTGCAGCCGTTGCGCTGGCGGTGCTGGTCGCGTGCACCGTCGTACCGTGGCTGACTGCTCGGACCGCCGAGCGGGCCGAGCGAAACATCGCTGGAGCTCGGGGCGACGTCGCAGCCACCACCACCGAGACTCTGCTGACCGCGGCCGACGTAGTGGCGTACAACGCGATCGACTCGGTGCTCGACGACTTCAGCCGCCACGACGCCCGTCTGGCCGCCGCCGAACGCCGCTCCGCCTGGAGCACCGGCCTCGGTAGCGCTCTTCTCGTCCTCTGCATCGGCGGTGCCAGCGTGGCCGCATTGGTCCTCGGTAGTACGGCGAACATCACCGGCGCAGTCTTCGCCGTACTGGTCCTCACGCCGCTCGCTCTGGCCGACGTCCTCGGCGGCGTCCCCGCAGCAGCCCAACTCGCCATCCGGGTACGGGCGTCCCTCGCGAGAGTCCAGGAACTCGTCGACACGCCAGAACCCGTCACCGAGCCAGCGCACCCGCTGCCGCTCCCGACCGGGCGCGACATCCGGGTGAACCTGCTGCGCGTCGGGTACGACGACACCGACGTACTGAACGGTCTCAGCCTGGACATGCCCGCTGGGAGTCGTGTGGTGATCACAGGCCCGAGTGGCTCGGGCAAGAGCACGCTGGCCGCCGTACTGCTGCGGTTCCTCGAGCCGCGCGGGGGAGAGGTGCTGCTGGACGGTGTGGACCTGGCCAGGCTCGAAGGCGATCAGGTGCGGTCCGTCGTCGGTCTGCTGACGCAGGAGAGCCACGTGTTCGACACGAGCATCCGGGAGAACCTGCTGCTCGCGAAACCCGGTGTCAGCGACCTGCAGCTCTGGAAGGCGCTCTACCGGGCCCGACTCGGGATGTTCGTCGAGAAGCTGCCGGACGGCCTCGACACGATGCTCGGTGAGCACGGCGCGAGGCTGTCCGGTGGTGAGCGTCAGCGGCTGGCGTTCGCTCGGCTGCTGCTCGCGGACCGCGACGTACTCGTGCTGGACGAGCCGACCGAGCACCTGGACGAGGAGACCGGCCGGGCACTGCTCGCCGACCTGTTCGCCGCGGCAGGAGACCGCACCGTCGTGCTGCTCACCCACCGGCCCGAGTTGGTGCCTCCTCACGGATCGCGACAACTGGTTTGCCTGACGTGACAAATGCGGGCGGCGGGCCGGGCGTCTGTCAAGATGGGGAACCGTGTTGACCCCACTGCTCATCTCGCTGCTCACCGACCAGGCCCTGATCACGATCGTCGTGGTGATCGCGGTCGTCCTGGTCGTCGGTACCACCGGTCTGGTCGTCGCCCGCCGTCGCCGGGGCGAGCTGCCGCCGGCCGCTCCGAAGCCCTCCGTCGAGGGTCCGGTCGAGGGCAAGGAGGCGGCCGAGCCGAAGGTCGGTGAGGACGCCGAGGAACCGCGTGACACCCCGACGCGGACGCTCGAGGACACCGAACTGCCGGAGACGCCGGAGTCGTCGGCCCCGACGATCGAGAAGCCGGAGTCCGCGCAGGGCCGGCTGGTCCGGCTCCGGGCCCGGCTGGCCCGCTCGCAGGGGTCGCTGGGCAAGGGCCTGCTCGCGCTGCTGTCCCGCGACAAGGTCGACGAGGAGGCGTGGGAGGACATCGAGACCACGCTGATCACCGCCGACGTCGGCGTCGCGCCGACGCAGGAGCTGGTCGAGAAGCTGCGCACCCGGATGCGTGTCGAGGGTGTCGGCGCCGCCCAGGCCCGCGAGATCCTCCGCGAGGAGCTGATCGACCTGGTGAACCCGTCGCTGGACCGGTCGCTCAAGGCGAGCCGGACGGACGGCCAGCCCGCGGTGATGCTGATGGTCGGCGTGAACGGCACCGGCAAGACCACGACCGTCGGCCGGCTGGCCCGCGTGCTGATCGCCGAGGACAAGCGCGTCGTCCTCGGTGCCGCCGACACGTTCCGCGCGGCCGCCGCGGACCAGTTGCAGACCTGGGGCGAGCGCGTCGGTGCCCGCACCGTGCGCGGTCCCGAGGGTGGTGACCCGGCCAGCATCGCGTTCGACGCGGTCAAGGAAGGCATCGCGGAGGAGGCCGACGTCGTACTCGTCGACACCGCCGGCCGCCTGCACACCAAGACCGGTCTGATGGACGAGCTCGGCAAGGTGAAGCGGGTGATCGAGAAGACCGCCGAGGTGGACGAGGTGCTGCTGGTCATCGACGCCACCACCGGGCAGAACGGTCTCACCCAGGCGCGGGTGTTCGCCGAGGTCATCAACGTCACCGGCCTGGTCCTGACCAAGCTGGACGGTACGGCGAAGGGCGGCATCGTGATCGCCGTGCAGCGCGAACTCGGCGTACCGGTGAAGCTGGTGGGTCTCGGTGAGGGTCCGGACGACCTGGCCCCGTTCGACCCCGAGCAGTTCGTCGATGCCCTGCTGGACTGATGTAGAGAACCCGGCACCGGCTCCGTCTCACGTGTAAAGGCCCTGAGGAGGAGATGACATGACCAAGTTCATGCTGCTGATGAACATGGACGGCGGGAACTGCGACACCCCGATGCTGGAGTGGGACGCGGCCGACATGAAGGCCCACATGCAGCACCTGACCGACCAGCTGGACGAGTTGCGGAAGCGGGGCGAGCTGGTCGAGGTGAGCGCGCTGACCTGGCCCAAGCACGCCAAGGTGGTGCGGGCCACCGCTCTGAACGCCCCGGTCTGGACCGACGGCCCGTACGCCGAGTCCAAGGAGGTCCTGGCCGGCTACACGATCGTGGACGTGGAGTCGGAGGAACGGGCGCTGGAGATCGCGGCTGGGCAGTCCGCCGCGCCCGGGCCCGGCGGCGTACCGCTGGAGCAGCCGATCGAGGTACGCCGGATCATGGAGGGCGACGGGGATCTCCACGACTTCTGACCCCTCTCACGAGCTGGAGGACCTGCTGCGGGAGCTGACGCCGCAGGTCCTCGGAGCAGTCGTGCGATGGTCCGGTGACTTCGCCGCTGCGGAGGACGCCGTACAGGAGGCACTGCTCGCGGCCGCGACCACGTGGCCGCGGGACGGCCGGCCGGACAAGCCGAAGGCCTGGCTGATCCAGACCGCGTCCCGACGGCTGATCGACGAGGTGCGTCAGGAGCAGGCCCGCCGGCGCCGCGAGGAACGCGCCGCGCTGCGCGACGTATCGGCGGAGCAGGTCGAGCAGTACGACGACACGCTCCGGCTCCTGTTCCTCTGCTGTCATCCCGCTCTCACTCCGGCGTCCGCGATCGCACTCACGCTGCGGGCGGTCGGTGGACTGACGACGGCCGAGATCGCCACGGCGTACCTGGTACCCGAGGCGACGATGGCGCAGCGGATCAGTCGGGCGAAGCAGAAGCTCAAAGGCGCAGGCTTCGCGCTGGACGCGGACCCGGAGCGGCTGCACAACGTTCTGCACGTGCTCTATCTGATGTTCAACGAGGGCTACACGAGCACCAGCGGTCCGGAGCTGCACCGGAGTGACCTGTCGAGTGAGGCGATCCGGCTGACGCGCGCAGTACGGACGCAGTTGCCTGAGGACGGACAGGTCACTGGCCTGCTCGCGCTGATGTTGCTGACGGATGCACGTCGTGCAGCGCGCACAGGTAAGGACGGCGAGCTCATCCCGCTGGCAGAGCAGGACCGGCTGCTGTGGGACCACCAGTTCATCACCGAAGGCGTGGCGCTCGCGGTGGAGGCGTTCAACGCGCCGCCGCTCGGGGAGTACCAGATCCAGGCGGCGATCGCCGCGCTGCACGACGAGGTGGACCGTGCCGAGGACACCGACTGGCCGCAGATCCTCGCGCTCTACGGACTTCTCGAGGACCTGTCCGGCAACCCGATGGTGAAGCTCAACCGGGCGATCGCGGCCGCCATGGTCGACGGCCCCGACGCCGGCCTGAAGCTCCTCGAACCGCTGGACACCGAGTTGTCCGGCCACTACCGCCTCGACGCCACCCGCGGCCATCTGTACGAGATGCGCGGCGACCGGTCGGCCGCCGCCGAGCATTTCCGGGCGGCGGCCCGCGGTACGACGAGCCTCCCCGAACGCGACTACCTGGTGACGAAAGCCGCGTCGCTGAGTTAGGCGTACTGCGCGAATCCCGCGGCGATGTCCTCATCTGTTGCCAGGAGCAACCGAAGCAGGATCCGGGCCTTGTACGGGTCGAGGAAGCCGCCGTCGATCAGACCGCGCTGCAGTAGATCCGCCTCCGAGCCGGGGGAGTGGTAGGTGTTGCGGACCACCGAGCCCGCGCCGGTCCGCGACGTGAGGACGACCGGCATCCGCGCCGCGAGATCGCCGAGCACGGGCGCGAGGGCGGCCGGTACGTGACCGACGCCGTACCCGGCGACGACCAGGCCCTGATGAGTGTCCGCCAGCCCCTGCAGCAATACGCCGTCGTCGTCCATCGTGATCGTGTAGAGCGCGACGCGAAGCGCGTCCAGCGTCGCGGGCTCCGCACTGCCCTGTACGCCGTCCAGTCGCAGCGGGCGCGTGAGGACGCGGACCTGGTCCTCGACGACGTGACCGATCGGGCCCGTGTTCGGTGACACGAACGTCGCCGTACTCGTGCTGTGGGTCTTGCGGACCCAGCGCGCCGCGTGGATCTCTTCCTTGAAGACGACCAGCGCGCCGAGGTCGCGGGCGGCGGGGGAGCCGGCCACGCGCAGGGCGGCGAGCAGGTTGGCCGGGCCATCCGGTCCGGCCAGTGTCGGGTTCCGCATCGCGCCGGTGAAGACCAGGGGCTGCGCGTGCGGCCAGACCAGGTCGGCCAGGAAGGCGCTCTCTTCCAGGGTGTCGGTGCCTTGGGTAACCACCACCCCGGTGGCGCCGGCGGCGACGGCCTTCGAGGCGGCGTCGACGACCTCGAGCAGCTTGGCGGCGGTCAGGTTGGCGCTCGGGATCTTCTCGATGTCCTGGATCTCGACCGTGTGGCCGAGCTCGGCCAGGCCAGGCATCGCGGCGGTGAGGTCGTCACCGCTCAGCCGATGCGTTCCCGCCATCGAGATGGTCCCGCCCAGAGTGAACAACGCAATGCTCACCAGGTCTCTCCTGTCATGTGGCCTGTCATGTGGTTCGCGCTCGGACGTGCATCCGCTCCCCCTGCGGGCCGTAAAGACATAGCACCTCGGTCGGTCCAGGGCCCGGGTTGGAGAACCAGTGCGGCACGCGGCAGTCGAACTCGGCCACCTCGCCCTCTTTCAGCACGAAGTCCTGGTCGCCGAGTTTCAGCCGGATCCGGCCGGACAGCACGTAGAACCAGTCGTAGCCCTCGTGGGTCTTCTGTACGACGTCGGTGCCCGGATATCCCTCCGGGAGGATCTGCTTGAACGCCTGCAGTCCACCCGGCCGCCGGCTGAGCGGGATGTGCACCGTGCCGTGCCGCTTGATCGGCTTGGCGTAAATGCGCGGGTCACCGGTCGGCGGCGCGTCCACCAGCTCGTCCAGCTGCACCTGGTGGGCGCGGGCCAGCGGCAGCAGCAGCTCCAGTGTCGGCTTCCGGCCGCCGGACTCCAGCCGGGACAGCGTGCTGACCGAGATCCCGGTCGCCTCCGACAACTGCGCCAGCGTCGTACCGCGCTCGATGCGGAGCGCCCGCAGCCGCGGCCCGACCGACTCGAGGACATCGTCGAACGTCTCGGTGTTTGCCATACCAGCAACAATACTTGTCGAAAATGAAAACCACGACGCATCCTCGGCGTATACCTAGAAACGAGGAGTCCCGAGATGACGACGTACGACGTGATCGTGATCGGTGGCGGTGCCGCCGGGCTGAGCGGAGCGCTCGCCCTGGTCCGGTTCCGCCGTTCGGTGCTGGTGATCGACGACGGCACCCCACGCAACGCGCCCGCCGACGGCGTGCACAACTTCCTCACCCGCGACGGCACGCCGCCGGGCGAGATCTACGCCATCGGTCGCCAGGAGGTGATCGGGTACGGCGGTGAGTTCGCCGACGGCACCGTCACCACGGCCCGGAAGGACGCTGACGGGTTCACGGTCGAGCTGGCCGACGGTACGACGTACCGCGGTCGGCGGCTGCTGGTGACGACCGGGCTGACCGACGTACTGCCCGACGTACCCGGGCTGGCCGAGCGGTGGGGGAAGGACGTCGTGCATTGCCCGTACTGCCACGGCTGGGAGGTGCAGGACCAGGCTATTGGCGTGCTGGCGACTGGTCCGATGGCGATCCACCAGGTGCAGCTGTTCCGGCAGCTGAGCGACGACGTAACGCTGTTCCTGCACACCGCACCGGAGCCGACCGAGGAGCAGTGGGAGGAGCTGGCTGCTCGTGGCATCTCCGTGGTGCAGGGCAAGGTCGAGCAGATCGAGGTGACCGGCGACAAGATCACCGGTGTGCGGCTGGAGAGCGGCACGGTCGTACCGCGGCAGGCTGTGGCGATTCAGAGCACCATGCGAGCCCGTGCGGGCTTCGTGACCGATCTGGGTCTGGAGACGACGCTGGTCGAGTCGAACGGTGTCGAGGTCGGTACTGCGGTGAAAGTCGACGGCATGGGCGCTACAGAGGTCCCTGGTGTGTTCGCGGCAGGCAACGTGACCAATCCGACCGCTCAGGTCATGCCATCCGCGGCAGCCGGCCTGATGGCCGCCGGCGGCCTCAACTTCGACCTGATCACCGAAGAGACGCGTCAGGCAGTAGCAGCCCGCAGTAGTTGAGGAGTTGAATAGAGGCGGGAGGGTGGATGCACGAAACGGTCGACCCGGATTTCGCCTCGTTCGTCGACGCACGACAGGGCAGGTGGCTCCGTACGACGTACCTCGTGTACGGCGATGTGCAGCGAGCAGAAGAGGTACTGCTGCACGCCTTCAAGCAGCTGTCGGTTCGGTGGACCAGGGTGGACGACCCGGACGCGTTCGTCCAGCCGTTGCTCTACCAGCCGGCGCTGCGGCCCTGGAACCGGTCGAAGCCGTTCGTGGACACCGACGACAAGGTGCAGCTGGCGCTGGCCGGCATGACGCCCGCGCAACGCACCGTGTTCGTGCTGCTGCACCTGGAGGAGCTGACCGAGTTCGAGGTGGCCGATCTGCTCGGCATGTCCCACACCGCCGTCCACGCGCACGGAATGGCGGCTTTCGGCCGCTTCCGGACCGCGCTCGGCGCGGGGGACTGGCGGGACGCCCAATGAGGCGGGAGGACGTGCAGCCGTTGCTGCTGACAGCAGTTGACCGATTACCGGAGACCGATCTCGCCGACGCGGCGTGGGCGGCCGGTGTGCGGCTGCGGCGTCGTCGGCGCCGGGCGGTGGCGCTCTGTGTGGTGCTGGCGATCGTGGCGCTGATCGTCGCGTCGATCGTCATCGAGGTCAGCTGAGGACCTCGTCCCTCCGGCGGGGTCCAGGCCGGCGGGGACAGTGCCGGGCTAGATCGCTCCGGTGTGTCCGTCGAGTATTGCCCGAAGTGTGACGTCGACCAGGCGATCGGCGTCCTCGGGCGGTGGCATCGGGCGCCCGGTGAGCGCCCGGACGACGAAGACTCCCGCCATCCACTCCACCATCAGAACCGGGTCCGCGGTGTCGCGGATCGGTTCACCCCGGGATCTGGCCCGGTCCAGTGCTTCCTGCGTCAGTGCGATCCTCCGGTCCAGGACTTTCCGGTAGATCTGTGCTGACCGCTGGTCGCGGTTCGCCTCGGTGACTGCGAGGCGAATCAGTGCCTGCCCCCTCTCGGTGTTGGCGAAGAACAATGCCGTTCGGTAGACCTCGCACAGGTCACCGGCCAACGAGCCGGTGTCCGCGTCCGGGATTTCCAGGTCGAACAGGTCGGTCAGCGCGTCGTTCGCGAGTAACTCCTTGCTGGCCCACCTCCGGTAGATCGTCGCCTTGCCTACCCCCGCTGCCTCGGCGACGTCATCCACCGTCATTCCGTCGAATCCGCGCTCCAGCAGCAGCTGTACGGCGTACCGGCGGATTCGCGGTTCCGCCTCCGGGTCCCGTGGTCTGCCTCGGCGCGGTCTCACTGCATAGTTCGGCTCCATTTCTCGTTCCCCAGGTCGGACGGGCGCAGTGGCGCAGCTGCGGTCCCGTGTGGTCCAGGCCAGAGTGTCACATTCGGACCCTCCGTGAGGCATGTCACCCGGATGTCACTTGGGAGCGTGCTTTGTCACATGCCTGAAACAAACGGACCGATCGGCTGAAACGGCGCGCCGACACCGTGTGCGGAGTGGCCGAGCGGCGGGCTCCCCGGCGTTGTGGAGACCTCCCCGACTGAGGACGCCGGTCACCCCCCAGTTCGATGGAAGGGATGACGTTGATGGAGATCAACGCCGGCGATACCGCCTGGGTTCTGGCCAGTGCCGCCCTGGTGATGCTGATGACCCCGGGCCTGGCTTTCTTCTACGGCGGCATGGTGCGCGTCAAGAGCGTACTGAACATGATGATGATGAGTTTCATCACCATCGCCGTCGTCACCATCCTCTGGGTGGTGGTCGGCTACTCGCTGACATTCGCCGGTGACTCCGGGCATGTGATCGGGAACTTCTCCGAGGTCGGCCTGAAGGGCCTGCTCGCGCCGGAGGCGGTGAGCGGGTCGACGCCCACGCTGGCCTTCGTCGCCTTCCAGATGATGTTCGCGATCATCACCCCGGCGCTGATCTCCGGTGCGATCGCCGACCGGGCCACGTTCCGCGGCTGGATCGTGTTCGTGGTCGGCTGGACCTGCCTGGTGTACTTCCCGGTCGCGCACTCGGTCTGGTTCCTGGACGACGGCAACGGTGGCTGGATCGGCGACAAGCTCAAGGCCGTCGACTTCGCCGGTGGTACGGCGGTGCACGTGAACGCCGGTGCCGCGGCGCTGGCGCTGGCGATCGTGCTCGGCAAGCGGATCGGCTGGAAGAAGGACCCGATGCGGCCGCACAGCCTGCCGCTGGTGCTGCTCGGCGCCGGTCTGCTGTGGTTCGGCTGGTTCGGCTTCAACGCCGGTTCGGCGCTGACCGCCGGTACCACCGCCGCTGTCACCTTCGTGAACACCCAGGTCGCCACTGCCGCCGCTGTGATCGGCTGGCTGATCATCGAGCGGCTGCGGCACGGCAAGGCCACCACGCTGGGTATGGCGTCCGGTGCGGTCGCCGGTCTGGTCGCGATCACCCCGTCCTGTGGTGCGGTCACCCCGATCGGTGCGATCATCCTCGGCCTGCTCGCCGGTGCGATCTGCGCCTTCGCGGTCTCGCTGAAGTACAAGCTCGGCTTCGACGACTCGCTCGACGTGGTCGGTGTGCACCTGGTCGGCGGTCTGTTCGGCTCGCTGGCGATCGGTCTGCTCGGCTCGGCGGCGGCGCCGTCCGCGGTCAACGGCCTCTTCTACGGCGGCGGTGTCTCGCAGCTCGGTAAGCAGGCGCTGGCCAACGTGGTCGTCGGTGTCTACTCCTTCACCGTCGCGTTCATTCTCGGCAAGGTGATCGACAAGACCATCGGCTTCCGGCTCAAGGAGGACGACGAGGTCACCGGTGTCGACCAGGTCGAGCACGCGGAGACGGCCTACGACTACCTCAGCGCCGCGGGTCTGCGCGGTGCGCTGCGACCGGCCGCTGCTGCGGCGCCGGCGCAGGACAAGGACAATGGGTCCACCGAGACGTCCGAGAAGGAAGGTGCGAACGCATGAAGCTGATCACCGCGGTGGTCAAGCCGCACAAGCTGGAGGACGTCCGGGCCGCCCTGGAGACGTTCGGTGTCACCGGCATGACGGTCACCGAGGCGAGCGGCTACGGCCGGCAGAAGGGCCACACCGAGGTCTACCGCGGCGCGGAGTACGAGGTGGACCTGGTCCCGAAGGTCCGGCTCGAGGTGGTCGTCGAGGACGGCGACAGCGCCGACGTGACGGACGTGATCGTGAAGGCCGCGCAGACCGGCAAGATCGGCGACGGCAAGGTCTGGGTCACCCCGGTGGAGACGATCGTCCGGGTCCGGACCGGCGAGCTGGACGGGGACGCGCTCTAGTGCCCCGTGTGTGGTGTGGCATGACGCTACCGGCGTCCAGGCACGCACCTCGCGGCACTTGCCCAGCGCCCACGATGCTCCGCATCGAGGCCACTGACCAAGCACCCCGATGCACGCACCTGGACACCGCTATCGCTCACACCACACCACACACGGGACACTGAGATGATCGATCGGGCAGAGCAGCGGCGCGGTCGTGCCGAAGAGGCCGACACGCTGCTGCAACTGCTGCTCGCGAAGGCATGCGACGCCCTCGGTGTACCTACCGAGGGCGTCGCCCTCGTCGCTGTGGGCGGCTACGGGCGGGAGGAGCTGTCGCCGTACAGCGACCTCGACGTGATGCTTGTGCACGCCGAGGGATACCCAAAGATCGACGAGCTGGCTGCCCAGATCTGGTACCCGCTGTGGGACTCGCGGACCAAGCTGGACCACAGCGTTCGCACGCTGGTCGAGGCGCAGCAGGCCGCGGCCGCCGACGACCGAGTGGCCCTCGGGCTGCTGGACGCGCGGCACGTCGCGGGGGACTCGCACCTGACGCTGCAACTGCGATCCGTGCTGATGGCGGACTGGCGGCGTACTGCGCGCTCCCGGCTGCCCGGACTGGCCCAGGCGTGTCGTGACCGCGCGTCCACGGTCGGAGAGCTCGCACATCTCGCCGAGCCCGACCTGAAGGAGGCGTACGGCGGGTTGCGGGACGCCGTCGTACTGCGCGCATTGGTCGCCTCGTGGCTGGTCGACGTACCGCATCCGGTCGTGGAGCGTGCGCGGCGGGACCTGCTCGAGATTCGTGACGCGCTGCATGAGGTGGCCGGTCGGGCGACGGACCGGCTGGTGGCTGACCTGGCGGGCGAGGTCGCCGCTGCAGTCGGTTTGTCGGGGCGGGACGAGTTGCTGCGGCACGTGTACGCGACGGGCCGGACACTGGCCCACGTGTGCGATGTGTCGTGGCGGCGGGTCGAGAGCCTGATGACCAAGCCGCCGCGCTCGCGACGTCGTCTACGGACCGGTGGGCCGTTGCTGCTCGCGTTGGACGAGGGAGTGGGCCAGCACGAGGGTGAGGTCGTGCTGATGCCGGACGCGCGCCCGGAGCGGGACGCCGTACTCGGTCTGCGTGCTGCTGCGGTCGCTGCGGATCGTGAGCTCGTACTGTCGCCGGCTGTCTGTGGACGGCTGGCTATGAGAGCCGCAGACCTGCCAGCGCCGTGGCCGGGGGAGGCGCGGCGGCTGCTGTGCGCTCTGCTTGGTGCGGGCAGCGGACTGCTCGAAGTGTGGGAGGGGCTGGACCAGGCCGGCTACATCTCGCGGATCCTGCCCGAGTGGGACGCGGTGCGCTTCCGGCCGCCGCAGTCGGCGATCCACCGGTTCACTGTCGACCGGCATCTCCTGGAGACCTGCGTCGAGGCGTCGTCGATGGTGCGCGACGTACGGCGCCCTGACCTGTTGCTGGTGGCCGCGCTGCTGCACGACCTCGGGAAGGCCGTCGAGGGTGATCACAGCGTGACCGGTGCGGCTATTGCGGCGAAGGTGTCGCGGCGGCTCGGATTCAGCGAGCCGGACGCGGACGTCATCACGCTGCTGGTCCGGCAGCACCTGATGCTTGCCCAGGTCGCGACGCGACGCGACCTGGAGGACCCGATGACCGTGGACATGGTCGCGGGCATCGTCCGGACCACCGAGACGCTGGACCTGCTGGAGGCGTTGACGTACGCCGATGCGCGGGCGGCCGGCCCGGCTGCGTCGTCGCCGTGGCGGATGCGGCTGGTGGGTGAGCTGTGCCGACGGGTGCGAGGTGAGCTCGCAGGCGGTGGCGAGGGCATGTGGAACGATGCTCCGCCGATTCCAGTGCCCGTGCTGCACCAGGTGGTCGGCGTAGGGCGGCTCGGAGTCACCGTGTCCGACCATCACGGCGATCTGCGCGTGAACGTCGCCGTACCGGATCAGGTGGGGACCCTGTCGACTGTGGCCGCAGTACTCGCTGTGGAGCGGCTGGCTGTGCGGTCTGCTGTCATCACGTCCGTTGAAGGGCTTGGCATCTCGCAGTGGACCGTTGCTGGATCACCTCCTGATCCGGTGCGCCTGCGGGACCGGCTGGCCGTTGCGCTGCGGGACTCGACGGACGTCGTACGGCGGTTGACCGCACGGGACTCCTCCGCGGCACGGGCACGTGTCGCCAGCCGGGTCGATCTGCTGCCGGATGCGTCGGAGACAGCGACTGTGCTGCAACTGCGAGCCCATGACCGTCCAGGCCTGCTGTACGACGTGACTGCGGCGATCGCGGCGACCGGTGCGGACATCCGGTCGGCACACGTCAGCACACTCGGTGCGGAGTGTGTGGATGTCTTCTACCTGACCGACCGTCATGGTGCGCCCCTCGAACCGGAAGACGCGCGAACGACCGCCAAGTCGATCCTGGATCGCCTGACCTTTTAGGCCGTGTCTGGCAATTCCCCGCCTACTGCGCGGCACTCGGCACGGCACCTCGCTGCACGTGAGCAAAGGCCACGATGCTCCGCATCGAGACCTTCGCTCCCGCGCACCGAGCTACCGCACCGAGCACCTGCTCGCTACGGCGCGGAATTGCCAGACACGGCCTAGTCTCACCTACGTGGATGTCGTAACGGCTCTCCAGCGACAAGCGACCGCCTGCGAGGACCTCGGGTCCCCGATGTACGCCGAACTGCTTCGGCTGCTCGTGGATGACTACGAGGTCGGTGGCGTGACTGTCGAAGTGCTGGCTGGTTATGAGGACCGGTCGTTCGGCGAGGCGATCGGTCTGCGGCTGCTGGGCGCAGTACACGGTCTGGTGCTGTCCGGCACGGTGCCTGAGCTGGCGGCGTTCTACCCGAGCGTCGGCGGCGCCTGGGACCCGGTGCTCGGCTGGGAGGCGTTCGAGCAGGTACTGCGGTCGCGGCTGGGGGAGGTGCGGTCGCTACTGACCCAACCGCCGCAAACGAACGAGGTGGGCCGCTCAGGTGCGCTGTACGGTGGCTTGCTGCGGCTGGTTGAGACTCTGCCGCTACCGGTGCGGCTGTTCGAAATCGGTGCGTCGGCTGGGTTGAACCTGCGAGCAGACCGGTACCGGTACGTCGCGGACGGGACGTCGTACGGTCCGGTGGACAGTCCGGTGGTGTTCGACCCAGCTTGGACCGGTTCGGTGCCGTCGGTTGAGCTGCGCATCGCGGAGCGGGTGGGGTGCGACATCGCGCCGGTCAATCCGTTGACGGACGACGGTGCGCTCACGCTGGCGTCGTACGTGTGGCCGGACATGGTTGACCGGTTGGAGCGGTTGCGGGGCGCGTTGGTCGTCGCGCGGGACGTGCCGGCCGACGTACGGCGGGAGGACGCGGTCTCGTTCCTGCGTGCGCTGGAGCTGGCGGAGGGGCACGTCACGGTCCTGTGGCACTCGATCATGTGGCAGTACCTGCGCCGGCCCGACCGGTCCGCGATCGAGCTGCGGCTGCAAGAGCTCGGCGCGCAGGCCACCGCGTCGGCGCCGCTCGCGCACCTCAGCCTCGAGCCGCACCGCGTAATCACGCATGAGCGCGGGCAGGACGGGTGGGAGTACCGCATCGACCTGCAGACCTGGCCCGGCGGCGAGAAACGCTCCCTCGGCACCGCCGCTCCCCACGGCCAAGAACTGGTGTGGACAACCAGCTGAGGGTGGTCAGCTGAGGGCGGCGACCAAGGTGTCGGTGAGTTCGGCGGCGTAGGTGCCGTCCGGGTCGAGGTCGGGGTCGAAGATGCCGATGTCGAAGCCGACGCACTTCGGTGACGCCAGCAGCGGCCGCAGCAGCGCGCGCAGCTGTTCGTGGTCGATCCCACCCGGATCCGGGCTGTCGACCGCCGGCATGATCGCGGCATCCAGGATGTCCACGTCCAGATGCACCCAGAACCCGTCGAGTTGGTCCCGCTCGAGATGCTCCAGCGTCCCGCGCGCCGCGCCCACCGGATCCTCCGCGACCCGTGCCGCCGGGTACACCGGGATCCCGGCCTTCTCCACGTCCGCGACGTACTCGTCATCCGCCCGGATCCCGAGCAGCACCGCATCGGTGTCCTGCGTGTACGGCCCGCGCCCTTCGAGATCGGTCAGATCCGCCTGCCCGCGCCCGGTCACCAACGCCAACGCCTCACCACCCGCGGCTCCGACGTACGGCGCGTTGTCGACCGTCCGGAAATCCGAGTGCCCGTCGAGATACACCACGCCGTACCGCCCGCGCCGCTTCAACGCCAACGTCGGCGCCAGCAGATTGCTGCACTCACCCCCGAGCAGCACGACGAACTTCCCCTGCCCCAGGAACCCTTCCAGCCGATCCGCCAGCCGCACCGTGTACGAAGCCATCGCCGCAGCGTTGAACACGCCGTCCCCGGGCTTCCAGTCGCCCCGGTCGTACCGCGGCGGCGTCACGAACCCACCGTCCTCCGCCCCGATCCGCCCCACGAACCCCTGGTCCCGCACCGCCCCCGCCAACTTGTAACACCCCGGCACCGCTCCCACCACCGGCGGCCGTAACCCCAAGTTCGAAACCCCGTCCACCACAACCCGCCGCACGCCAACCCCTAACCATTAAACCCACCACGAATGGTTAGATCTTTGCCACCGCACGACCTCTTGTCAACGCCCTCCGAAGGGATGCTCGTCGCCCAGCAGCTCCTCCGAAGACTCCAACCCTCGCGTCAACGCCCGAATCGCGGTGCTGTCGCCGCCGGCGCGATCCGCGATCGCCCAGATCTTCCGCCGAACCCGCGCGAACGCCATCCCCAAGCCCACTCCTGCCGGGCTTTGTGGAAACTATTGGCCGCCTGGCGGCCACAATGTTCCACAAACCTGGCGGCCCTACCCGCGGCCGGAGCCGGGGCCGGAGCCGGGGCCGGGTTGTGGCACGTGGTGTGTGGGGCCGTTTCGCGATGGCGCGGACGTGCGAGCGGCCGCGGGGGGACCCCCACCCACCCCCCCGGGTGGGGCGGTGTAGCCCCCCCCCCCCCCCCCCCCCCCCCCACCCCCCCCCCCCCCCACCACCAACCCCCCCCCCC
>NZ_JBSHBJ010000048.1:45600-47788 GCF_053611945.1 Kribbella sp. NPDC054772 | reverse complement strand
GGACCCGAAATAACACGTGTCACCCCACACTTTCAGGGGCCGGCCCCTCAAACGCCGTCAGACTTTCAGGGGCCGGCCCCTCAAACGCCGTCAGGTGAGATCGCGGCGGAGGGGTACTACGGCTGCCGCCGTCGCGCCGACTGCGGCGTAGCCGAGGAGTACGAGGGCGGCGTACAGCGGTGGGAGCGGCGTGCCGACCGTGGCCGAGGTCTGGTCGGCGATGGTGTCGGTGAGGAACGTGAAGCTGGTGAGGGACGACGTCGCGCCGCCCGGGAGGTACGGGTAGAGCCTGTTGACGCCGGGCAGGATCATCAGCACGTACTCGAGGAAGTAGAAGTAGCCGAGGACGATGCCGACGGCAACGAGCTGGTGTCGGGCCAGGGCGCCGATCGCGACGCCGACGACCACGTAGACCGCCGCGACGACGGCGAGTTTCGTCAGGAGCAGCAGGAGATCCGCCAGGTCGACGGTCAGCGTCACTCCACGGATCGCAGCAGCGCCCAGGAGCGCGAGTCCGGACGTGACGGACGCGATCAGCCCGTAACACAGGCCACCCACTCCGTACACGATCAGCTTCGCGGACAGCACCTGCCCACGGCGCGGTGCGGCCAGGAACGTCGTACCGATCGTGCGGTGCCGGTACTCGCTGGTGATCGCGATCGTGCCGAACAGCGCGGGCACGAACAGCAACAGGCCGGACAACCCGACCACCAGGCCGGCACCGGCCGGGGTCTCGATCCCCGGCATCGGCGGCGTCGCGTTCTCCGGCCCGGTCAGCGCCAGGATCCCGGTCAGGCCGCCGCCCGAGGCGACCGCGGCCAGCACGGCCCACCACGGCAGCCTGGTCGAGAACAGGCGGGTGATCTCGCCACGGATCAGGTTCTTCATACCGTCGTCTCCTTCGCGGTCAGCGCGAGAAAGGCCTGCTCGAGCGTCGCTCCGTGAGCCGTGAAGTCCGCGAGTTCGCCGGACCAGGCGATCCGCCCGTGGTCGATCAGCACCAGGTCGTCGACGCTGTACTGCAACTCGGTGAGGACGTGACTGGAGATCAGCACGGTCCGTCCTTCGTCCGCGAGCTGCCGCAGGAACGTCCGCAGCCAGACGATGCCCGCGGGATCCAGCCCGTTCGACGGCTCGTCCAGAACGAGCACCCCCGGGTTGCCGAGGAGCGCAGTCGCCAGCGCGAGGCGCTGCCGCATCCCGGTCGAGAAGCCGCGGACCTTTCGATCGGCGTACCCGGTGAGTTCGACGCTCTCGATCACCGCGTCGACCCGCGACCGGGGATGCCCGCTCAGGTCGCACACGGTCCGCAGGTGCGCCCGCGCGCTCGCCGCCGGATGAGCCGCCGCGAGATCGAGCACCGCGCCGACCACACCGGTGGGCGACGCCAGATCCCGGTACTGCGTGTCGCCGAACAACGCACTCCCCCGATCGGGCCGGATCAGCCCGAGCAGCATCCGCAGCGTGGTCGACTTGCCGGCCCCGTTCGGCCCGACGAATCCGGTGACGCGCCCCGCGGCCGCGGTGAATGTCAGATCGCTCACGGCATCGACCGGCCCGAACGCCTTGCTCAGTCCCGCCACCCGAATGGGCAGTCCCTGGGTCATGACTGTCCTCTCCCCGACTATTATCAACCTGAGAGCAATAACATTATCAGACTGATAATGATCAGTGGAGGTCACCGTGCCGAAGGACTCGCCGATCGCCGATGTCGTCATGCACCCGGCGCGGTTGCGGATCATCCAGCAGCTCAGCGGGCGCGAACTGACCACCACGCAGCTCCGCGACGCCCTGCCCGAGATCACCCAGGCGACGCTCTACCGGCATGTCGCGGCGCTGATCGACGCCGGGATCCTCGCGGTGGTCGCCGAGCGCAAGGTGCGCGGCACGACCGAACGAACGCTGGCGCTCGGTGCGCGGCTGGCGGTCGCCGATCTCGACGAGGTCCGGGCCATGGACGCCGCCCAGCTGCGAACGACGTTCCTGACCTTCCTGGGGCTGCTGGGCGAGACCTTCGACGACTTCCTGGCCGCCGAGGACCAGGAGCTGCGCGACTACCTCGGTTTCGGGATGAGCCAGTTGTACGTCGCCGACGGGGACCTGCCCGCGCTGCAGAGCGCGCTCAACGACGTACTGGCGCCGTACCGCGAAGAGCGGCCCCCGCCCCGCCGGGGGGCGAAAGCCCCGG
>NZ_JBSHBJ010000048.1:0-45590 GCF_053611945.1 Kribbella sp. NPDC054772 | reverse complement strand
TTTTTTACGTCGCCTAGGGGTACCTGCCCGCGTTGATGAGCGGGAACACCTCGTTACTGGCGCCTTACCGCTACGTGCTACCGGGCACGCGCGGGGTCGCTCTCGCCAGTGTTCTCATTCCGGAAGCGGAATGACCTGACCGATCAGTACTTCACTCAGTACTTCACTCTGTACACGGCGCCAGTGCCCATCACCGGTGCGGAGACGAACAGCTGACCCCATCGGTTGAAGGCCGTGCCGCCCGGCAGCGTGAGCTGGTTCCTGACCAGTTCCTTGCGGAACGTCGCCTTGTGGTTCCGGCCCTGGAACTGCAGGATCAGCGCGCCGATCTGCGGCTTGCCCGACAGCTCGAACTTCAGCCAGCTGATCTTGGCCAGCTCGACGACCGAGAGCGTCCCGCGCGGGCCGCCGGCCAGGTCGACGATCGACGTGTAGCCGTCGGCGTACCGCTTGCAGTTGCCGCGGTTCGGCTTGGTCGGGTCACAGACCGCGTTGTACGAGCCCGGCTTGATCCGCCAGATCTGCGACGTCCCCGGTGTCGCCGGGAAGCCGCGGAGCTCACCGACGTACCAGTAGCCGTCCGAACCGACGGTCACCGAGGTCGCGACGGCCTCGGACGGGACCCGCGTACCGGCCGGCGGGATCGGGCTGCCGTCCGGGCCCTTGGCGGGCAGGCCCGGCGGAATCGCGACGACGCGTGGCTTCAACCGCGCGACCGTCTTGATGTGACCGTTCGGCCAGACCCGGAGCAGGTCGTTGCCGGCCGCGTCGGAGACCAGGACCGTGCCGTCGTTGAGCGCGGCGACACCGAACGGGTTCGAGTCGGTCGGGTTCTTCTCCAGGTCGAACGGATCCGGGTCCTTCTTCTGGTACGCCGCGATGTCGGCGATCTTCACCGGTGACTTCCCGTAGCGCAACCGGTACAGCGTCGAGCTCCCCGGCACCGGCGGCTGGCCCGGCTCACCACCGGCACCCGTCAGCGCGTACGTCACACCGCGCTTACTGGTGTCGATCGCCGGCGCGAACCCGTTGGCGCCCGGCACGGTGCCGAGCTTCCAGGTCCTGTGGCCATCGGTCGCGTACACAGCACCGCTGCTCACGCTGTAGATGACCTTGTTCTCGAACGTCGAGACGCCGCGTGGCCCGTTCAGCTTGGTCGCCACCGGTTTCAGGCTCGACGGACTGCTGTGCGCGTCGGCCTGCCCGGCGACCAGCACCGAACCTGCGAGCGCGAGCGCCGCTACCGCGGCAATGCGTGTTCGTACCCCCACTGTGAAACCCCCTGAGACTCCCGTCTCCCCCGACCACGGCTTCCCCTCCGCAGACCACCCCATCGGAACATGAGGTCACGAAATGGTCAACGGGAGGACTCCGCGCGGTGACGCGGCAACGCTCAGTGCAGAAGGGGATCGATCGCGGCGGCGATGAACAGCAGGGCCAGGTAGATGTTCGAGAAGTGGAACAGCCGCATCGGCTTCAGGGCCGCGCCGTCGGCGCCGGTGTGGGCCCGAAGCAACAATCGGCGCGCCTCGCGCAGGAACACGAAGCCGAGCACGATCGCGGCCGGCCCGTAGACGTAGCCGGTGTCGGCGATCGGCCACAGCGCGAGCGACGTGATCACCATGATCACTGAGTACGCCATGATCTGCCGGGCGGTCTGGACCGGGGTGGCGACCACCGGGAGCATCGGCACGTCGACCGATGCGTAGTCCTCGCGGTACCGCATCGCGAGCGACCAGGTGTGCGGCGGTGTCCAGAAGAACACCACCAGGAACAGCACGACCGGAGGCCAGGCCAGCTCGCCGGTGACCGCGGTCCAGCCGATCAGGGTCGGGAAGCAGCCAGCGATCCCGCCCCAGACGATGTTCTGCACCGTACGGCGCTTCAGCACCATCGTGTAGCCGAAGACGTAGAACAGGTTCGCCGCCAGCGCCAGGCCGGAGGAGAGCCAGTTCACGAAGAAGCCGAGCTCGAGCGTCGCCAGCACACCGAGGACGACGCCGAAGATCGTCGCCGAGCGCGGGCTGACCGCGTGCCGCGGCAGCGGGCGGCGCCGGGTCCGGCGCATCTGCTCGTCGATGTCGCGGTCGAGGACGCAGTTGATCGTGTTGGCACTGCCGGAGGCGAGTACACCGCCGATCAGGGTGGCCACCACGACCTGCAGCCCGGGCACGCCACCGGCTGCGAGGAACATCACCGGCACGGTGGTGATCAGCAGCAGCTCGATGATGCGCGGCTTGGTCAGACCGACGTACGCCTTCACCACGTCGCGCACCGACGGACTCACCGTTGCAGCTGATACAGCGGTAGCGTCCGGCAGCGGCGTCGGGTACGACGTCGTCGCGGCGGGACGCGGGTCGACGGCCGTCACGAACACCTCGAACAATCTGGGTTGACGCCGGAGATCCGGCGCTGACGGTTCAGCAGTCTACGACGCCCCGTAGGAGGGTTCTGCCACCCCCCTCCGATGCGGCCCCGCCGGTTGGGGAACAGGCAGAGTTGCCGGACAGTTGACACGTAGTTGAGCAGTGTGCAGTGGAGAGAGTTCGCCACAGTAGGCTCATCCTGGGTGACGGACCCAGAAGCCACCATCGAGAGGAGCGCCGCCGGCGTGACGGAGAAGACCAGCCCCAAGCTTGAATGGACCGAGCTCGACCAGCGCGCGGTCGACACCGTGCGGGTCCTCGCGATGGACGCGGTCGAGAAGGTCGGAAACGGACATCCCGGTACGGCGATGAGCCTCGCGCCGGCGGCGTACCTGCTGTTCCAGAAGGTGATGCGGCACAACCCGGCGGACGCGCACTGGGCCGGTCGCGACCGGTTCGTGCTGTCCGCGGGCCACTCCAGCCTGACGCTGTACATCCAGCTCTACCTGGCCGGCTTCGGCCTCGAACTGGACGACCTGAAGGCGCTGCGGACCTGGGGCAGCAAGACGCCGGGCCACCCGGAGTACCGGCACACCAAGGGTGTCGAGACCACGACCGGCCCGCTCGGCCAGGGCGTCGGCAACGCGGTCGGCATGGCGATGGCGGCCCGCCGCGAGCGCGGCCTGCTCGACCCGGACGCGCCGAAGGGCGAGAGCCTGTTCGACCACCAGGTCTACGCGATCGCCTCGGACGGCGACCTGGAGGAGGGTGTCTCGGCCGAGGCGTCCTCGCTGGCCGGTCACCAGAAGCTCGGCAACCTCACGGTGATCTACGACGCCAACAAGATCTCGATCGAGGACGACACCGACATCGCGTTCTCCGAGGACGTCGCGGCCCGCTACGCGGCGTACGGCTGGCACGTCCAGGACGTCGACTGGACCAACGGCGGCACCGGCTACGAGGAGGACGTGCAGGCGCTGTACGACGCCCTCGAGGCGGCCAAGGCGGTCACCGACAAGCCGAGCTTCATCCGGCTGCACACGATCATCGGCTGGCCGGCCCCGACCAAGCAGAACACCGGCAAGATCCACGGCTCGGCGCTCGGCGCCGACGAGGTCGCGGCCACCAAGAAGGTCCTCGGCTGGGACCCGGAGCAGACGTTCCAGGTCGCCGACGACGTGATCGCGCACACCCGCGAGGCGCTCGACCGGGGCAAGGCCGAGGAGGCCGAGTGGACCGCGAAGTTCGACGAGTGGAAGGCCGCGAACGCCGAGCGCGCCGCGCTGCTGGACCGGCTGTCGAAGCGTGAGCTGCCGGCCGGCTGGAAGGACGCGCTGCCGAGCTGGGACGCCGACGCCAAGGGTGTCGCGACCCGCGCCGCGTCCGGCGAGGTGCTGACCAAGCTGGCGCCGGAGCTGCCCGAGCTGTGGGGCGGCTCGGCCGACCTCGCCGGCTCGAACAACACCACCCCGAAGGGCCAGCCGTCGTTCATCCCGGCGGAGTACTCCACCAAGGAGTTCCAGGGCGACGAGTACGGCCGCGTCCTGCACTTCGGGATCCGCGAGCACGGCATGGGCTCGGTGCTGAACGGCATCGCCCTGCACGGCCTGACCCGCCCGTACGGCGGGACGTTCCTGGTCTTCTCGGACTACATGCGTCCGTCGGTCCGGCTGGCCGCGCTGATGCAGCTGCCGGTCACCTACGTCTGGACGCACGACTCGATCGGCCTCGGCGAGGACGGTCCGACGCACCAGCCGATCGAGCACCTGTCGGCGCTGCGGGCGATCCCGGGCCTGGACGTCGTGCGGCCCGGTGACGCGAACGAGACGGCGGCCGCCTGGGCCACCATCCTCGAGCACACCGACCGGCCGGCCGGGCTGGTGCTGACCCGTCAGAACGTGCCGACCTTCCCGCGCGGTACGGACGGCTACGCGACCACGGAGAACGTCCACAAGGGCGCGTACGTGCTGCTCGACACCGAAGGCACGCCGGACGTGGTGCTGATCGGGACCGGGTCCGAGGTGCAGCTCGCCGTCGAGGCCCGCGCCAAGCTGGCCGAGGAGGGCGTCAACGCCCGCGTGGTGTCGATGGTCTCCCGCGAGTGGTTCGACGAGCAGGACGACGCGTACCGCGAGTCGGTCATCCCGGCCGATGTCCGCGCCCGGGTCTCGGTCGAGGCCGGGATCGCGCAGAGCTGGCACGACATTGTCGGCGACTCCGGCCGCTCGGTCAGCCTGGAGCACTACGGCGCCTCCGCGGCGTACCAGACCCTGTACGACGAGTTCGGGATCACCACCGACGCGGTCGTCCAGGCCGCCAAGGACAGCATCGCCGCCGCCGCACAGATCAGCGGTCCGGGTGTCCCGCCCGGACGCGCGGCCGCCGGGCCGGTCGGACCGGCCGACGCCAGCTGACGACACCCACAACAGAACATTCCGGAAGAAGGCATCGGAGTTATGAACGATCGCTTGAAAGCACTCGCGGACGCGGGTGTCTCCATCTGGCTCGACGACCTGTCCCGTGAGCGGCTGGCCAGCGGCAGCCTGCAGGCACTGATCGAGGACAAGCACGTGGTCGGTGTGACCACGAACCCGACCATCTTCGCCAAGGCCATCTCGGACGCCGACGCGTACGCCGAGAAGGTCGAGCGCCTCGCCGCTCAGGGCATCTCGGTCGACGAGGCGATCCGCGTGATCACCACCGACGACGTCCGGGACGCCGCGGACCTGTTCAAGCCGCTGTACGACGACACCGAGGGCCAGGACGGCCGGGTCTCGATCGAGGTCGAGCCGACCCTCGCGCACGACACCGCGAAGACGGTCGAGCAGGCCAAGCAGCTGTGGGACATCGTCGGCCGCGAGAACGTGTTCGTGAAGATCCCGGCCACCAAGGCGGGACTGCCGGCGATCACGCAGACGCTGGCCGCCGGGATCAGCGTGAACGTGACGCTGATCTTCTCCCTCGAGCGCTACAAGGCGGTCGCGGACGCGTTCCTGACCGGCCTGGAGCAGGCCGTCGAGAACGGCCACGACGTCACCAAGATGGCCAGCGTGGCGTCGTTCTTCGTCAGCCGCGTGGACACCGAGGTGGACAAGCGGCTGGAGTCGATCGGTACCGACGAGGCGAAGGCGCTGAAGGGCAAGGCCGCGATCGCCAACGCCCGGCTCGCGTTCGAGGCGTACGAGGCGATCTTCGACACCGACCGCTGGCGCGAGCTGGAGACCGTCGGCGCCAAGCCGCAGCGCCCGCTGTGGGCGTCCACGGGCACCAAGGACCCGTCGTACTCCCCCACGCTGTACGTCGACAACCTGGTCACCAAGGGTGTCGTGAACACGATGCCCGAGGCAACGATCAAGGCGGCCGAGGAGCACAGCGAGTTCTCCGGTGACACCGTCCGCGGCGACTACGCGGGTGACCGCAAGGTGATCGAGGACCTGGAGAAGCTCGGCATCTCGTACGACGAGGTCGTGCAACTGCTCGAGGACGAAGGGGTCGCGAAGTTCGAGGCCTCCTGGTCCGAGCTGCAGGAAACCGTTGCCACGGCCCTCAAGGCGGCCGCCAAGTGAGCGCACCGAAGGTCAACACCCAGAACGGCGACTGGTCCGAGGTCGTCGACAAGCTGGTCGCCGAGAAGATCGCCTCCCGGATCGCCGCGAAGGACGCGACGATCTGGGGCCCGGACGCCGAGTCCGAGTCGGCGATCCGGCTCGGCTGGGTCGACCTGCACGAGACCTCGCGGCCGCTGCTGGCCGAGATCGAGGCGCTGCAGGCCGACCTGCGGTCCGAGGGCCTGGACCGGATCGTGCTGTCCGGTATGGGCGGCTCGTCGCTGGCCCCCGAGGTCATCACCCGGACGGCCGGTGTCGAGCTGGTCGTGCTGGACTCGACGGACCCGAGCGTGGTCGGCCGCGCGCTGGCCGGTGACCTGTCGAAGACCGTGATCGTCGTGTCCAGCAAGTCCGGCGGCACGGTCGAGACCGACAGCCACCGGCGGACGTTCGCGAAGGCGTTCACCGACGCGGGCATCGACGCCGCGTCGCGGATCGTCGTCGTCACCGACCCGGGATCGCCGTTCGAGAAGCTGTCGGCGGACGAGGGCTACCGCAAGACCTTCCTCGCCGACCCGAACGTCGGCGGCCGGTACAGCGCGCTGACCGCGTTCGGCCTGGTGCCGTCCGGTCTGGCCGGCGCCGACATCGCCGAACTGCTCGACCAGGCCGCCGAGGCCGCTGCGGAACTGCAGGCCGACTCCACCGACAACCCGGCCCTGTGGCTGGGTGCGGTGCTCGCGGCGAGCGCTGGCCGGGACAAGGCGATCATCACGGCCGACGGGCCTGGGAGTGGTGGCATCGTCGGCTTCCCGGACTGGGCCGAGCAGCTGATCGCGGAGAGCACCGGCAAGAACGGCACCGGAGTCCTCCCGGTCGCGGTCGAGGCGACCGCTCCGGAGCTGACGAGCGAGGCAGCCGACCTCACCAACGCGCTGCTGGCCGAGAAGGCGACGAGCGGCGTACCGACGGCTCTGACGTCGGGTTCGCTCGGCGGGCAGCTCCTGCTCTGGGAGGTGGCGACGGCGGTGGCCGGCTATCTGCTCGGCATCAACCCGTTCGACCAGCCGGACGTCGAGAGCGCCAAGAAGGCGGCGCGTGGTCTGCTCGACGCGCAGCCGGAGCCTGAGGCGGCGGCCTTCACCGAAGGTGCTGTCGAGGTCCGTGGTTCCCAGGGTCTGCTCGACGGTGTCGACTCGCTGCAGGGCGCGGTGGACGCGCTGCTCGGCACGCTCGACGAGAAGGGGTACGTCGCAGTGATGGCGTACCTCGACTCCGAGCGGGACGCCGACCTGCTCGCGGTCCGGCCGGGCCTGGCGACCAAGACGGGTCGCCCGGTGACCTTCGGCTGGGGCCCGCGGTTCCTGCACTCGACCGGCCAGTACCACAAGGGCGGTCACCCGGAGGGCGTGTTCCTGCAGATCACCGGGGCGCACCCGCAGGACGTGGAGATCCCGGACCGTCCGTTCACGTTCGGCACGCTGATCTCGGCGCAGGCCGCCGGTGACGCCGGGGTGCTCGCGGAGCGGGGCCGGCCGGTACTGCGGCTGCACCTCACGGACGTGGCGAACGGCGTACAGCAGCTGTTGTCCGTGCTCCGATAAGTTCCGGCTCCGATAAGTTCCGACAAGTAGCTCGACATCTCGAAGGGATGCGGCCAATGACCGCTGAGCTCAACGAAGAGCCGGCCGGACCGGTGAACCCGCTGCGCGATCCGCAGGATCGGCGGCTGCCGAGGATCGCCGGGCCGTGCAGCCTGGTGATCTTCGGCGTCACCGGCGACCTGGCTCGCAAGAAGCTGATGCCGGCGGTCTACGACCTGGCGAACCGGGGGCTGCTGCCCCCCGGTTTCGCCCTGGTCGGGTTCGCCCGTCGCGACTACACCAACCAGGACTTCGCCCAGATCGTCCACGACTCGGTGAAGGAACACGCCCGGACACCGTTCCGGGAGGAGGTGTGGCAGCAACTCTCCGAGGGGTTCCGGTTCGTGCCGGGTGACCTGACCGACGATGTGGCGTTCGAGCGGCTGCGGGAGACCGTGGACGAGCTGGACGTCACCCGCGGAACCGGCGGCAACCACGCGTTCTACCTGTCGATCCCGCCGGGGCTGTTCCCGGAGGTGGTGCGGCAGCTGTCCGAGCACGGGCTGACCGACGAGCATCCCGGCTCGTGGCGGCGGGTGGTGATCGAGAAGCCGTTCGGTCACGACCTGAAGAGCGCCCGTGAGCTGAACCAGGTGGTCGAGTCGGTGTTCCCGGCCGAGTCGGTCTTCCGGATCGACCACTACCTGGGCAAGGAGACGGTCCAGAACATCCTCGCGCTGCGGTTCGCGAACGCGATGTTCGAGCCGATCTGGAACAGCAACTACGTCGACCACGTGCAGATCACGATGGCCGAGGACATCGGCATCGGCGGCCGGGCCGGGTACTACGACGGCATCGGCGCCGCCCGGGACGTGATCCAGAACCACCTCCTGCAACTGCTCGCACTGGTCGCGATGGAGGAGCCGGTCAGCTTCGACGCCTGGTCCTTGCGCCAGGAGAAGAAGAAGGTGCTGAACGCCGTACAGCTGCCGGAGCGGCTGGACCTGCACTCGGCCCGCGGGCAGTACGCGGCCGGCTGGGCCGGTGGCACGAAGGTGAAGGGGTACCTGCAGGAGGACGGCATCCCGGAGGACTCGGCCACCGAGACCTTCGCGGCACTGCGGGTCGACGTCGACACCCGGCGCTGGGCCGGTGTGCCGTTCTACCTGCGCACCGGCAAGCGGCTCGGCCGTCGCGTCACCGAGGTCGCGGTGATGTTCAAGCGCGCGCCGCACCTGCCGTTCACCAAGACCGAGACCGAAGAGCTCGGTCAGAACGCACTGGTGCTGCGGATCCAGCCGGACGAGGGCATCACGGTGCGCTTCGGCGCCAAGGTGCCCGGCACGTCGATGGAGATCCGCGACGTGAACATGGACTTCGCGTACGGCGGTTCGTTCACCGAGTCCTCGCCCGAGGCGTACGAGCGGCTGATCCTCGACGTACTGCTCGGGGACCCGCCGCTGTTCCCGCAGCACACCGAGGTCGAGCTGGGCTGGAAGATCCTCGACCCGGTGCTGGACTACTGGGCCCGGCACGGCAAGCCGGAGCAGTATGCGTCCGGTCACTGGGGCCCGGACTCCGCACACGAGATGCTCGCCCGCGACGGACGTGCCTGGAGGCGGCCATGATCATCGACCTGACCGACACGACGTCGAGCGGCGTCGCATCGGCACTGGTACAGGCCCGCCGGCACGCGGGTTCGCCGGCCATGGGCATGGTCGGCACGATCGTGGTCGTCGTCGACGAGGCGTCCCACCACGACGCGATGAAGGCCGCGAACGAGGCCGGTCGGGAGCACCCGTCCCGCGTTCTCGTCGCAATCCTGCGGCCCGGCCGGGGCGCGTCCGGGCTGGACGCCGAGGTGCGGGTCGGTGAGGGCATCCCCGGCGAGGCGGTGCTGCTGCGGCTGCACGGCGAGCTGGCGAAGGTTCCCGAGTCGGTGATCACGCCCCTGCTGCTGCCGGACTCCCCCGTCATCGTCTGGTGGCCGGGTGGCGGCCCGAAGGTGCCGGCCGACGACCCGCTCGGCCGGTTGGGCCGGCGCCGGGTAACCGACTCGGCGGCGACCCGACGCGCATCGATCGACTACTCGGCACGGGCCGAGGGGTACGCCCCGGGTGACACCGACTTCGCGTGGACGCGGCTCACGCCGTGGCGCGCGCTGATGGCGGCCGCTCTGGATCAGTACCCGACGAAGGTCACCGGGGCCGAGGTCGCGGCGGCGAAGGGCAACCCGAGCGCGGACCTGATGGCCGCGTGGTTGCAGTCGCGGTTGAAGGTGCCGGTGGAGCAGCGCAACTCGCGCGGTCCGGGCGTGACCGCCGTACGGCTGTTCACTCCGTCCGGGCCGATCGCGTTGACACGGCCCGACGGTGCGGTGGCGACGTTCAGCGTGCCGGGGCAGCCGGATCGGCCGGTGGCGCTGAAGCGGCGTACGACGTCCGAGCTGTTGAGCGAGGAGCTGCGGCGGCTCGACCCGGACGACGTGTACGCGAAGACGCTGGCGTGCATGGTCGAACGGGACAGCATGCCCGCGGCCGAGAAGACCGTCGACGCGACGGCGCGGAAGTCGACCGCGGCCAAGGTGACCGCGGCGGGCAAGAAGGTGGCGGAGGCGAAGAAGCCGTCCGCTGCCGCGAAGAAAGCGCCCGCCAAAACGACAACCAAGAAGGTTTCCGCCAAGAAGACCGGTACCAAGAAGGCCGTGGCCAAGAAGGTTGCTGGGAGCAAGCGGGTGGCGAAGCGATGACTGTCGATCCGGAGCTGTTGATCCATTCCGATGCCGACGACCTGGCGTTCTCGGTGGCGTCCCGGTTGATCACGGCCGTCACCGACGCCCAGAGCGAAGGCGGAGTCGCGCAGGTCGTGCTCACCGGCGGGCGGGTAGCCGGCGTGGTGTTCCGTGCGGTCGCGGAGTCGCCGGCGCGGGTCGAGGTCGACTGGCGGCGGGTCGAGTTCTGGTGGGGTGACGAACGGTTCCTGCCGGACGGCGACCCGGACCGCAACGAGACACAGGCGCGCGACGCGCTGCTGTCGGCGCTGGACGTCGACCCGGCCCGGGTGCATCCGATGCCCGCCGATACCGGTCAGGGCGCCGAGGTGGCCGCGGCGGCGTATGCGGCCGAGCTGGAAGCGGCGGGTTCGCCGACGTTCGACGTACTGATGCTCGGGGTCGGTCCGGACGGCCATGTGGCCTCGCTGTTCCCGGGGTACCCGCAGCTCGCGGTCACGGACCCGGCGGCGGTCGCGGTGCACGATTCGCCGAAGCCACCGCCGACGCGCATCTCCCTGACTCTGCCGTTGCTCAACCGGACACGTGAGGTCTGGTTCGTGGTCGCAGGCAACGACAAGGCCGACGCGGTCGCGACGGCTCTCGCCGAAGGAGACGTCCCGGCCGCCCGGCCGAAGGGCCAGAACCGCACCCTGTGGCTTCTCGACCAGGCCGCCGCGTCAAAGGTGACCTAGGTCGGCTGATCATTCGGTGAGCACCGAAGCGTCGGAGTGCCAGACTCGGGCTATGACCTTCCGCGAGCTGCACTCCGACCGCTTCGTGATGCCGAACGCGTGGGACGCCGGGAGCGCGGTGATCCTCGCCGCGGCCGGGTTCCCGGCGATCGCGACCACCAGCGCCGGGATCGCGTTCTCACTGGCGAAGGGCGACCACACGCTGCCGGACGGGGCGCCGGCGGTGTCGCGGGAGGAGATGTTCGACCGCGTCCGCCAGATCACCGCAGCCAGCGCCGTACCGGTGAACGGCGACCTCGAGGACGGGTACGGCGCCGCGCCGGCGCGGGTCGCGGAGACCATCGCGCTGGCCCGCGAGGCCGGCCTGGCCGGCGGGAACATCGAGGACTACGACGGGCACGAGCTGTACGACGTCGAGCTCGCGGTCGACCGCATCGTCGCGGCGCGCGAGGCGGCCGGCCCGGAGTTCGTCCTGACCGCACGCACCGACGGACAGCTGCTGCGTACGCCGACCACGCTCGCCGACTCCATCGACCGTGCGAACCGCTTCCGCGCGGCCGGCGCGGACTGCCTGTACGTCCCGGGCGTCAACGACCTCGACACCATCCGCACGCTGGTCACCGAGATCGACGGGCCGCTGAACGTGGTCCTCGGGCTCGGCACCTCCACCCTCACCGTCCCGGATCTGCAATCGGTCGGCGTCACCCGGATCAGCCTCGGCGGCAGCATCGCGCGGGCCGCGCTCGGGTTCGTCCGCCGGAGCGCGGAGGAGCTGGTGACGAAGGGGACGATCACCTTCGCCGCCGACCAGATCCCGCAAGCTGACCTGAACCAGCTGTTTGCGCGATCATCCAAGGGTGAGCGCTGAAACCAGCCTGGCACCGGTGGCGAGAGCCCACAGCATCGTGGGCTTCACCACCTGCGCCTGCCTGCTCGTCTTCTACGCCGCCGGAGAGCCCTTCGGGGTCTTCAACGACGTCGGCAACGCGGTCCTCGGCGTCCTCAGTCTCGTCCTCGCCCGATGCCTGCTCGCACCGATACCGGAGCAGGAAGACATCGGCTCGGCGATGGTCCGGCGTGGCCTCCTGCTCGCAGCCGCGGCGGCCGGGGCTGCGCTGACGGTCGTGGGCACGGTGCTCGTGCTGACCGGCGTCACCGGCTTCTACCTCGCCGGGCTGTGGTCGAGCCTCGGCTTCGCGCTGATCGGGATCTGGCTGATCGGCGTCCGCGGCATCCTGCCCGGTGTAGTGATGCTGCTCGGCCTGGTCGGCCTCCCCGGGATTCTGATCGGTCTCGACGACATGGACAGTGCGCCGCCCTGGGCCTTCGTCGCCGGGCTGAGTTGGGCCGGGACCTACCTGCTCTTCCCGACGTGGAGCCTGCGGCTAGCCCGGCAGCACCGTGCCGAAGGCGTCGGCTAGCGCCGGGAACATCGCCCGTACGTCGCCACCGCCGACCCAGATCCCGATCGCCAGCGCTGCGGTTGCCTCCAGCAACTTCGCGCGGTCGAGTCCGCCCGCGAACACCGGCGTACACCTGAGGTCTCGGACCAACTCCCTCACCTGTTCCAGATCGCCGTCGCCACAGAGCGGGACGCCCAGCCCGGGCGGTGGGTTTCGCCACACCGAGTCCGCGGCGAGGTTGAACGCCTTGACCACCTGCACGCCCGGTGCGGCGCGATCGATCGCCTCGGCGGTCGCCGGTCGCGCCAACGTGAAATCGGTCCTCACGGAGACGCTGCGCCGCCTCGAGCACAACGGCCTCGTCGAGCGCCAGCGGAACGCCGACGCACCGCCGCGCGTCGAGTACTCGCTCACCACCGCCGGCCGGGACCTCCTCGTCCCGATCCGAGCACTCGGCGACTGGGCCGCCGTCTACGCCGACCAACTTCCCACCGAGAACGCACCTATCCGGAGGAGCCTCCGAAACGGGGGTTAGGATCTGGGCATGACAGCTTCCGAGTCCCCTGACCGTCCGTACGGCGCCTTTCCGGTACGGATCGGTCTGCAGGTCCAGCCCCAGCACGCGCAGTACGCCGACATCCGGCGTACCGTCGCCGCGGCCGAGGAGATCGGCGTCGATGTCGCGTTCAACTGGGATCACTTCTACCCCCTCAGCGGTGAGCCCGAGGGCCTGCACTTCGAGTGCTGGACCATGCTGGCCGCCTGGGCCGAGGCGACCGAGCGGGTCGAGATCGGCGCCCTGGTCACCTGCAACTCCTACCGCAACCCCGACCTGCTCGCCGACATGGCGCGGACGGTCGACCACATCAGCGACGGCCGGCTGATCTTCGGTATCGGCTCCGGCTGGTTCGAGAAGGACTACGACGAGTACGGCTACGAGTTCGGTACGGCGGGCGGTCGGCTGGACGCCCTCGGTGAGGCACTGCCGCGGATCGAGCAGCGCTGGGCCAAGCTGAACCCGAAGCCGACCCGGGACATCCCGGTGCTGATCGGCGGCGGCGGCGAGAAGAAGACGCTCAAGCTGGTCGCGCAGCACGCGAACATCTGGCACGGCTTCGGTGACGCCGAGACGATCGCGCACAAGCACGCCGTACTGGACGAGCACTGCAAGACGATCGGCCGCGACCCGGGCGAGATCGAGCGCTCGGTCGGCGTCGGCGACAAGAAGCCCGAGGACATCGGCAAGCAGTTGCTCGACGTCGGCACCCGCCTCTTCACGGTGCACGCCTCCGGCCCGGACTACGACCTCGGCCTCCTCCGCGAGTGGGTCGCCTGGCGCGACGAGGTCAACGCCAAGTAGGACCGTCAGCCGGGTGGCCGTCCGTGACGACCGCCCGGCTGTCCTAAACTTTCCGGCATGTCTACGTTGCCTGGGAACGGGTCGGTGCGGCCCATCACGCGGTGGGGTGAAGAGGTCATGCACCGGGTCAATCAGCCGGTCACCGACTTCGGTGCCGAGCTGCAGACGCTGGTCGCCGACATGGTCGCGACGATGAACGCGGCCGAGGGCGTCGGCCTGGCGGCGAACCAGGTCGGCGTGGACCTGCAGCTGTTCGTGTTCGACTGCCCGGACAAGTCCGGCAACCACGTCCAGGGCGTGGTGTGCAACCCGGTGCTCGACGTGCCCGAGGGCAAGGACCGGAACCTGGACGAGGGCGACGAGGGCTGCCTGTCGCTGCCCGGCGCGTTCACCAAGTGCGCCCGCCCGGACTTCGCGAAGGTCACCGGTGTCGACCAGAACGGCCAGCCGGTGAGCTACGAGGGCGACGGCCTGCTGGCCCGCTGCCTGCAGCACGAGACCGACCACACTCAGGGCATGGTGTTCGGCGACCGGCTGTCCCGCAAGTACAAGAAGCGTCTGTTCGGCGAGGCCGAGGACTACGCGGCCGACTACCCCGCCGACTGGCCGGTGTCGCCCATGGTCGAGCACGACGACGACCACGAGGACACCCCCGCTACCTGAGCTACCAGCGGGCCTTCTCCAGATCGATCGCATCGACCGTCTGAGCCGGGGTCTGTCCCGTGGTGTCCAGCCACAGGCCCCGGCGCGGAATGTCGTCCAGTCCGGCCTGCAACGCCCGTACGCCGTCCTCCAGCGAGTCGCCCCAGTCGCGGTACGAGTTGTTGCCCCCGCGGCCGAGCTCGCGGTGGACGATCGACTCCACCGACGGCACGAGTACGACGAGGTAGGTCTCGACGTCTCGCAGCCGCGCGAACCACCGCTCGACGTCCTCGCCGAGCACGATGTCACTGCAGACGAAGTCGAATCCGGCGTCCGCGTAGTGCTGCGCGACCAGCGCGCTGGCGTCGTACCGCAGCTGCAGCTGCCGCAGCGCCTCGGGCGACGGGTCCGGTGTCATGATCTCGGCGCCGGCGACGACACCGCGGTAGAACACGTCGCCGTCCAGGGTCGCGGCGGGCGGACCCATCCGCGCGGCGAGCAGCGGGGCGATCGTCGACTTCCCGGCGGCCTGCATTCCGGTGACCAGCACTACCTTCGGCATGACGTCATCACATCAGTGCCGTCCAGCGCTTTAGCGGGTCGCGTAGAACGCCACGGCTGCTGAGGACGCCACGTTGAGCGAGTCGACGCCACCGGCCATCGGGATCCGGACCGTCAGGTCGGCCTGGTTCAGCACCTGCGGTTTCAGGCCGTGCCCCTCGGTGCCGAAGATCAGCGCGAGCTTCTCGTCCTTGCGATCGGCGAGTGCGTCGAGGGTGATCGAGTCGTCGGTGAGCGCCATCGCGGCCGCGACGTACCCGTTGTCCTGGAGGTGCCGCAGGTCGCCGGGCCAGCTCAGCAGACGGGTCCACGGGACCTGGAAGACGGTGCCCATCGAGACCTTGATCGAGCGCCGGTACAGCGGATCCGCGCAGGTCGGCGTGATCAGCACCAGTCCGACGCCTAACGCAGCGGCCGCTCTGAACCCGGCCCCAACGTTGGTGTGGTCAACGATCTCGTCGAAGATCGCGATCCGGCGTACGTCGGTGGTGAGCAGCTCGGTGAGCGGCACCGGGGCCCGGCGCTTGTACGACGCGAGCGCGCCACGGTGCACGTGGAAACCGGTGACCTTCTCGGCCAGCTCCTCCGAGACGACGTACACGGGTTTGTCCGGCCATTGCTCGAGGACGTCTTGGAGCGAGTCCAGCCAGCGCGGGGCGAGGAGGAACGACCGCGGCTCGAAGCCGGCGCCCGACGCGCGGCGGATCACCTTGTCGCCCTCGGCGATGAACAGGCCGTGCTCCTCCTCGAGGAGACGGCGCAGGTTCACCTCCCGCAGCTGCACGTAGTCCGCGAGCCGCTCGTCGGCGGCATCCGCCACCTCGACCAAGGTCACGCCAGGCCCGCCTCAGCACCGGACTCCGCGCTCTTGTCCGCGCCCCGGTCCGCGCCCTTGTCCGCGCCCTTGTCCGCGCCCTGGTCCGCGCCGGCCTCGCCCGCGCCCCGGTGGCCCGCGACCTGCGCCGCAACTTCCACGACGTTGCCGATGACAACGATTGCCGGCGCGCCGACTCCTTCGACCTTCATCGCCTGGGCGATCCCCGCGAGATCCGACGTCACCATCCGCTGACCGGGCAGCGTGCCGTCCGCGATCGCCGCCGCGGGCGTCTCCGCCGGGCGACCGGCCGCGATCAACCGCTCCGCGATCGCCGGCAGGTTCTCCACCGCCATCAGCAGTACCAGCGTGCCGTGCAGCTGGGCCAGCGCGTCCCAGTTGATCAGCGAGTCCGGGTGCGACGGCGGGATGTGTCCCGACACCACCGTGAACTCGTGCGTCACCCCGCGATGCGTCACCGGGATCCCCGACACCGCCGGCACCGAGATCGAACTCGTGATCCCCGGCACCACAGTCCACGGCACCCCGGCCGCGGCGCATGCCAGCGCCTCCTCGAAGCCGCGGCCGAAGACGTACGGGTCGCCGCCCTTCAGCCGTACGACGACCTTGCCCTGCTGCCCGCGGTCCACCAGGATCCGGTTGATCTCCTCCTGCTGCGCGGCCCGCCCGCGCGGCAGCTTGGCCGCGTCGAACAGTTCGACGTCCGGGTGCAGTTCGTCCAGCAACTGCTGCGGCGCCAGCCGGTCCGCCACCACGACATCCGCGTCGGCCAGCAGCCGCCGCCCGCGCACCGTGATCAGGTCCGGATCGCCCGGTCCCCCGCCGACCAGATACACACCCGGTCGCCGATCCACCTCGCGCGCCGCGAGCTCGCCGGTCCGCAGTCCTTCCAGGATCGCGTCCCGTACGGCGGCCGACTTGCGGTGATCGCCACCGCCGAGAACGCCGATCGTCACGTTGTCGTGCTGCCCGGATGCCGGCGTCCATGCGGTCGCGCGGGAGCGGTCGTCCGAGCGGACGCAGAAGATCCGCCGTTCCTCGGCCTCCGCCGACACCTGGTCGTTCACCGCGGCGTCGTCGGTGGCAACCACGACGTACCAGGCGCCGTCGACGTCGCCGGCCTGGTATCCGCGCTCGATCCACGTCAGCGACGGGTTGCCGAGCAGACCCTCGATCGTCGGCGTGATCGACGGCGACACCAGGTCGACGAGCGCGCCGGACTCGAGCAGCCGCGGCAGCCGCCGCTGGGCGACCCCGCCGCCACCGACGACCACCACGCGCCGCCCGTCGAGAACGAGGCCGGACAGGTACTGATGCGTCACGAAGTGATCCCCGCGTCCTCGAAGGTGGCCATCTCGGCGAGCGCACGGACTGCGCAGGTCAGGATCGGATAGGCGAGCACCGCGCCGGTGCCTTCACCGAGGCGCAGGTCCAGGTCGACCAGCGGCTGCAGGCCGAGCTGCTTCAGCGCGACCGCGTGTCCCGGCTCGGCCGAGCGGTGGCCGGCGACGCAGTAGTCGACAGCGGCCGGGTGGAACGCCTGCGCGACGAGGGCGGCCGCACCGGCGATCACGCCGTCCAGGATCACCGGGACCCGGTTGGCCGCTGCGCCGAGGATGTACCCGGCGAGAGCAGCGTGCTCCAGACCGCCGTACGCCTGCAGCGCCTTGAGCGGCTCAGTCGCCGGTACGCCGTGCTTCGCGAGCGCGTCCCGTACGACGCCAGTCTTGTGTGCCAGTGCGGCGTCGTCGATGCCTGTGCCGCGGCCGGTGACCACGTCGGCTGTCGCTCCGGTGAAGGTCGCGATCAACGCGGCGGAGGCCGTGGTGTTGGCGATCCCCATGTCACCGGTCAGCAGGCAGCGGTAGCCCTCCTGGACCAGCTTGTCCGCGAGGTCGAACCCGACGGCGACAGCGGCCTTCGCCTCGTCCTCGGTCAGCGCGTCGGTCTGCGAGAGGTCCCGAGTTCCCGGGCGAACCTTGGCGTGCACGATGTCGAGCTGCTCGACGGGCGTCGCCACGCCGACGTCGACCACGCGGACGTCCACGCCGTTGTTGGCCGCGAACGCGTTCACCGCGGCTCCCCCGGCGGCGAAGTTGGCCAGCATCGCGGCGGTCACTTCCTGCGGCCACGGGGAGACGTTCTGCGCGTGCACACCGTGGTCCGCGGCGAACACCGCCACCACGGCCGGGCTGGGCACCGCGGGCGGGCACGTCCCGGTCATCCCGGCGACCTGCACGGACAGCTCCTCGAGTACGCCGAGGGAACCGGCCGGCTTGGTCAGTACGGCGTGCCGCTCCTCGGCCGCCCGCATCGCGGCCGGATCCGCGGGCGCGATCCGCTCCAGGTACTCGTCCACCAGGTCCTCCACCGGGTCCTCCATCCGTCGCCGCCGGCGCGGTTGGCGCGCGGTCCGGCGTACCCGATCTTCGCATCCCCGAGCGTGTGCCCCAGGACGGACCAGCGGGATCTGGACAGTAGTGTCGGAATCACCACATGTCGCGAGATCCCGGAGGATCACAGATGTCTCTCGACCGTCCCGTCACCCCGGACCCCTACGACCTGCTGCCGCGGGCCGGTTCGTTCACCGTCACCAGTACCGATGTCACCGACGGCGAGCCGCTGGCAGACGCTCAGGCGTTCGCGGGCGGCAACACCTCGCCGCAGCTCAGCTGGTCCGGGTTCCCTGCGGAGACCAAGGCCTTCGTGGTGACCTGCTTCGACCCCGACGCCCCGGTCCCGTCCGGGTTCTGGCACTGGGTCCTGGTCAATCTCCCGGCCACGGTCACCGAGCTCCCGACCGGCGCCGGTACGACGGAGCGCCTCGACAACGGCGCCTTCCACGTCCGCAACGACTTCGGCACCAAGAACTTCGGCGGCGCCGCCCCGCCTCCCGGTGATCAGGTGCACCGCTACTACTTCGTCGTACACGCGATCGACGTCGACGCCCTCGACGTGGACGCGGACGCCACACCGGCCGTCGTGTCGTTCAACCTCGCCTTCCACACGCTCGCGCGCGCCATCGTCACACCGACGTACGCGATCGCGGAGTAGTCAGGGTTCAGAGCTTCAGCTGCGGAAGTCGTAGTTGTAGACCATGATCGCGCCGACGATCAGGGCGAGGACGGCGAAGATCATGCCGATCGCCGCCGCGGCCTTGCCGCGGCGGTTGCCGGCGAGGCACGCGATCGCGAGGGCCAAGGCGGGTACGGCGAACGGGAACGCGAGGTACTGCCGGATCGGGAAGCGGTCGATGAGGTTCGAGAACGGGAGCAGAGGCGCGACCACCCCGGCGAACCCGAGCACCAGCGCGAGGACTCCCAGCACAGCCGAGCCCGTCGCCCGTGGGGCCGCGACCGGGACTCCACCCGGCCCGGCAGCACGGGCCTGAGCATGCTCCGGCCACAGGTGCTGGGGATAACCGGAGCCCGGCTGCTGCGGATAACCGGAGCCAGGCGGCTGCGGATAACCGGAGCCAGGCGGCTGGGGGTAACCGGAACCAGGTGGTTGCGGATAACCGGAGCCAGGCGGCTGGGGATAGCCCGAGGCAGGTGGTTCCGAGTAGCCGGCGGGTGGTTGGTGCGGGGCGAGCTGGTGATTCCGTTCGGGCGGACGTTCGGTCATCGGAGCTCCACACTCGGAGGTTTCCAGGCACAAGCTGCACCTGGCCTGGGCGGCGTCTACCGCACCGACGCGGCGGACCCGCTCATGGTTCCCCGAAGCAGGGTCGTCGTCGCGAAACACGGTCGGCCCGACACTCTCGGTTGCTAGTGTCACCGCCAGTACCGAGAGTCGTTCCGAGAGGATCCGCGTGACCGTACGACAGGTTGACGCCAATTCACCCGAGTACGCCTGGGTGGCATCCGTCGTCGACCGCGTGTCGGAGCTCGCCACCCGGGAGTCAGAGCGCGCCAGGAATGAGGCGCAGCTCGCGGGCCGTGAGTCGCAGGTCGTCAACCGGACCGCGCGCTGGAACAGCAAGGTCGTCGTCACCGGCAATGCCACCGAGCACGAGCAGTACACCGAGGCAGCGCGCCGGAAGGAGGCGATGCGCGGACCGAACTCCTTCTACGCGACGGAACACATCGCCCTGTCCGAGGCCCAGGTCAATACGGTTCGCGAGGCGATCGCGCGCAGCGGCCAGGTCAGCTCCGACCGGGGCGACGCCCAGGAGCGCTGGGACGCCCTGATGGCCGTGACCGGCGAGGTCGGCGTGCAGGCCACCCGGCTGACCGGCCCGCTGCCAGCGGACGCATATCGGATCGCGGGGTACGAAGGACATCTCGACAGGGGCCTCGCGCAGGTCTGGACCAGCACGAACCTCCGCGAGATCTGGAACGGCTCGGAGTCTGCCCAGCTGGTGCCGTCCGAGGGGGTCCCGATCCAGAACGCTGTCACCGAGCAGGACAACGCGGGCCGAGCGACCTATGGGCCCTGACCGCCCTGAAGCTCCAGGGCAGAGAAACCTGGCGTCCGGCGGAAGAGAGCGTGAACCAGCTGATCGAGACACCACCCGACCTGCGTTTCAGCGCGATGGTGGAATCCGTCGCAGGATCTGAGGAGGTCACCCCCGAGTTCCTCCGCGACCTCACCGCCTCGACCTTCCGCCAGGACCTCGGCGCGGCACTCAATGCAGAACCTGAAGCCGCCGGGGCCGCGGGCCACGAAGCCGTCAACAACACCGCTCGCGAGATCGACCGCGAGATCGACAGCAATGCGCCCGCACCCGAGCGTGAGGTCCCCGCCGAAACGGCGAGATTCGCCAACGACTCTGCGCTCCTCAGCGGTCGCCCCACAGCAGCAGCCCAGGGCGACCGCACCACCATGACCCAGACCCCCGCCCGCCAGGCGGACCAGCGCGAGCTCTAGGTCCGGCAGTTCAGAGGGCCGCGACGTAGACCCACTGGCCGGCTTCGCGGGTGAAGGTGCTGTTTTCGTGTTGGACGCCTGGGCCGGCGTTGGTGGTGTAGTGGGCGTTGAACTCGACGGTGCCCTCGGTGTGGAACGCGCTGCCGCCGGTGGTGTTCAGGATCTCGAGGCCGGTCCACTCGCGGTCGGGGAAGTCGAGGGACGCCGGCCGGGTGGTCAGCGACCAGGTCTGCTGCAGGTACGCCGCGTCGTGCATCACGAAAGCGGCGTACCTGGATCGCATCAGCTGTTCGGCGGTCGCGGCCGTGGTCGCGCCGCGGTGGAGTGGGCCGCAGCATGCGTCGTACGGCGCGTTCTGGCCGCAGGGACAGGTGGATGGAACTCGCATGTCGCCGATTGTTCCCGATCGGTCGACCGGCTGCGTGGTCTACTGCGTTGATGGAGCCGCCGGAATCGCCCACGCAGGCCGCGGTCTGGCGCCGGTCGATGATCCGGCCCGTGCTCGAGCGGTACGCCGCCACGGACGGAGTCGACGCGGTGATGCTGAGCGGCTCGACCGCCCGCGGCGACGCCGACCGCTGGTCCGATGTCGAGGTGGGAGTCTTCTGGCAGCGCCCGCCCACCCTCGCGGAACGGCTCGCGGCCGCCGAAGGAGCCACCGACGTACGGGCGGTGTCCGCAGCGGATGCGCCGCCGCCTTGGCTCGATCAGCTGTACCTCGGCGCTCCGCGACCGGACGGCCTGACGGTCGACGTCACGCACACGACGACGAGCACCGTCGAGCGGACCCTGGACGACGTACTCGTCTCCTGCCGGCCCGACGAGTCAGCGTTCGACCTGCTGCAAGGAATCGTCGACGCAGGCGAGGCACTCGGCCCGCGCGCCGAACTCGTCGCGCGCTGGCAGGAACGCGCGGCGAACTATCCGCGCGAGCTCGCCACAGCCGTCATCCGCTGGAACGGGAACATCGAGAAGTTCTGGCGCTGGCAGATGCTGGCCGAGCGGGACAACCCGCTGCTCCTCGCCCGCGAGTTCCTGCGCGTCGCCACGCAAGTGCTCAACGTCCTGCACGCTCTCAACGGCCGGTACTGCGGCCACGTGCTCTCGTTCAAACGCCTCGACACCATCGAACGCACACTCCCGCTCGCTCCAGCGTCGCTCGCGAGCCGCACCCGCGCGGTCTTCACCGAGCCGCCGGTCGAGGCCGCGGAAACCCTCCGCATGCTCGTTGAGCAAACGTTCGACCTGGTCGAGGTCCACGTCCCCGAAATCGACGTCAATCGTTTGCGCACGACGTTCCGAAGCGATCGCAAACCCCTCGACTCATCGCACTGACAGCGACGGCGCCCGCACCGGCAGACTCGCCACCTCGGCCCGCAGTACGTCGTACTCCGCGGCACTGAGCGTCTCCGACAACCGCACGCTCACCCGCCCACCCTTGCGCCCCCAGGCGCCGACGATCCGACCGTCGACCAGCACCCCGTTCGGATGGAACGTGTCGGCCGCCGGCGTCAGCGCCCGCAGCCCCGGCGCGATGAACCGCCCGTCCCGATCCCGCCCGAACAGCCGCAGATCCGGCGCCACCAGCAGCCGAACCCCACGCGGCTCCCGCACCGAGCGCAAGCACTCCTCATCCGCGCGAAGCATCCACCCGGGCACACCGTCGAAGTCCACCTCGACCAGCTCGTCAGCTACCGACGACCAGACCGCCCGCGCGTCGTCCGGCGACAACCCAGACCACCAGGACAACGTTTTTGGGGTCGTCGGCCCGAAGCAGTGCACATGCCGCCGGCACAATTCCGCCCGCGCCTCGGCCAGGTCGAGGTCCGGCCGTGGCACCTCGTGCACCCACAACGAGGTGGTGTTCCACCGCACAGCGATCCGCCCGCTGACGCACGCCGCCCGCAGCCCCCGGATCCCCGCCCCGCGCCGCTCCTGCCCACCGAGGAACTCACACACCTCGTCAGCGAGTACGTCGATCGCCCGCGAATCGAGCGGCATCCGTCCCAGCGTGAACACCCCGAAGTCCCGCGCCGGCAACACGTACACCGCGGCTCGCGGACTGTATGTCTGGATCAACGACGGATGCTCCCAGTCCGACGGCGCGCAGTCGGCCATCCGAGCATGCAGCCCGAGCAGTGCGTCCCGAGGGGCGGTGTCCTGCAACCCGACGTACGCCGCCTGTTCGTGGGAACCCGGTGGTAGCCGGTCGACGAGGCGATTCACGTGCAGCCGGTAGGCGACGGCCTGCTCCCGCGTGACGATCAGCATGGAGTCGACCGTACGGGGAAAAGACGCCACCCGATGGCTTAGTTTCGTCGGGCGGTAGCGAGCCAGGCGGGCGCTCCGTTGGCGTGGATCCGGGTCTCGAGCCGGCGTGGTTCGACCGCGAGGAGCGTCCAGCCGGAGCCGGTACCGAACGACGTCCGCAGCAGCTCCTCACTGACCGGATGCGGAACGCCCTCGGGGTCCTCGTCGCCGAAGCACAGTACGTACAGCGTCGCGCCGGGCTCGGCCACCGACGTCAGACTCGCCACATAGCGATCACGTTCGGCCGCGTCGAACGTGTGGAACAGGCCGCAGTCGAGAATCGTGTCGAACCGCCGGCCCAGCTCCTCGAGATGCAGCGCGTCAGCGGTCGCAAACTCGGCCTTCAGCCCCCGCTCGACGGCCTTCTCCCGCGCCCGAGCGAGCGCCGTCTCGGCGAGGTCGACCCCGAACACCGGTACGCCGTACGACGCGATGTGCAGCGCGTTGTCGCCGCTGCCGCACCCCGCGTCCAGAACCCACCCGGTGAAGGCACCCGCCGCCGCGAGCTCGACGACGACCGGTTGCGGCCCGCCGAACTCCCACGGCGCGAGCCCGTCCTGGTACGACGCGTCCCACGAGCGGCCCGCCATCCGCTCATGACTCGTAGGTTGTCTCGTGCGATACGGATCCCCAGCCATCGACGTACGCCTCCCGAGTCCGATGGAGTGCCTCCATCGTCACCCCAACCCCACCACCCTGGCTACGCCCGAGGGGCGCCGGCTGGAGGGGCTCAGCGGTTCGTGATCATCAGGGCGGTGCCGAGGGCGAATGTCAGTACGCCGAGGACTCCAGCGATCGAGGCGAGTCGGCTCGCTGTGCGGGGAGGGCGCGGGGCGGTTGGCGGGTGGACCTTCCAGACCGGGTCGTTCGGCGCCTGCGTGTGGTCCGGCCAGAGGTGTTGCCCGGCCTCGCCCAGGTGCGGGGTCGCGTTGCGGTCCATAGGAACTCCGTACTCGGATTGGTCTTCCACTGCGCTGACGCGGCAGCCCCGCGGCCGGTTCCCTAGTCGTCCTGATGCAGCGGGAACGCCCGGATGATCACCGCGGTCGGCGTTCCGGACGTGGGCTCGGAGCCGACGAAGTCCCGCAGTACGCGATGCAGCCGGGCCCGCAGCTCGGCCAGCTCGCCGTCCGCCAGCGTGACGACCTCACTGAACGCGAAGTCCTCGTCGTCGGAGGTCTTCGCGGCCAGCCAGCTCGCGTACGCCGTGTCCTCGAGCTCCCGGTTCAGCGTCGCCTGCTCGACCCGCAGCCGCCGCCACGGCTTCACCCGCCCGACCGCGCCCGGAACCGCCTCGATCACGCCGAGCGCCTCCAGCCGCCGCAGGTGGAACGAGCACGACCCGGTGCTCTCCCCGAGCTCCCGCGCCGCGACCGTGGACGTCGTCGTACCGTCCCGGTCGATCAGCTCCAGAAGCGCTGCACGGAGCGGGTGTGCGCGGACGACGTCACGGCGGTTCGGCGTACTGCGGTGCTCGGCCATAGAGCGCATCCTAATGCCGAGCTTTGCAAAGCCTGGACTTTGCAGAGTACGGTCTTTGCATGCCGACGTACATCCTGGGCCGCCCGAGCCGCCGTCTGCCCGAGCTCACGGACGAGGTACGCCGCGGCTGCCCGCTGCGCATCACGGAGTACGGCGAACCGATCCTGCACCGCGGTTGCCGGCCGGTCACCGAGTTCGGCACCGCGCGGTGGGGGCGGTTGATCGACGACATGTTCACCACGATGTGGATCGCGGAGGGCTGCGGGCTCGCCGCGAACCAGGTCGACGTCGACGCCCAGCTGTTCGTCTACGACCTCACCGACGAGTCCGGCGACCGCCACGTCGGCCACGCGTTCAACCCGCGGATCGAAACCATGTCGGCGCTCTTCGGCACCCAGTCCGGCACCGAAGGCTGCCTCTCGGTGCCCGGCGCCAACGCACCGCTCCCCCGCCCGGCCCGCGCGACACTGCACGCGTACGACGTCGACGGCCGCCCGTTCACGCTGGAGGCATCCGGGTACTTCGCCCGCTGCCTGATCCACGAAACCCAGCACCTGTCCGGGACCGTCTACGTCGACCACCTCACGCCGGCCGCCCGCACCCGCGCGTTGGCCGACTCGAACGCCTCCCGCGATTCGGTCCTCGCGCAGCGTTCAGCCCGCCAGCACCAGCTCACCGAGGCGTGACCGGCACACTCACTTCACGCCGCAAACCTTCGAGTACGTCGAGCTCGCGGTCGATCTCCCGCCGCTTCGCCTCGAGCCGCTGAACCTCCTGCGCGAGCAACACCTCCAGTACGCCGGTGCGCTCCTCGGGCGGCGACTCCAGGCACGGCAGCAGGTCGCCGATCGTGACGCTGCACAGCCCCGCCGCCAACAGGTGCTGGATCATCACGACCCGCTCGACCATCGACGCGTCGAAAACGCGCCACCCGCCAGGCGTGCGGCTCGAGCGGATGAGTCCCTGCTCCTCGTAGTACCGCAAGGAACGCGTGCTCACGCCACTCGCCCGCGCGAGCTCTCCGATCCGCATGACGTGTCCTCCCGAGTCGGCTCCCAGTCTTGCATCTGACACCAGTGTGAAGTTTCACCCTGGGGAGACGCTCCCCGGAAGGAATCTCATGCACTGGCTGTACCTCGGCATCGCCGTCGCGTTCGAGATCGCCGTCGCGATCTCCGCCGGCAAGGCCCAAGGCTTCACCCACCGCGGCTGGACCGCCGCGACCCTCGCCACCGGCGGCCTCGGCACGTACTTCCTCAGCCGCGCCCTCCTCACCTTCGACGTCGGCGTCGGCTACGCCCTCTGGACCGCACTCGCCGGCGTCGGCATCACCCTCCTCAGCGCCCTCCTCTTCGGCCAACGCCTCACCTTGCACAAAGCCATCGGCATAGCTCTGGTCATCACCGGCGTCGTAGGCCTCCAACTCACCTAACCATCGCTAACCACAAAGGACTTCCCCTCATGCCAACCACACCGCAGTCGGCCTCCGTGCCGCAGTCGGCCCGCACCGCTTGGCTGACCTTGCTCCTCGCCGGCACCTTCGAGATCGGCTACGCCCTCTCCGTCGGCGGCAGTCACGCCTTCACCGTCTGGCCATGGTCCGTCGCAGCCGCCGTCTTCTTCCTCCTCACCCTGTGGGCCCTCAGCCGCGCCCTCCGAACCATCGAAGTCAGCATCGGCTACGCCACCTGGGCAGGCATCGGCGCCGCCGGCACCGCCGCCCTCGGCCCCCTCTTCTTCAACGAATCCCTAACCCCCAGCAAAGCCCTCTGGTTAGCCGTAACCATCGCCGGCGTCATCTACCTAAAACTCGCCGACCGCCCCTAACCAAAGCCCCGGCCGCCCACCCAGTTCTGTGGAACTTAATTCCCACCAGACGGCCAAAAGGTTCCACAAACCGCCGAGCTTCGATGCGCCTACGATGCAACACATCGCCGTACCAGCCCTTCATGGAGCCGACGCCGACCGAGTCGCAGCCAGTCGACAGGAGACGACCGTTGCCCAAACTCCCGCGCACAACGCACCCGTCGGTGGCGCGCCATGGATGACGAACAAGCCGTCGCCGCTGTCCTCGTGCAGATCCAACTCAACCGCTTCCGAGAGCTCTGCAAGGTGGACGGTCCGATCGAGCCACGATTCGACGGCGCCACGAAGCACGTTCTCCTCGCAGACAACCGCGCCTTCCTGTTCCCCCGCAACCACACGATCGTCGGGCAACTCGAGCGCGAATGCGCCGTCTACGCGACCATCGACCACCCAACAGTCCCCAAACTCCTCGGCCGCTGGCACGAGCCGGCAATCTCGCCGTACCCCTTCTTCGCCGTCACTCGAGTCTCGGGCTCCATCCCCAACAACCTGTCACTCGACCATCTGCAGGCTCTGGCGGAACAGCTAGGCACAGCAATCGCCGCGTGCCACGACGTCAGTCTCGACCGAGTCCCGCGCCCCCTCTGGGCCAACCCCTGGACGGAACCGCCCACGGCGCCCCCGACCGCGGCCGACTGCTACACCCCGCTTCGCGAACTCGGCGGCCCCGAACAACTCACCAAGTCAGTCGCTGCGTCCATCAGCCCGGCAGCACGTACGACGCTCCTCGATGCCCTCGAAGCCGTCGACGCGATGGACCCGGTCCTTGCCCACGGCGACCTCTACGAGAACCATCTCTTTCTCGACGATTCCGGGACGTTGACCGGGATTCTCGACTGGGGGTTCGGAGGCGTGCTGTCTCCCCTGGTCGACTTCACCTGCAGCCAATGGGACAGCGCGAGTTGGGCCGCCGAACGCTCGTACGGCGACCTTCGCCGGCACCTCTGGACGGCGTACGCCGAACACCGATCAGCACCGCTGCCGACCTGGGACCAGGTCCACTTGGCGCTGACCGCATTCGACATCGTTGCACTGGCCCCCGAGACGGAGTCCCACTACTACTGGCAGAAAAGCCCCGAGTGGCAAGCCGCTCGCCGAGCCGCGGCGCTCCACTGCTTACAAACGCTGCTCACCTAGCCAGGCGCCGTCACCACAAACGCATCCAACCCGGGCACGCATGATCAGCGTGCCCGGGAAGGTGTGTGCCCTCAGCAGATATCGAGACGATTGAAGTCGATCGTCCCGGAGTCCGCTACCAGGGTGATCCTGTTGTTCGCCGGGATATAGACGTACTTATGGGGTCCCCAGAAATGGACCTGTTTGTTGTTGGTCTGATGATTCAGAACCGCGAGCGCGTTGATGAAGTTGGACAGCGACCGCGTATCGCACTTGAACAGGTGGAAAACGCTGTGCCTGCCGTCGCCCTGACCAACCGAAACACAGGCGATTCCCCGCGCCGCGGCGCACAGAGCCAGCGCCGTGTTCCGATCGGCACTCGACACGTTCCGCTGTACCCACTCACCTGAGAACAGCGGGTAGATCTGCGGCGTCCACGCGGTCGTCCCGACCGTACCGCTCGGTGCCGCCTGTGCCTGCGCCGGCGCCTGAACCTGCGCCGCCAACGGAACAACGAACGCCGCGGCCACCATCGCCATAACCACCGCAGCCCCGCGTTTCCTGATGCGCGTAAATCTCATGTGATCTCCCCAAGTAGTAGCGACGATGCATCCATGCCAGACACCCGCCGATCAACTCCCCAAATCACACCAAACAACGCTTTCAAACCACTTTCACCCACCCCACCCGCGACCGATCCACGCACCCCACAACGACAAGCAACGCCCCAAGGCATTGCCGCGGTCACGGTCCGCGCGTGAACCCCACGGACGGGTACTCCGCCATGCACGCCTGCACCACGCACCGGTCCGCGCCGCCGAAGGCGCGACAAGTCGAGTGCACAGCCCACGCCAACCGACGCCCGACGTACCTCACGCACCGCCGGTGTCGGCCACCTGCCCGGGTCTAGGGAAACTAATTGCCACCAGGCGGCACAAAAGTTCCCCAAACCCCACCTCGCCCACACGCGACCGCTCCACGCACCCCACGGCAACAAGCAGCGCCCTGAGGCACCGCCGCAGTTATGTGACCCTCCGCTCGACACCAACGCCCACCCCGGCTGGCGGGGTGGGGTGGTGGTGGGCGGGGAGCCTGGTGGACTCCCCGCCGGCTGGGGTCAGTCCTTGATGCCGGACTGGGTGACGCCCTGGATGAGGTAGCGCTGGAGGAAGGCGAAGATGAGCACCAGCGGCAGGATCGACACCGCGACGGCCATGAACAGTTCGTGGATGTTGATGGTTTGTGCGGTGATGAACGTCGACATCGCCACCTGGATCGTCCACGACGACGAGTCCTGGCCGATCACCAGCGGCCACAGGAACGAGTTCCAGTTGCCGATGAACGTGATCGCCGCCAGCGCCGCGAAGAACGGCAGGGAGTTCGGTACGACGATCCGCCAGAACACCCCGAAATACCCGGCGCCATCCACCCGGGCTGCTTCCTCGAGCTCCCGAGGGAACCCGAGGAAGTACTGCCGGAACAGGAACGCCGCGAACCCGCTGAACAGCGTCGGGATGATCAGGCCGCGCAGCGACGAGACCCACCCGAGTGACGACACGACGATGAAGGACGGGATGAACGTCACCGCGCCCGGGATCATCAGGGTCGCGACGATCGCGTAGAAGATCTTGTCGGCGTGCTTGTACGGGATCCGGGCCAGCCCGTACCCCGCCATCGATGCCAGCAGCAACTGTCCCGCGGTGCCGAGGATCCCGACCACCGCGGAGTTGTACAACGCCCTCGCCATCGGCACCGTCGTGTCGTTGAACAGCTCGCTGATGTTGCCCCATTGCAGATGCGACGGGAACAACGTCCACGTCGGCGCGGTGATGTCGGCCTCGGTGGACAGCGCGTTCCGCACGATCAGGTAGAACGGCAGCAGGAACAGCACGACCGCGATGGTCAGCGCGATCCAGCGCAGTACCGTCCCGACCCGGCCGAGCGAGGTCTGCTGGAAACCGATCGGCTGCGGAGTGCCCGACGTACGTTCGGAGACCGCCATCAGTCGCCCGCCTTTCCGAAGCCGAAGAGCCGGCTCTGCAGCAGCGTCACGAGCATGATGATCACTGCCAGGATCAGCGCACCGGCCGATCCGTGACCGAGGTCCTGGATGGACCCGAGCGAGATGCCGTAGAGGTAGACCAGCGGGGGCCGCGCGTAGTTCACGTTGCCGACCAGGTTGTAGAACTCGTCGAACGCCTGGTACGCCGCGATCAGGTTCAGGATCAGTACCGCGACCGACGTCGCCCGCAGCTGCGGGAGCGTGATGTAGCGGAAGACCTGCCACCCGGGCTTCGCCCCGTCGACGTACGCCGCCTCGTACAGGGTCGGCGAGATCCGCTGCAGACCCGCGATGAACAGGATCATGTAGAACCCGAGCTGCAGCCACAACCGGACCGTGACGAGTGGCAGCCAGTACCACGGCGGCGAGACCGTCGAGAGCCACGCGATGTTGTCGATACCGAACCAGCCGAGCACCGTGTTCGCGAGACCGAACCGGACACCGTTGAAGATCGACAGCTTCCAGATCAGCGACGCGACGACGTACGAGCACGCGGTCGGCAGGAAGAACACCGACCGGAAGAACGCCCGCGCGATCTTCACCTGGTTGACCAGCAACGCCAGTACCAGCGAGAGCACGAACGTCAGCGGGACGATGAACACCGCGAAGATCGTGAACGTGCCCAGGCTGGACAGGAAGTTGTGGTCGGTGAGCATGTCGATGTAGTTCTGCAGCCCGACGAACTTCGACGGCGTCGCCGTGTTGTAGGCCTCGAAGAAACTGAGGACCAGGCTCCAGATGATCGGCAGGTAGGAGAACAGCAGCAGACCGACCACGAACGGCCCGACGAACACCCAGAACCACAACGTGGTGCCGGCGATCCCCTTCTGCCGCGAGGTTTTCGCCGATCGGCCCCGCCGCTCACCAGCGGTGGCGGGGCCGTCGGACGTCTTCGTCGGAGCACTCATCCGAACAACCGCGACAGTTCGTCGTTGACGGTTTTCTCGGCCTTGGCGATTTCTGCGGCGGGGTCGGCTCCCTTCTTGATGATGTTCGTCAGCATGTCGCCGAACGCCGTACCCATCTTCGGGGTCCAGGCCGGGTCGTCGGTGTGGCCGTAGTCCTGGGTCAGCTTCACGGTGTCGGCCGCAACACCCTTCTGCAGCTTCTCCGCCTTCGACGCGACGCTCTTCCGCGGCGGGATGTGGAAGCCGTAGCTCAGCGACCAGTCCTCCTGGTCGGCCGCCTGGTCGATCCACAGCCACTTGACGAACTTCTTCGCCGCGTCGACATTCGGGCTCTTCGCAGAGACGAACTGCGTCCAGCCGCCGGAGTACACGGCCGGCTTGTTCGACGCGTCGAGGGCCGGGAACGGGATCACGCCGAGGTCGTCGCCGAGCGCCTTCTGCATACCCGGCACCGCCCACATGCCGATCCACTGCATCGCGCACAGGCCCTGGTTGATCGCACTCGGGTCGGTCCAGTCGGTCGGCGAGCCGAGCAGAATGCTCTTGCTGGCGTAGAGCTCGTGCAGCTTGCCGAACATCTTGGCCGGGCCTTCACCGGAGAAGCCGGGCTTGTGGTCCTCGGTGAGCCGGTCGCCGCCGGCCGCCCAGAGCGCCGGGCTGCCGAGCGCGAGGCCGCCGTCGTTGCCGACGAACATGCCCTTCACCTTGTTGGTGGTGAGCTCCTTGGACGCGGCGATCAGGTCGTCGATGGTCTCCGGCGGCTTGATGCCTGCCTTGTCCAGCAGCGACTTGCGGTAGTAGATGACCTGCGGGTCGATGATCATCCGGATGCCGTAGATCTTGCCGTCCACGGTGTTCGTGGCCAGGTCGCCCGGCAGGAAGTCGTCCTTGACGTCGGCGATGATGTCGTCGAGCGCGACCACCTGGTTGCTCTTCACCATGCCGATGTTCAGCTGGCTCTCGAAGACGTCCGGGCCCTTGTTGGACAGCAGACCCGACGACAGCTTGCTGGCGTAGTCACCCGGCGTCCACTGCACCGAGACGTTCGCGTCGGTGTAGGCCTTCGCGTACTTCTGCGCGGCCTGCTGGGTCCCGGTCTCGCCGTACTGGTGGTACCACTGCGACAGGTTGACCTTCGAACCTCCGCCGCCGCCGCTGGACGACGGTCTGCCGGTATTGCCGCCGCAGGCCGCGGTCAGCGCGGCGAGCGCGGCCAGACCACCGGTCCGCTTGAGCAGATCCCGCCGGGACAATCCGGCGTTCGGAACATGAGCAGGCATGAATTCCACCTTCCCGAGAGCGACGTCGCAGGGGTACGACGCCAGGAGTTCCGAGTTACTTAACTACGTTAAGCATCTCCGATTTCGCACACGGTACAACAGGGTCCAACACAACGACAGCGTTCGACGCAAGGTCAATCGTTGTAGAAGTGCCAGAACAATGTCTCAAAAGCGCGCCCGGCGCAAGACCGGACGCGCTGTTCTTTGTTCGAATGTGTGGAGTTTGCTGGAGTTGATATCGCCTCGTGATCAGCCGAAGAGCTCGCCTGCCGCCGCCTTCGTGACCAGCAGTGCCGGCGGCTCGAAGCGGTCGCCGTACGTCGAGGCAAGCACCCGCGCGCGGTCGATGAACGCGCTCAGCCCGTAGGCGTTGACGTACTGCAACGCACCACCGTGCAGCGGTGGGAAGCCGATGCCGAAGATCGAGCCGATGTTCGCGTCCGCCACCGAGCGCAGCACGCCCTCGTCCAGGCACTTCACCGTCTCCAGCGCCATCGCGAACAGCAACCGCTCCTGCACGTCGATCAGCGGTACGTCGCCCTGCTGCGCGAAGTGCTCCCAAAGACCGGGCCACAGCCGCTTCGGCCCGTCCGCCGGGTAGTCGTAGAACCCCGCGCCGGCCGCCTTCCCGCGACGGTCGAACTCGTTCACGAGACGGTCCGCGACCGCCATCCCGGGGTGCTCGTCGAACGCGCCGGCGCTCTCGCCGGCCGCGCGGGCCGCGTCCCGGATCTTCTGCGGCAGCGTCAGCGTGATCTCGTCCAGCATCGCCAGCGGCGGCGCCGGGAACCCGGCCTGGGTCGCGGCCCGTTCGATCAGCACCGGGTCGACCCCCTCGGCGACCATCGCCGCGCCCTCCATCACGAGCGTGCCGAACACCCGCGACGTGAAGAACCCCCGGCTGTCGCCGACCACGATCGGCGTCTTCTTGATCTGCCGTACGACGTCGTACGCGCGGGCGATCGCCCGGTCGCCGGTCTGCTCGCCGACGATCAGCTCGACCAGCGGCATCCGGTCCACCGGCGAGAAGAAGTGCATGCCGATGAAGTCGTCCGGCCGGTCGATGCCCTCGGCGAGGGTGCTGATCGGCAACGTGGAGGTGTTCGAGCAGAGCAGCGCGTCCGGTTCGACCACGGCGGCGATCTCGGCGAAGACCTTCTGCTTCAGCCCGACGTCCTCGAAGACGGCCTCGATCACCAGATCACAGCCGGCGAGGTCGTTCGGGTCGCTGGTCGGCGTAATCCTGCTGAGGAACGTCTCGACGTCGGCAGGCGTACTCCGGCCTTTCGCGACCTGCTTCGCCAGCAGCTTCTCGGAGTATTCCTTTCCGCGCGCAGCTGCCTCTAAGGAAACATCTTTGAGCACAACCTCGAGACCGGCCTTCGCACACACATACGCGATGCCCGCGCCCATCATCCCGGCCCCGAGCACGCCCACCTTGCGAGCGCGCCAGGACGGTACGTCGGCCGGCCGCGAACCGCCCGCGTTGATCGCCTGCAGGTCGAAGAAGAACGCCTGGATCATGTTCTTCGCGATCTGGCCGGTGGCGAGCGAGACGAAGTACCGCGACTCGATCCGGGACGCCGTCTCGAAGTCGACCTGACTGCCCTCGACCGCGGCGCTCATGATCGCCCGCGGCGCCGGGTACGGCGCGCCCTTCAGCTGCTTGCGCAGGTTCGCCGGGAAGGCCGGCAGGAACGCGGCCAGCTTCGGCGAGGACGGCGTACCGCCGGGGATCTTGTACCCGTCCCGGTCCCACGGCTGCTTGGCGTCGCCGTCGTACGTCGTGATCCAGCGCCGGGCCGCATCGAGGAGTTGGTCGGCAGCGACGACCTCGTCGACGATTCCGACCGACACCGCGTGCGCAGGCTTCATCCGCCGGCCCTGGAGCAGCACCTTCATCAGCGCGTCCTGCAGGCCGAGCATGCGCACCGTGCGGGTCACTCCCCCACCGCCGGGCAGCAGGCCGAGCGTCACCTCCGGGACGCCGAGCTCGATCCGGTTGTCGTCGGCAACGATCCGGTGGTGACAGGCGAGCGCGATCTCCAGTCCACCGCCGAGCGCAGACCCGTTGATCGCGGCCACGACCGGCACGCCCAGGGTCTCCAGAGCGCGCAGCTGACGCTTAACCTCCTCGATGGTCTCGAACACCTGCGCCGCGTCCGAGGGCTGGATCTGCGACAGCTGCTGCAGGTTCCCGCCGGCGAAGAACGTCGACTTCGCGGACGTCACGATCACGCCCTTGATCAAGGCCTTCTCGGCGACCAGGCGCTCGACGGTCCGGCCCATCGCCTCGACGTACGCGTCGTTCATGGTGTTCGCGGACGCGGACGGGTCGTTCAGCGTCAGGGTGACGACTCCGGCGTCGTTCTTCCACTCGATCATGCTCGTCATGCCGAAAGCCTCTCGATGATCGTCGCGACGCCCATCCCGCCGCCGACGCACAGGGTGGCCAGTCCGTAGCGGAGCTCGCGTCGCTCCAGCTCGTCCAGCAGGGTTCCGATCAGCATCGCGCCGGTCGCCCCGAGCGGGTGGCCGAGCGCGATCGCGCCGCCGTTCACGTTCACCTTCTCGTGCGGTACGCCGAGATCCTTCATGAAGTGCATGACCGCGGCCGCGAACGCCTCGTTCATCTCGAACAGGTCGATGTCGTCGGCCTCGAGCCCAGCCTTGGCCAGCGCCTTCCGGGCGGCCGGCGCCGGGCCGGTCAGCATGATCGTCGGGTCGGCGCCGCTGACACCGACGGAGACCACCCGGCCGCGCGGCGCCTGACCGAGCGCCTCGCCGGCCTTCTGGTTGCCGATAGCAACCAGTGCGGCGCCGTCGACGATGCCCGACGAGTTGCCCGCGTGGTGCACGTGCTCGATCCGCTCGATCGTCAGGTACTTCTCCAGGGCGACCGAGTCGAACCCGCCGTGCTCCCCGATCGCGGCGAACGACAGCGGCAGCCCGGACAGCGTCTCCACCGACGTCCCGGGGCGCACCAACTGGTCGTGGTCCAGGATCCGCAATCCGTTGCGATCGACCACCGGTACGACGGAACGCGCGAAGTACCCGTTCGCCCAGGCCTTCGCCGCCCGGGCGTGGGACTCGGCGGCGTACGCGTCGACGTCGGTCCGGGAGAAGCCGTCGATCGTGGCGATCAGGTCGGCACTGATGCCCTGCGGGATGAAGCCGGTCTGCAGCGCGGTCTCCGTATCCATCGCCCAGGCGCCGCCGTCGGACCCCATCTTCACCCGGGACATCGACTCGACGCCGCCGGCCAGGATGAAGTCCTCCCACCCGGACCGGACCCGCTGCGCCGCCTGGTTGACCGCCTCCAGGCCCGACGCGCAGAAGCGGTTGAGCTGCACCCCTCCGGTCGTTTCGGGGTAGCCGGCCATCAGGACGGCGGTCCGCGCGATGTCCATGCCCTGGTCGCCGATCGGGGTCACCACGCCGAGAACGACGTCGTCGATGGTCGCCGGATCCAGGCCGGGATGGCGGGTGCGCAGCTCCCGCAGCAGGCCGGTGATCAGCTGGATCGGCTTGACCTCGTGCAGCGCGCCGGTCGGCTTGCCCTTGCCCCGCGGTGTGCGAATCGCGTCGTACAGGAAGGCTTCGCTGGTCATGCGCTCGATTGTGACAGTACTGCTGTCACAATGGTCAAGGGGACTCGTTATGATCTCCGCCATGTCCGAGGTGGCGGGGGACGCGACGTTGACGGTGGACGAGCTGTCAGCGCGGGTCGGCATGACGGTGCGCACGTTGCGGTTCTACGCGGGCCGCGGGCTGATCCCGCCGCCGATCCGGCGCGGCCGGATCGGGTACTACGGTCCGGAGCACATCGCTCGACTCGATCTGGTCCGTGAACTGCAGGCCCACGGGTTCACGCTGCAAGCCATCGAGGGCTATCTGGAGCGCATCCCGTCCGACGCGACACCACAGGACATCGCCCTGCACCGGACGCTGCTCACGCCGTGGATGCGAGACCTGCCCGAAACCCTCGATCGGGCGGCGCTGGTCCGGCGTACCGGCCGCGAGCTGACGGACGACGACATCGAGATGCTGGTCGCGCTCGGCGTCGTCGAACCGACGCCGGACGAAGACGTGTTCCAGGTGGCGACCGCGCATCTCAGCCTCGGCGTCGAACTGCTCGACCTCGATCTGCCCGTCGAGGCGGTGCTGGCCGCCGGTCGCATCTTCACCGAACACGGCCGCGCCATCGCCGAGGAACTGACCGAGGTGTTCCGTACCAAGGTCTGGCCGCACTACCGCGACTCCGGGGGCCCGCCGGAACACACCCAGCGGTTGATCGAGCGGTTCAAGCCGGTCACGATCCAGGGTCTCGTCCTGGCCTACGAGCGCGCCGTCGGCGAGACCCAGCGCGACACGGTCCGCCGGACCCGGAGCAAACGGCACTGACTGCCGGTCCGCACTGCCTCGCCCGGGCGGGACACGCCCTAGATCGGACCGGCACCCGGACCGAGGGTGGCGCGTCGGCTCAGTTCGCTGTTTAGCCGGCGCCGGTAGATTGCGAGCCGGATGCTGAGGACCCTCGCCTCGCCGACCGGCTGTCGGCGCGCGGCGACGAGATCATCGATCTCGACGAGGGCCTCCGCCAGTTCTCCGGACTCCCACAGATCCAACGGATCCGAGTCCGCCAAGCGATCCAGATACTCCGATGTCATCGCGACCCGCCAACCCCTCGCCGGAACAGCCCGTTCAGCGCCTGGGTCCGGGGCACGTCCACAGCTCGGACCCTACGCCCGAGGGCTGTCCGGCACTAGTGTGTTGAGGACACTGGGCTGCTCGGGATTCGCAGGTAGGTGAGGCCGCGGAGGTCGAGGAAGGTGTCGTCCGGGGTGCTGACCACGCGCAGGAGGACGCCGTCGCAGCCGGTGCATCGCGCCACCATGCCAGGGGCGTCGACGTACAGGCGTACATCCGCGAACACCCCGGTCCGACCGCACTCCGCGCACCGCGTGACCGCCGTGGTGATATCGACGGCGAACACCTCGCTCAACGCCCCCGCGGCGGCATTGCCGTCCAGGTATTCCGGATCGCTCATGGCCGGCCTCCAGTCGGTCCGAACCGCTCGGTTCTCACGCTCGCCGGGTCGTGACCGGCCGCCACCAGCAGGTCCGCCACCGTCTCCACGAACGGTGTCGGTCCGCACACGTACGTCGTCGCGCCCTCGTCGGGCCTGAACGCGTACCGCTCGAGCAGGTCCGCGTCGATCCGCCCGACCCGAGGCTCCCCGGCCGGCGCCTCGCGGGTGTACACCAGCCGTACGTCGACGTCGTCCGACGCGGCCAGCTCCTTCAGATCACCGACGTAGATCACGGAATCAGGCCGCCGCACCGAGTACAGCAAACGCATGCGTGTCCCGGACCCGTCCGCTGCCCGCAACATCGCCCGCAACGGCACGATGCCCGAACCACCGCCGATCAGCTGCACCGGGCCTTGCTGCTCGGGCTTCCACACGAACCATCCGCCGACCGGTCCCCGGATCTCCAGCGGATCCCCGGCTCGCAGCACCTCGACGAGGTACTGCGACACCTCGCCGTCCGGCACCTGCTCGACGGTCAACTCGATCGTCGCCCCGTTCCACGCCGACGCGATCGAGTACGACCGCGACGCCTGGTATCCGTCGTCCGCGGTCAGCCGCACGTCGAGGTGCTGCCCGGCGAGATGCCCCGGCCAGTCCGGGACGTCGAGCACGATCGTGCGGGCCGTCGCGGTCTCCCGGCGTACGTCGGCGACCGTGGCGACCTGCCATGACCTCCGCGCCGTCAGTCGCCCGCGTATCGCTGTTCTTTCCATGGGTCTCCGTACTCGTGATAGCCGACGGTCTCCCAGAAGCCGAGGTCCTCGGTGTCGGACAGCACGAGGCCGCGGACCCATTTTGCGCTCTTCCAGAAGTAGAGGTGCGGAACGAGCAGCCGTGCGGGTCCGCCGTGCTCTGGATCGAGCGGTTCGCCGTCGTACTCGTAGGCGATCCAGGACTGCCCGTCGAGCAGGTCGTCGAGCGGCACGTTCGTGGTGTAGCCGCCGTAGCTGTGCGCCATCGCGAAGTCCGCGCCGGTTTCGACGTCCGCGAGCAGCGCGTCGAGCGGGACGCCCTTCCACGTCGTCTCCAGCTTGGACCACCGCGTCACACAGTGGATGTCCTTGGTGATCTCCTCGGCGGGCAACGCCATCAGCGCCGCCCAGTCCCAGCTGTACTTCTCCCCGGTCTCCGTCGTGACCGTGAACTCCCAGTGGTCGGTCAGGATGTGCGGCGTCGGCCCGGCCGACAGCACCGGGAACTCCCGCGTCAGGTACTGCCCGGGTGGCAGCTTTGCACCACCCCCGCGCCGGCCCTTGAAACCTGGCGACACGATCCCCATGACGACCTCCTCGGCTCCTGGAGGCAGTCAATCACGCCGCCCTGCGCGCCGGGAGAGCAGCGGGCCGCCAACAGGACTACAGTGATGGATACGCGCTGCCCCGGACCACGGCTCGCGCACCGCGACGTGTCCGGGAGGAGCCCTGGTGAGCCAGTGGTACGCAGTACGGTCCACCGCCACCGACAAACGGACTGCAGCGTCCCGATCCCACGGCGTGAGTGCACTTGTCTCCGAAGGGGAGGTGCCGCCGCTCAAGGATCCGGTGGCCGACGAGTGAAGATCGCAGCGTCGGGTACCGGTCGTCAGCGGCGAGACCGGCGGATCAAGCGCCCTGGCCTGAAGCCGCGGCACAGCGACTACTGGATGGCGCGCGACGCGATGGGCATTGCTTCGACGATCCGGCCGCTGGAGTGGACCTTCCGCCCGGCGGCGGTTCGAGTCTGGACGGATTGGGTGGATCACGAACGCAGCGCGCGAGTATGGGGGGCGATCAGGTCCGTCGGCGACGGCGATGGTCTGGCCCCGTCCTTGGCGCACGCCGTGTTGGCCTGCGGCCAGGCGCTCTCCGCGGCAGGCGCCGGGCTCGCGATGACGCGCGGATACGGATTGCCGGAGCCGGTGTTCGCCACCGATCCGGCGATCAGCGAATTGGACGAGCTCCAGTTCGAGTTGGGTGACGGGCCGAGCAGTACGGCGGTCGAGACCGGTGCACCGGTGCTCGAACCGGACCTGTCCGGGGCCGAGGCCGGTCGGCGATGGCCCGCGTTCGCAGCGGCGGGTGCGGATCGGGGCATCCGCGGCGTCTTCGCGTTCCCGGTCGCCGCCGGAGCGGCCAAGGTCGGCGTCCTCACCGTGTACCGCCGGGAACCGGGACCGCTGCAGGCTGAGCAATTGGCCGACGGGTTGGTGTTCGCCGACGCCGTGTTCGTGCTCGCCCTCGACCACCACCAGGGCATCAACGCGGATCTGGACGAGGTGATCGAGGCTGCCTTCAGCGCTCGCCGGGCCGAGGTCCACCAAGCTGCCGGCCGGCTCGCCTCCCAGCAGCGCATCAGTGTCACCGACGCGCTGGCCAGGCTGCGCGCCCACGCCTACAGCAATGGTCTGTCATTGCACACGGTCGCTGTCGACGTGATGGCCGACCGCCTGCACCTGAACCACGACCGCGCTCCCGACGGTGACCCACCGCCGAACGGGCCGCGTCCGATAGACCCCGAGCAAGAGCAGGAGGAGGACTGATGAGTATATCTAACCGTAGAGTGCGCGAAGTGTTCATCGAACTGTCGGACACCCTCGTCGACGACTTCGACGTCATCGAGTTCCTGGACCGGCTCGCGGGACACTGCAGCGAGGTCGTGGGGGTGTCGGCGTGCGGCATCCTGCTCGCGGATCACCACGGTGCCCTGAACCTGGTCGCGGCCTCCACCGAAGAGGCCCGGCTGGTCGAGCTCACCCAGCTGCAGAACCTCGAGGGCCCGTGTCTGGACGCGTTCCGCACCGGCCGCCAGGTCCAGCATCCGGATCTGCGGGACGCCCGCGACCGCTGGCCGCGCTTCACCGCCGCCGCTGTCGGCGCCGGCTACCTCTCGGTGCAGGCACTGCCGATGCGGCTGCGCGACACCGTGCTCGGTGCGGTGAATCTCTTGAGCACGTCTGCCGGCCAGCTGGATGCCGACACCGTGGCCCTGGGGCAGGCGCTGGCTGACGCGGCCACCATCGGCATCGTGCACCAGCGTGCGCTGGCCCGCCAGGAGATCGTCACCGAGCAGCTCCAGTACGCTCTGAACAGCCGGATCCTGATCGAGCAGGCGAAGGGGTTCCTCAGCCACAGCCTGGACATCGATGTTCAGGCGGCGTTCGGCATTCTGCGGTCGTACGCGCGGGCCAACAACCGCCACCTGACCGCGGTCGCGGACGATGTCGTCCAAGGCCGTCTGACGCTGGTCCCGAACTGAGCGGCCCGACCTGTGGCGCTCAGCCGCTCGGCGGTCTACGCTGAGCGAGCCTGTTCGGGCATGCCCAAGACCCCGGCGCCAGGTGTTGCCGCGCCGCTTGGAGGGGTTGGGCACGGCACACGGTGATACCAGCCCAGGACGCTCGCACCGCCTGGCTGGTGGTCAGGCGCAGGACCCGTCGCGGCGTAGCGCGTGTGCGCACCGAGCGACGGTTCCCCTGCGTCGGCCCCCTGCGACTACACGCCCATCGTCCGGCCGATGATTTCTTTCATGATCTCCGTGGTGCCGCCGTAGATGGTCTGGATCCTGGTGTCCAGGTAGGCCTTCGCGATCGGGTACTCCGTCATGAAACCGTAGCCACCGTGCAGCTGAAGGCAACGATCGACGACCTTCTTCTGCAGCTCGGTCGTCCACCACTTCGCCATCGCGGCCTCGGCCACGGTCAAGGTGCCGGCGTTCAGCTCCTGAATGCAGCGGTCGACGAACACCCGGGCGATCTGCGTCTCGGTGGCGATCTCGGCGAGCACGAACCGGCTGTTCTGGAACGAGCCGATCGGACGGCCGAACGCCTTCCGGTCCTTCACGTAGCGCAACGTGTCGTCGAGCATGTTCTCGCACGCAGCCGCGGCGACGACCGCGATCGTGAGCCGCTCCTGCGGCAGCTTCTCCATCAGATAGATGAAGCCCTGACCTTCTTCGCCGAGCAGGTTCGCCGCCGGAACCCGGACGTCGTCGAAGAACAGCTCCGCGGTGTCCTGTGCCTTCAGCCCGATCTTGTCCAGGTTCCGCCCGCGCTCGAACCCGGGCATCCCGCGCTCGACGACGATCAGCGAGATCCCCTGCGCTCCCGCGTCCGGGTCGGTCTTGACCACCACGATCACCAGGTCGGCGAGGATCCCGTTCGAGATGAACGTCTTCTGGCCGTTCAGCACGTAGTGGTCGCCGTCGCGCCGCGCCGTGGTCTGGATGCCCTGCAGGTCGCTGCCGGCCCCGGGCTCGGTCATCGCGATCGCGGTGATCGTCTCGCCCGAGCAGAACGCCGGCAACCAGCGCTGCTTCTGCTCCGCCGTCGCATAGTCCAGCAGGTACGCCGAGTTGATGTCGGTGTGGATGGTGAACCCGACCCCCGCTGGCGCGGACCCTGGTGAGCTCCTCGATCAGCACGGTGTTGAACCGGAAGTCGCGCGCCCCACCGCCGCCGTACTCCTCCGGCATCATGAAGCCGAGCAGGCCCGCGGTGCCGGCGGCCCGCCACAGCTCACGGGGGACGATGCCGGCCTCCTCCCAGCTGTCGTGGTGCGGGACGATCTCCTTCTCGCAGAAGGCGCGCGCGGTCTCCCGGAAGGAGTCGTGATCGGGCTCGAACAGCTGACGTTCCACAGGCGGCCTTCTCTCGATTAAGGACTGGTCTCAGAGCTGCACGGCGGCGCCGGACTCCAGCAGGTCGTCGATGTCGGTGATGCCCCAGTCGGTCAGGGCCTCGCGGGTGTGCTCCCCCGGTCGCGCGGGCGGCCGGTCCAGGCTGGTCGGCGTACGGTCGAAGCGCGGCGCCGGAGCTGCCTGCCGGACACCGTGGTGCTCCACGAAGGTGCCGCGGGCCGTGAGGTGCGGGTGGTCGGCGGCGAGCGGGAGGACCGGCGTGACGCAGGCGTCGGACCCGTCGAAGAGCTCGGTCCACTCGGCTTGGGTGCGTTGCCGGAACGTCTCGGTCAGGACCTTCCGCAGCTCCGGCCACTGCGCCGGGTCGTTGCGGTCCGGTGCGTTGAGACCGAGCTTGTCGATCAGCTCGGCGTAGAACTGCGGCTCGAGCGCCCCGACCGCGACGTACTGGCGATCGGCCGTTTCGTACACGTCGTAGAAGGGCGCTCCCGTGTCGAGAAGGTTCGTCCCGCGCTCCTGCCGCCAGGATCCGGCCGCGAGCGCTCCGAGCAGCATCGTCGTCAGGTGCGCCGAACCGTCCACGATCGCCGCGTCCACCACCTGCCCCCGCCCGTTGCGCTGTGCCTCGTGCAGGGCCGCGAGTACGCCGATCACAAGGTAGAGCGACCCACCCGCGAAGTCACCGAGCAGGTTCGCCGGCACCTGCGGCGGGCCACCGGAGCGGCCGATGAGATGCAGCGCGCCGGACAGGGCGAGGTAGTCGATGTCGTGTCCGGCGGTGTGCGCGAGCGGGCCGTCCTGGCCCCAGCCGGTCATCCGGCCGTAGACCAGTCGCGGGTTGACCGCGTGACAGTCCTCCGGCCCCAGCCCGAGCCGCTCCGCTACCCCCGGCCGGAACCCCTCGACCAGTACGTCGGCCTGCGCGACAAGCCGGCGTACGACATCGACGGCAGCGGGCTGCTTGAGGTCCAGGGCGGTGCTGCGGCGGCCGCGGTTCACCAGGTCGAGCTCGGGCGGGCCGAGCGAGATGCCGCCGCCGGGGCGATCGATGCGAAGCACGTCGGCGCCGAGCTCGGCGAGCAGCATGCACCCGAACGGCGCCGGCCCGATCCCGGCCAGCTCGACCACCTTGATGCCCGCGAGTGGACCCATGACGGCTATTGTGACAGTGCCACTGTCACAGTCGTCAAGTCAGGTTTCGGAGTCGGTTGGTCCCGGGAGCCGTGACAACTGGGTGGCGGCGAACGCCAGCTTGTCCGGGTTCATCACGAACTGCAGGTCGGTCACGCCCTCCGGGCCGGTTCCGATGAAGCAGATCGCGACCACGCCGTCGGGGCCGACGGCAACCAGTGCCGGTTCGCCGTTCGCCTCCGCGAGGTACGCCTCGATGCCGGCGCCGAACCGTTGCAGCGCCCCGGTCACGTACCGCGCGACCCGGTTGCGGCCGACCACCAGGTTGCGCGCCGCGGACACCTTCCCGCCGCTGTCGGCGCGGGTCATCACGTCCGCGGCCAGCAGCTTCTCGAGCTCCTCGACCTCACCCAACCGCGCGGCCGCGAGGAACCGCTCGACAAGTTTGCGCCAACCCGCCCGATCGACAGGCTGCTCCTGGCGCGGCTCTCCCGCAAGCTTCTTCCCCGCCCGCGACGCCAGCTGCCGCGCGTTCGCCTCCGACGTCCCGATCAGCGCGGCGACCTCGCGGTACCCGTAGGCGAAGGCCTCGTGCAGCACGTACGCCGCCCGCTCGGCCGGGGTCAACCGTTCGAGCAGGAGCAGCAACGCGAACGACACCGACTCCCGCTCCGCCACGATCTCCAACGGACCGAGCGCGTCGAACTCGGCCCGCCCGGTCAGCACCGGCTCAGGCAACCACTCCCCGACGTACGTCTCCCGCCGCGCCCGCGCCGACGTCAACACCTTGATCGAGAGGTTCGTGACAACCCTCGCCAGATACGCATCCGGATCCCGCACCGCGTCCCGATCAGCGTCCTGCCACCGCAACCAGGCGTCCTGCAAAATCTCCTCGGCATCAGTCGCCGTACCAGTCATCCGGTAAGCAATCCCGAACAACCGCCCCCGTACCCGCTCGAACTCATCCACGCAGAAACGTCTCCGCAGCTCGCTGGACCGTTCCGTAGTACTCCGACCAGCCCGACTCGTCGAGCAGATCGGCGTCCTTGCCGCCCTGTCCGTCGATCAGCTCCCGCAGGATGTCCGCGTGACCGGCGTGATGTGCGGTCTCGTCGACCACCCGGACCAGCAACGCGCCGAACGTCGTACGGCGCTTCTCCTCGGGCCAGTGCGGCACCTCGGCCGGATGCTCGAGGTCGAGCTCGGCGATCGAGAGATCGCTGTGCGCGCACGCCTCGCGATACAGCCGGGTGATGTACTCCGTCGACTCCTCCGGCTTCGCCCACAGGTCAGCGCCCTGCCATACCGAACCGTCCGCTTCCCAGGGCAGCACTTCGGCCGGCGGGCGGCCGACGCTGGTGCCGAGGTACACGTACTCGATGCCGGTCAGGTGCTTCACCAAGCCGAGCAGGTTCGTCCCGGAGGCGACCAGCGGGCGCCGGCGGTCGTACTCACTCAGCCCGCCGAGCTTCGCGAGCATCAACGCCCGGGTCGACTCGAGGTACTCATGCAGGACCGTTTTCACGGGGCTCCCGGGGGGATGAAGGAGGTGGGTGGGGCGCCGGATTCGATGAGTTGGAGGAGGGCCTTGGTGTCGGCGTGTTCTTCGATCAGGTCGGCGAGGCGGTCCAGGCGGGACTCGCGGAGGGCGGCGAAGGAGATTGATCCGTCGGGGGCCGGTTTGCCGGTCTGGGTGGCTACCTCGGTGAGGAAGGCGTGGCGGGCGGTGTCGTCGTCCAGGAGGCCGTGCCAGATGGTGCCCCAGGCGTTGGCGACCCGACAGCCGCCGGGGAACTCGTCCGCGTTCCCGATCACGTCGACGACGCCGTGGTGGATCTCGTACGCCGTCGGCGCCGGACGGGCCAGCGTCTTCTCCCGCGCGAAGGTCGTTGCGACTGGCAACAACCCGAGACCGCGCCGCTCGCCACCGCCTTCGACGCCATCTCCGCCCCCGCGTTCGACGCTGCTTTCGACGCCGTGGGGGTCGGAGATTGTGGTGCCGAGCATCTGGTAGCCGCCGCAGATCCCGAGGACCGGCCGGCCCGCGGCGACCCGGGCCGCGACCGCGTCGGCGAGGCCGAGCGAGCGTAGCCAGTCCAGGTCCGAGCTGGTCGCGCGCGAGCCGGGCAGGACCACCAGGTCGGCGTCGCGGACCTCGCCCGGGCTGGTCGTGAAGAACACGCTGTTCGTCGGCTCGACCGCCAGCGCGTCGAGGTCGGTGAAGTTGCTGATCCGCGGGAACCGCACCACCGCGATCGTCAACAGGTCGCCCGGCGAGGTACGCCGTACCGGGATGTCGAGCGCGTCCTCGGAGTCCAGCCAGAGATCGGGCAGCCAGGGCAGAACGCCGTACGTCGGCCGGCCGGTGACGGACGTGAGCATGTCGATCCCCGGCTGCAGCAGCGACGCGTCACCGCGGAACTTGTTCACCAGGAACCCGCTGATCAGCGCCTGGTCGGCCGCGTCGAGCAACGCGACGGTGCCGAACATCGACGCGAACACTCCCCCGCGGTCGATGTCCCCGACCACGACCACCGGCGCCTTGGTGTGCTGCGCGAGGCCCATGTTCACGTAGTCGGACTGCCGCAGGTTGATCTCGGTCGGACTGCCCGCGCCCTCGCTGATCACCACGTCGTACCGGGACGCGAGATCGTCGTACGCCGCGAACGCCGCCGCGGCGAGCTCGGCACGCTCGGTCAGGAACCCGCGCGCGGACAGCTCGCCCCACGGCCGGCCCATCAGCACCACGTGACTGCGGCGGTCGCTGCCCGGTTTGAGCAGCACCGGGTTCATCGCGGCCTCGGGTTCGGCGCCCGCGGCAACGGCCTGGATCCACTGCGCGCGGCCGATCTCGGTGCCGTCCGCGCAGACCATCGAGTTGTTCGACATGTTCTGCGCCTTGTACGGCGCCACTCGCACACCCTGGCGCGCCAGCCACCGGCACAGCCCCGTGACGACGGTCGTCTTCCCGGCGTCGGACGTCGTACCGGCGATCAGCAGCGAACCCACTCGGACATCTTAGAGGGGGTCTGAGGACCCTGCGCCGTAGCGAGCAGGTGCCCGTCGAGTGCCGCGTAGTAGGCGCAGGGTCCTCAGA
>NZ_JBSHBJ010000047.1:0-49873 GCF_053611945.1 Kribbella sp. NPDC054772 | reverse complement strand
GCTCGACCAGGTCACCTGCGCGTTCCCACCAGGTCAGGTCAGCGGCCTGATCGGCGAGAACGGCTCCGGGAAGTCGACGCTGCTGCGCGTCGTGGGGGGGCTCGTAACCCCCCCCGCCCGCGCGGGCGCCCCCCCCCCCCGCGATGTGGGGCTCCCTGCCGATATGACAGGGAAGGAACCCCTATGAATCCGTACTACATCACCACCGCGATCCCCTACGTGAACGCGGCGCCGCACCTCGGTCACGCGCTCGAGTTCGTGCAGGCTGACGTGCTCGCACGCCACCGCAGGCTCCGCGGCCAACCGGTTCGATTCCTGTCCGGCACCGACGACCACGCCCTCAAGAACGTCCTCGCCGCCCGGAACGCCGGGACGCCGGTGGCCGACTACGTGAACGCAGCCGCCGACCGTTTCCAGGCACTCCAAGGCCTTCTCGACCTGAGTTGCGACGATTACATCCGAACATCGTCCGACCCACGACATCGTCCCGGCGTCGACTACCTCTGGCAGCGCTGCGCGGACGCAGGCGACTTCTACCAGCACACCTACACAGGCCTGTACTGCGTTGGATGCGAGCAGTTCTACGAGCCCGACGCGCTGCTCCATGGACTCTGCCCGGAACACGGTACGGCGCCCGAGCGCGTGACCGAGACGAACTGGTTCTTCCGCCTCACCCGCTATCGCGATCACATCAAGGACGCGATCACCAGTGGCACCCTCACAATCAACCCGCCTCAGAAGCGCAACGAAGTACTGGCGCTCCTCAACGAGGGACTGCAGGACTTCAGCGTCTCCCGCCCGGCTGCTCGCGCGGGCGGCTGGGGCATCCCGGTGCCGGGTGATCCCGGTCAGGTGATCTACGTCTGGTGGGACGCGCTCACCAACTACATCACCGCACTCGGCGTCGACGATCCCGGCGAGGACTACGAGTACTGGTGGGCAGGCGACGGCGAACGTGTGCACGTGATCGGCAAGGGCATCACCCGTTTCCACGCCGTCTACTGGATCGGGCTCCTGCTCTCTGCCGGCCAGCCGCTCCCGACCACCATCCATGTCCACGACTACGTCAACGCGGGCGGCGCCAAGCTCTCGAAGAGCACCGGCAACATCGTCGATCCCGTCGAGTTGGTCGAGGACTACGGTACGGACGCTCTTCGCTGGTGGATCACCCGTGAGGTACCGCTCCTCGGCGACACCGAGTTCACCACAGCCCGCCTGATCCAGGCTTACAACACCGACCTGGCGAACGGGCTCGGCAACCTTGCCAACCGCACCGTGACCCTGTTGCACAAGTACTACGACGGTCGGCTGCACGTCGACGGCGTACCCGTGACCGGGCCGGCCTGGGACAGCGCCGATCTGGACGCTGCCTGCGCCGCCCTTCCGTCGAGGATCGACGCCGCGCTCAGGACCGCGGACTTCCGGTCGGCGACCGCGCAGTTGGTTGCCACCGTCAACCTTGCCAATCAGCTGCTGAACGCAGCGGAACCCTGGAAGGTGCTCAGGAGCGGCTCGGGCGACCCGGATCTGGTGCACCGTCTCCTCAGCCGCGTCGCCCAGGCGTGTCGGACGATCACGACGGAGCTCGCGCCGTTCTGTCCAGCCGGGGCCACGCGGCTGTCGAGGCAGTTAGGCGACAGCGAACAGGTCGCGGCTCCCGTGCCCGTCTTCGTCCGCGTGGTCCGTGTCTGAGGGTCAGGAGGCCTCGAGGACGAAGAAGATGAAGCTGATGAACCTTGCCGGGTGGTCCATCCCCTGTGGACGGAGTTCGACCGGTGTGTCCGCGGCGATCGGCGGCTCGCTGATGACCGAGATCCGGAAACCTGCCGCTGCGAAGGCGTCGCTCATCGCCTGCAGCGGGCGGTGCCAGATGTTGTAGGTGACGGTTCGGCCGGCGTGCTCGGCGTCGAACGAGAACTCGGCGATATCGAAGTACTTGGCGTCGGGGTTCAACGCCGTGTGCACGATCGGGTGGTTCAGCGACAGGATCAGGCGTCCGCCCGGCTTCAGCACGCGGCGGAGCTCCGCGAGCGGCTCGGTCCAGTCCTCCAGATAGTGCAGGACGAGTGAGGCCACGACGTCATCGAATGCCGCGTCGGCGTACGGGAGGGGCTTGGCCAGGTCGCCGACCCTCAGGTCCACATCCTCGCCCAGCCTGCGGCGGGCCAGGTCGATCATCGCCGCGCTCAGGTCGAAGCCGGTGATGATCGCGCCTCGGTCGCGGAGCGCCGCCGAGAGCGGACCGGAGCCGCAACCGACGTCGAGGATGCGGCGGCCGTCCACGTCGCCCGCGAGGTTCACCATCGCCGGCCGCTCGTAATGGCCGTTGAGCAGGTTGACCTCGTTGTCCGCGGAGTACGCCACAGCGAACTCGTCGTAGTCGGTCTTCGGCACCGAGCGCTCCTTCTGTCGGATCCATGAACGAAGCCCGCAGGTCCGAGCTTCGCCCGTACGACGGCCGTCGCGCCGCTGAAGTTCGGGCTAGTTGGTGAGCCCTCCGCTGTGGACGTGGACGTGAAGGTGTTTGGAGTCCTGGTACTCGCCGAGGTTGGTCAGCACCGCGGCGGCGCCGTGTTCGATCTCGACATCGCGCGCGATTGATTGCACCGCCTGCAGCAGCGCTCGGATGTCTGGCTCGTCGGCAGCTGTGGCAGTGGTCAACGACCCGATGTGGCGCTTCGGAATGACGACGATATGCAGATCCCAATACGGGCGCGTGTGATGAAACGCGAGCACCCGTTCATCCTCGTACACAACCCCCAGCCGAGCCGGGTCAACGAGCGCGACATCGCAGTAGAAGTCACTACCGACGTACGGCGCTTCAGTCATGTCAGTCACCTCTCGGTACGGCGGTTAGAGGTTTGGCTCGTGTTGTAGGAGTTGGGGGGATGACGTGAAGCCGAGGCGTTCGTAGACGGGGACGGCCTTGCGGCCGGAGTGGACGGTGACTCGGCTTGCGCCGGTGTGGAGCGCGTGATCCGAGGCGGTTTGTACGAGGGCTGAGCCGATGCCTTTGCCACGGTGTTCCGGTACGACGAAGACGCTCTGGATATCGGCCGAGCGGCGATCGAGTGCGTCAGGTCTTGGCGGGCGTGGAACCAGCGCGAGCCACGCCATACCGACGAGGTCGGTGCCGTCTGCTTCGGTCGGGCGGGCGATGAAGGCGAGGTGAGTGTTGGCGTGGTCGGTCCACCACGCGGCAAGGTCGGCCTCGAACGCCTCGATCGTTTGGTTGGCTCGCTGGTCCGGGGTCGCGTTCAGCCAGAGCAGACGGGTCAGCTGAGGCAGGTCCGCTTGATCTGCGAGGCAGATGTCCATGCGGTGAGTCTTTCGCAGGACGCGACGGCCGGGCTATCGGGTTTCCAGCGTGGCCTTCCAGAGCTCGATGCCCACCGGGCGGCCGCCGGCGCGCTTCTCCCAGCCGCCGATGTACGCCGTAACGCAGCCGAGGTCGATCCACGAACCAACCGCCGCACCGTTCGGCGACGTCCAGATCGGTGACGCGGTGGGGAACAAAGATGCCATCCAGCGACCACTTGTTTCCCAGCCGATTGCCGTCGCGCCGCCGACGTCGCAGTCGACCAGGCTCGCCGTACGCGCGCAGCAAATTCGTGGCCGTCGTACGACGCGTGCTGCGATGCTGGCGGGATGGGTGTGTCCGGGCGGGTCGTCGAACAGCGGGTTCGTAATCGGGTGATTGAGGTGCTCGAGATCCTGGCTGACGGGGATGGCGGTGTGTTGCTGGTTGGGGTGGGTGACTACTTCAACCTGTTCTTCGACTGGGTGGACGAGCCGCCGCGCGCGTTGTCGACGTACACGGCTGAGGAGTTCGAGCAGGTCGGGCGGGTGTTGGCGGTGGTGAACGAGGCGCTTGCGGCGACGGAGGGGCTGGAGCAGGTCGACGAGATCATCGAGTCTGGATGGCCGACGCGGATCGCGGTGGTTGCTCGGGAGGCGTTCGCGGTGATGGCTGCTCGCGGACGGTTCAGCGAGGACGCGGAGGAAGCGGAACCGTCTTACACCTGAGCGGGTTGGTCGGCGAGGGCTTGGAGGAGCTTGGCGCTGCTTGGGTTGGCGGGGAGGAAGGTTTCTATGGCTAGGCCGGCGGCGTTGACTTCTAAGGGGGCGCCGATGGTGGCGATGAGGGTGAAGAGGCGGACGGGGCCGAGGCGGGTGTTCAGGTCGAGGGTGACCATTGGCTGCTGGGCGGGGGCGGTGGGGAGCTTGGCGGGGAGGTAGGTCTCGACCTCGTCGAGGAGCTCGAGCAGGGCCTCGTCGGGGGTGTCGCGGCTGCGGCGTTTGAGTTGGTGGATGAGCGGGAGGCTGCAGGCCGCGGTCATCGACGAAATGCTGGGGAGGCCGCCGGGGTGGACCGACAGGCGGAGCATGTTCATCGGCGGTTTCAGGAGTTCGGGATCGACGCCGGCCCAGAGGAGTTCGGCGGCGGCGTTGGCGTCGATGAGGTTCCACAGGCCGTCGACGATCAGCGCCGGGTTCGGCATGTGCGCGTCGAGCAGGTCGCGGAGTGAGTCGCGCAGCGGGAGCATCGCGTCGGAGTCGTACGGCTCGTCGAGGTACAGCGGAGCGAATCCGCCGGTCAGCAGCAGCCGGTTCCGCTCGGCCATCGGCAGGTCCAGATGGTTCGCCAAGTGGACGAGCAGTTGCCGGCTGGGCTGTGCGCGCCCGGTCTCCACGAAGGACAGATGTTTCGTCGACACCTCGGCCTCGACAGCCAGGTCGAGTTGGCTCATCCGTCGATGCATGCGCCAGAACCGCAGCAGTTCGCCGACTGTCTGCGGCTCCTCCAAAACGGTCATAAGCGAGGGTACGGCGCGCCTCGGACACTCCACGATTACCCACGAGGTAACGCGATGGACTGCACCAAGGAGGTAATTGAACCGCTCCCCCGGCGCCACGGATCGTTGACGAAGATCATCCCGATCCACCGAGGGGGCACCACCATGAATCCGACGTACACGGCTGTCGCGACGTCGTCCGGGCGCGAGGCCCGCGCTGTCACCGCCGACGGGCAGCTCGACATCAAGCTCGCGTTCCCGAAGGAGATGGGCGGTGACGGCGACGGGCTGAACCCGGAGCAGTTGTTCGCCGCCGGCTGGGCCGCCTGTTTCTCGACCACACTCGATCGGCTCGCGCAACTCCGGAACCTCGACGCCAGCGACGTCGCCGTCACCGCAGAGGTCAGTCTCGTCCCCGCCGACGGGAGGTTCGGACTGGCTGCCGTACTGCGGATCGAACTCCCCGAGCACCTCCGCGGTGAAGCGGGCGACAAGCTCCTCGAAGCCGCCCACAACACCTGCCCGTACTCCCGCGCCGTCCAGGGAAACATCCCGCTTGAGGTCGTCGTCGAGTGACCGGCCTACGCGGCCCTGACCTCGTGTGTTTGGTGAGAAGGGTGTCGAGGTAGTCGTCGAGTGACGCTGTTGCCTAGGCCGCCGTGATCTTGTGTTTGGTGAGGAGGGTTTGGAGGGTGGCGTGGCCTTCGGTGAAGGTCCATTGTTCGGCGGGGAGGCCGGCGGTTCGGGCGGCGTCGACGTTCTTCGCGATGTCGTCGATGAAGAGGATCGTGGACGGGTCGGCGCCGATGCGGTCGGCGGCACGGGTGAAGAACTCCGGGTCCGGTTTTGCGACGCCCAGGTCGTAGGAGTAGCAGCTGACGTCGAACAGATCGTCGTACCCGAGCGCCGTCCGCATGTGCGCGCCGCGGTAGCTCTCCTGGTTGGTCCCGAGGTGTACGCCGTACCCGTTGCGCCGCAGCGCCCGGACCACCGCGAGGGACTCCTCGATCAGCACGATGTTCTTCCACACCGCGTCGTACACCTCGGCCACCGGTGCCGCCACGCCGTACTTGCGCAGCGTCGTGGCGAGCACCGGCAGATAGTCACCCTGCCCGGCGAGCATCGGCAGCTCGTCTTTCCAGGTCTCGTGCAGGAAGTCCCGGGCCCGATCGCCGAGATACGGCTCCATGGCCGCGTACCAGCCACCAGGAATCTCCTGCAGAACGCCGTCCGCGTCGAACAGCACGTGCTGAATGGTGCTGTCCGGTCGGGGTACGCCGTACAGGGCGGCGCGGACCTGCAGCGGGGCGTTGCACATGTAGTGGGGCCCTTCTCAGGACGGGTCTTGGAGAATGCCGAGGACGTTGCCGTCGGGGTCGGTCAGTGTGGCGACCAGGCGGCCCCCGCCGACGTCTTTCGGTGCGTCCTTGAGGGCGCCGCCGGCCGCAGTGATGTCCTTGATCTTGGCCTCGATGTCGGTCACGTGCCAGTATGCGGTCGGCGAGGTCATGTCGCTGTTCGGCACCAGGCCGATCTGCTGGCCCTCGGCGTCGTAGCCGACGTAGTACGGCGAGTCGGCCATCGGCTCGACACCGAGCAGCGCGGTGTAGACGGGCTTGGCCTTCTCGAGGTCGGTGACCGGGTGCAGGATCGTCCTGGCGCCTTGCGTGGTAGTCATTTCGTCACTCCTGGTTCGTGGGCCGCAGCCCCTGACGTTTACTGACTCCAACGCTATTTCGCTACCCACACCCGGTGCTTCTCGATTCCTGACCGGTTCTCCGGCTGAGGTCGAGAGGTCAGGCCACGTACTCCTTCAGATGCTTCCCGGTCAGCGTCTTCGGCTTCTTGATCAGGTCCGCGGGCGTGCCCTCGAAGACCACCTTGCCGCCGTCGTGGCCGGCGCCCGGGCCGAGGTCGATGATCCAGTCGGCGTGCGCCATCACGGCCTGGTGGTGCTCGATCACGATCACCGACTTGCCGGAGTCGACGAGCCGGTCCAGCAGCCCGAGCAGCTGCTCGACGTCGGCGAGGTGCAGGCCGGTGGTGGGCTCGTCGAGGACGTAGATCCCGCCCTTGTCCCCCATGCGCGTGGCCAGCTTCAGCCGCTGCCGCTCGCCGCCGGACAGCGTCGTCAGCGGCTGGCCGAGGGACAGGTACCCGAGGCCGACGTCGGCGAGCCGCTCCAGGATCTTCTCCGCCGCGGGCGTCCGCGCGTCACCGTCGGCGAAGTACTCCAACGCCTCCGACACCGGCATCGCCAGTACCTCGGCGATGTCCTTCCCACCGAAGGTGTACTCGAGTACGGCGGCCTGGAACCGCTTGCCTTCGCACTCCTCGCACGGGGACTCGACGGTCGCCATCACCCCGAGCTCGGTGTAGATCACGCCCGCGCCCTTGCACGCCGGGCAGGCGCCTTCGGAGTTCGCGCTGAACAGCGCCGGCTTCACCCCGTTCGCCTTCGCGAACGCCTTCCGGATCGGGTCCAGCAGACCGGTGTACGTCGCGGGGTTGCTCCGCCGCGAACCGCGGATCGCGCCCTGGTCGATCGCCACGACGCCTTCGCGATCGGCGATCGAACCCTGGACCAGCGAGCTCTTCCCGGACCCGGCGACGCCGGTCATCACCACCAGCACACCGAGCGGTACGTCGACATTCACGTTCTGCAGGTTGTTCGTCGAAGCCCCGCGCACCTCCAGCGCACCCGTCGCGCATCGCACCGCCGGCTTCAGCGACGCGCGGTCGTCCAAGTGCCGGCCGGTGAGCGTCCCGCTGGAGCGCAGCTTGTCGAGCGTGCCCTCGAACACCACCTGGCCGCCACCGGATCCGGCGCCCGGACCGAGGTCGATGACGTGGTCGGCGATCGCGATCGTCTCCGGCTTGTGCTCCACGACCAGGACCGTGTTGCCCTTGTCGCGCAGCTGCAGGAGCAGCTCGTTCATCCGCTGGATGTCGTGTGGGTGCAGGCCGATCGTCGGCTCGTCGAACACGTACGTCACGTCGGTCAGCGAGGACCCGAGGTGGCGGATCATCTTGGTCCGCTGCGCCTCACCGCCGGACAGCGTGCCCGCGGGCCGATCCAGCGACAGGTACCCGAGGCCGATGTCGACGAACGAGTCGAGTGCCTCGCCCAGCGCCTTCAGCAGCGGCGCGACCGCCGGCTCCTTGAGGGCGCGGACCCAGTCGGCCAGGTCGGTGATCTGCATCGCGGTCAGGTCCGCGATGTTCTTGCCGTTGATCTTCGACGACCGGGCTTCCGCGCCGAGCCGCGTACCGCCGCAGTCCGGGCAGGTCGTGAACGTCACCGCCCGCTCGACGAAGGCGCGGATGTGCGGCTGCATCGCGTCCACGTCCTTGGACAGGAACGACCGCTGGATCGACGGGATGATGCCGGTGTAGGTGAGGTTGATGCCCTCGACCTTGATCTTGGTCGGCTCCCGGTAGAGCAGGTCGTGCAGTTCCTTCTTGGTGTACTTCTTGATCGGCTTGTCCGGGTTGAAGTACCCGGCGCCGCGGAAGATCCGCCCGTACCAGCCGTCCATGCTGTAGCCGGGGATCGTCAGCGCGCCCTCGTTCAGCGACTTCTCGGCGTCGTACAGTGCGGTCAGGTCGAAGTCGGTGACCGCGCCCATGCCCTCGCAGCGCGGGCACATGCCGCCGGCGTACACCTGTTCGCGGACGACCTTCTTCTCGCCCGCACCCTTGTCGGCGGTCATCGAACCGGTCGCGGTCCGCTTCGGGACGTTGAAGGAGTACGCCGTCGGCGGGCCGATGTGCGGTTTCGCGACCCGGCTGAACAGGATCCGGAGCATCGCGTTCGCGTCGGTCGCCGTACCGACGGTGGACCGCGGGTTGGCGCCCATCCGCTCCTGGTCGACGATGATCGCGGTGGTCAGACCGTCGAGTACGTCGACCTCGGGGCGGGCCAGGTTCGGCATGAAGCCCTGGACGAACGCGCTGTACGTCTCGTTGATCAGCCGCTGCGACTCCGCCGCGATGGTGCCGAACACCAGCGAGCTCTTGCCCGAACCGGAGACCCCGGTGAACGCGGTCAGCCGGCGTTTCGGGATCTCGACACTGACGTCCTTCAGGTTGTTCACCCGCGCGCCGGTGACCCGGATCATGTCGTGGCTGTCGGCAACATGCTCGTCGGAGCTCATGTCTCTGTCTTCTCCAGGTGTCGTGGGTCAGGGGGCCTGGTTGATCCGGACGTGGTTGCCGGCCGGGTCGCGGAAGGCGCAGTCGCGGATGCCGTACGGCTGGTCCACCGGTTCCTGGATCACCTCGGCGTCGGTGGCCTGGAGGCGCTCGAACAGGCCGTCGAGGTCGTCGGTCTGGAGCACCACGGTCGCGTACGTCCCCTTGGCCATCATCTCGAGGATGACCCGTCGCTCGTCCTCGGTGAGGCCGGGGTCGACGGCCGGCGGGGTGAGCACGATCGAGGTGTCCGGCTGGCCGGGCGGGCCGACCGTGATCCAGCGCATGCCCTCGTACCCGACGTCCATCCGGACCTCGAAGCCGAGCAGGTCGCGGTAGAACTTCAGGGACTCTTCGGGATCGGTGTGCGGCAGGAAAGTGTTCAGAATCTTCAGGCTCATGGGGTCACGCTACGTGTCCGGGGCCCGGAGATGCTTCTCGATTCCTGATCGGTCGCGTGACCTGTTTCGCGACACACGACGGGATGCCGACGGTCGCGTCCGCCGCGTGCTCCTTGTACTGGCTCGGCGGCATCCCGACCAGCTCGGTGAACCGGGTACTGAAGGTCCCGAGCGACTGGCAGCCGACCGCGAAGCAGACGTCGGTGACGCTCATCCCGCCGCGCCGCAGCAGCATCATGGCGCGCTCGATCCGCCGCGTCATCAGATAACCGTACGGCGACTCTCCGTAAGCGCGCTTGAACTCACGGCTCAAGTGCCCCGACGACATGTGCGCGCCGCGGGCGAGCGCATCGACGTCGAGCGGCTGCGCGTACTCCCGGTCGATCCGGTCCTTCACACGCCGCAGCCGCGCCAGGTCCTCGAGGCGCTGCGCCTGCGTCGTACTGTTCCCCATCTCCGGAATCGTGCCACGTCAACGCAAGGAAGTCACCGAGAGGCGGCGACGAGCCGGTCAGCTCCGAGGACCCGTACCGCTCGCCTTCACCGCCGCCGCCGGACCCCCGCTCGTCGGGCGGCTGGCTGCGCCGTCGGTGCGCTCGGCTGTAGCGGTCACTCGCGGTGCGGGCTGGGCGCCGAGGGTGTGCTGAACGCTTCGGGCGAGCTCACTGTCGTGGCCGGTCGCGAGGGACTCGTTCACCGCCTTGACGCCGGCGTCGGCCGTGGCGTACCCCAGGCGGTAGGCGAAGTCCTGGTCCTGGTCGCCGACCGCGGGCGGGTTCCCGTACCGGCCCTGGAGCAGCGCCTCACTCATCGCGTTCCGGACGTCGGCGACCTTCTCCGGATCGGGTTTGTTCCACCGCTCCCCGTTCGTACCGGGATCGGCGGACGTCACGATCGAGGAGGCGGCCGTCTCGAGGGTTCGGTCGACATCGCCGCGGGCCATCTGCGCGCGCACGTTCGGCAGGAAGGGCGTGCTGTCGATGTGGGTGCCGACGTTGTCGTCGCGGATGTACTCCTCCGCGAGCCGTGCCGCGAACCCGTCGGCGAGGTTGCCCAGCGGGCCCTTCGGGAGGTCGGCCCAGCGTTCGCTCTGCCGCCATCCCATGCTGGCCGCGGCGCTCGCGTTGATCGCCGCGTCCGACCAGGGCACCTCGCTGCCGTTCTGCTCGAAGGCACGCAGCTGCATGGTCGCAGCGGTGGCGTCCAGCGCCTTGCGCCACCAGGCGTCGTCCGAGGGGTTGCGGTAGTTACCTGGTTCGACGTGCGACTGAGACATCGGCGCCCTTCAGCTGGTTCCGGATCGGCGACGACAAGATGTCACGCCAGCGGGTCAGCGACCGGCCGCCGCCAGTCCCAATCGTCGTCCGGTCCCACGACGAACGCGTTCAGGCTGGACGTCATCAGGTACGCCGTGGTCATCGAGCTCCCCAGTTCAGGTACGCGACATTGGCGAGGAGCCAGCCGAAGCCGATGGCTTGTTGGCCATCGCGTTCGGGAGTTGGTTGGTAGCGGTTGTACAGCGCGAGACAGTGCGCGTGGACCTGCGGATCCCACGGGCTCGCCTGCATCCACCGTGGCGCCTGGTGCGCGACCGAGGCCGCGCCGATCGCACCGCCGGCGACGGTGGTGTGTACGGCGGGCAGTCCGGCGGCGTCCGTGGTGGCGACGTTCTGCGTGAACGTCCTGGCGATCCGAGCCATGTCCCGCCCCGTGAACGCCAGCTTCGCGCGGAACGCCCGTACGGCGAACTCGACGTCGATCGCTCCGTGGCTGATGTCCTCGAACTGACGGGCCGGCCCTCCGGACGGCGTGAAGATCGACAGGTCGGTCGCCGGGTCGCCGCTCTTCGCGAACCCTTCGTAGATGTGCCCGCCCATCGGCCAGTAGTGCCATTGGTACGCGTCGCCGGCGTCGGTCACGAGCTGGCTCGCGAGCATCCGCCCCATCGCCGCGACCTTCGCCCGGTATCCGCGGTCGCCCGTGATCAGTGCGAGCTCGACGAGAGTCTGACCGAGGCCGACCGACTGGTTGATGGGTTGCTCGCACCCGTCGTACGCGAGCGGCTGGCCTTTCGGCCAAATCAGGTAACCGCCGTCGCGGTACTCCCAGTCGTGCACGGCGACCGCCTCGCGGCAGGCGGTCAGGTACTCGGCCGCCTTCGCCTGATACCGCCGCCGCAGGACGGGCGAGCCGAGGACGATCCGCACGAAGCTCGCGATCGGGTACGTGATCATGCCGGTGTGCACGGCGAAGATCACCGGCTCGCAATGCACTTCATACGTGCCAAGCCGGGGTACGTCGCCTGCGCGCGGCGTCGGCCGCCTGTCGATGGCGGTGAGCTGGAGCGGTCCGGGGGCGGCCGTGTAGATCCGAGTGACGGCGTAATCGGGACTGGCCGGGTCGAGGGACAGGTCTGTCAGCGTGACCGTGCGGTTCACGAAGGTGTTGACGAGCTTGACCGTGAAAGTGTCCGGACGGGACCCGGTGCTGACGGTGACCGTTGTGTCCTCGGCGTACGACAGGGCTTCGCGCAGGTCGAGCAGCGGCTGGCCGTTGCTGTCGGCAAGGGTTGCGTAGCCGGTGGTATACGGGTGGTCGGCGCGCCAGGCGGGTTGCGAGAGACCGCGGTAGTCCTGCACCCCGCGGACGCTGTCCCGGACCGAGAGCACCTGGTCGATGTTGTCGACGAGGCGGTCCAGGTAATAGGTGTCGCGGTACTTCTCGTACATCCGGACCAGGCCGAGCAGCACGTACGACTGGCTCCAGGCGAGCATCCCGGAGCGGCCGTCGCGATTGGTGTTGTCGTTCGGCTGGTCGGGTTGACCGGGGCCGCCTTGCTGGAAGAGGCGGTCCCAGTCGTCGAAGGTCTGGCGGGCGGTGTAGTCGATCCCGTCGGCGTACGCCGGGATTGCGGTCAGCCCGCCCGCGGCAACGGCGCCGACGGCTGTCAGGCGGAGGACGTCACGGCGGGACGGGCGGAAGTCGGTCATGGCGGGGCGGCCTCCCGGCGAGAGTGGGCTAGGCCACCATTCTCCCCGAGGGAATCGATTTACGGCAGGTCCAGGGCCAGTGGTAAATCGTTGAGGAACTCGGCCGCGTCGAACATCGCGCCGGCCGAGGCGACGCCTGACGACCGCGTCTGCCCGCCGAGGATCCGCCGTACCGCGCCGACGGCGAGCGGGGCCGAGATCGCATAGATGTCCTGACCGGTCGCGGTCGCGCGCACGTCGTCGCCGATACGCACGTCCACCACGAACGTCTGGTCGGAGCGGCCCTGCTCGTCGACGGCCGTCGGCGCCGGGGTGTCCGCGTCGGCCAGATCGCCGGCCGCTTCGAGCGTCATGTACGTGCGCACCTCGGGTACGGCGAGGTGGCTCGGGATGGTGACGATGTCGGCCATGCTGAACTCGGCGAGCACGCGGCGCCGGCCGAGCGGTTCCGGGAACGTCCAGTCCTGCTGAACCGGCGGGTCGTCGTGATACCGCAGCTTGCCCTCGGCGAACCGCACACGACGGCCGCTGCGGCGATCGTGTGAGACCTGGCCGGCGACACGGGTCCCGGGCGTCGGGTGCCAGCTGCTGAGTCCGTACGAGACGTGGACCGCGGGCGCGCTGGTCTCCTCCCCCAGGGCCGCCGTCGTCAGCAGGTCGCCGAGTCCGCCGTAGAACGCCATCGCCGGGACGACCGGTGTCGCGCTGCTCCTCGCGAGCGTGGACACGTTCGTCTCGATCTCGGCCGCGACATCGACGTACGGGATCCCCGCGCGGTTGGCCGCCTCGATGAGCGGTTCGGCGGTGAGCGCGAACGGACCGGCGCAGTTGATCACGGCCGCGGCGTTCTTCAGCGCCAGATCGAGGCCGTGCGGGTCGTCGGCGGCGGCCGGCCGGATCTCGAGGTCGCTCCAGTGCTGTTCGAGGGTCGCGGCGTTCCGGCCGGACACGATGGTGGGGAGGTCCTGCCGGAGCAGCTCCTCGACGACGAACCGGCCGGTGTGACCGGTGGCTCCGTAGACCACGATGGCGTTCATAGGTCCGAGTCTCGTCCGCTGCGGTCCGATTGCGTGAGAGTCCGGAACGACACCATCCGTACACTTTCGGACATGCACACCGTCGCGCTGGCGACCGCCGGCCATCTGCTGCACTTCGAGCTCGGGATCGCGTACGAGATCTTCGGCAACCCACCACTCGGAGCCGCCGAGTGGTACGACGTACGGCTGTGTGGACCGGGGCCCGTGCAGGTCGGGCCGTTCGTGGTGGAGCCTTCGGAGTCGCTGGAGTGGATCGCGGGCGCGGATACCGTGCTGGTGCCGGCTGTCGCGGACGTGGACGAGCCGCTGTCAGGTGAGCTGATCGAGGCAGTGCGGGCCGCTTCCGAGGCCGGTGCTCGGATCGCATCGTTGTGCACTGGGGCGTTCGTGCTGGGCGCCGCCGGGTTGCTCGACGGGCGGCTGGCGACGACGCATTGGGCGCATACCGACGTACTCGCTGCTCGGTTTCCGGAGGCGTTCGTCGATCCGGATGTGTTGTACACGGACAACGGGCAGGTGCTGACTGCGGCTGGGAAGGCGGCGGCGATTGATCTGTGTCTGCATCTGATCCATCTCGATCACGGGGCGACGGTCGCGAACACGGTGGCTCGGCGTCTCGTCGTACCGCCGCATCGGGCCGGTGGGCAGGCGCAGTTCGTGGCGACGCCGGTGCAGGTCAGCGGGGATCACGGGCTCGCGCAGCTGCTCGCGTGGGCCGAGGAGCGGTTGGACCAGCCGTTGACGGTGACGGATCTGGCGCGGCGGGCGAACACGAGCCCGCGGCACCTCGGGCGGCAGTTCCGTGCGGTGACCGGTCAGACGCCACTCCAATGGCTGCTGATTCAGCGAGTGCGGCGCGCCCAGCAGTTGCTCGAAGCCACCGATCACGGGATCGAGGCAGTCGCCGCCGCGGCGGGTCTGGGTACGGCGACCACCTTGCGCCGCCACTTCAAGCGCGTGGTCGGCGTGCCGCCCGACAGTTATCGACGCGCTTTTCGCAGCACTGGCTAGGGTGACCGGCATGGAGAGTTATCCGCGACGGATGCACACCGCGCTGGATACGACGGACGCGCGGGGGCTGGCCGAGTTCTACCGGGTGCTGTTGGGGTTGCGGTACCGCCCCGGAGACGAGCCGCCGGCCGACGGTACGACGGATAACGCGGACTGGCTGGTCCTCGTCGACGACGACGGCAACCGGCAGCTCGCGATCCAGCAGGTCAAGGTGCTCAAACGTTCCACCTGGCCGTCGCCCGACGTCCCGAAGCAGATGCATCTTGACTACGCCGTACCGTCGGTCGACGAACTGCGACGCCATCGGCAGCGCGCCGAGGAGCTCGGAGCGACGGTGTTGCTCGACCGGACCGGGGAAGAGTCCGAGCCGCTGTATGTCCTGGCCGATCCGGCGGGGCATCCGTTCTGTCTACTCGTGGGGGTTCTGTGAGCAAGCAAACCGGATATGCCGACGTCAACGGACTGCGGATGTACTACGAGATCCGCGGGTCCGGTGGTACGCCGCTCCTCCTGCTGCACGGGGGTTTGTTCAACATCGACCTGCAGTTCGGCCCGTTGCTCGACGGGCTGGCGGAGGGTCGGCAGGTGATCGCGGTCGACTTCCAGGGGCACGGGCACACGAACGACATCGACCGTCCGCTGGGCACCGCGGCACTCGCCTCGGACGTGGTCGCGTTCTTGGAGCAGCTCGGTATCTCGCAGGTGGACCTGTTCGGGTTCAGCGTCGGCGGCGCGGTCGCGCTCCACCTGACGATCAAGCACCCGGAGCTGGTCCGGAAGGCCGTCATCTCGTCGGTCCCGTACAACACGTCCGGCGAGCGCGAGGAGAACGCCGCCGTCGGCGAGATGAAGGTCGAGATGATCGCCGGGACGCCGATGGAGAGCGACTACCTGGCGAAGTCGCCGCACCCGGACCTCGAGCACCTCCAGGTCCTGCTCGACAAGCTCGGCGGCTACGACCGCGGCGGTTCCGGCTGGACCGACGACAACATCCGCGGCATCGCGGCACCGACGCTGCTCACGTACGGCGACTCCGACGCGGTCAAGCTCGACCACGTCATCCGCTTCCACCAACTCCGCGGCGGCGACGTGAACGGCGACTTCGTCGGCGTACCGGCCTCCCAACTCGCGATCTTCCCCGGCACCACCCACTTCGGCGGTCTCGCCCGTACCAACCTCGTCCTGGACACCGTCACCGCCTTCCTCGATGCCTAGGCGCGTCCGGGAGGCCGGCGCGGCCGACCTCGCCTCGATCCGTCGCCTCTACGACCAGCTGCATCCGAAGGACCCGCAGCTCGCTGACGCGGACGCCGACGCGATCTTCGCGAGCATCCTCGGCACACCCGGGCTCCACCTGTACGTGCTCGAGGACGAGGGCGAGGTGGTCGCGACGACGTACCTGAACCTGATCCCGAACCTCACCCGTGGCGGAGCGCCGTACGCCGTGATCGAGAACGTTGTCGTCGACGCGGAGCGGCGTGGGACCGGGCTCGGGAAGGAGCTGATGGCGGCGACGCTCCAGGCCGCGTGGGATGCCGGGTGCTACAAGGTGATGTTGATGACCGGCTCGCAGACCCCGGCGACGCATGCGTTCTATCGGCGCTGTGGGTTCGATCCGGACGAGAAGCAGGCGTACGTGCTGCGGCCGGCCTAGCCTGTGAGTTCTATGGACGAGTTGCGGGAGCTGATCGTCCGCGCTGACGGGCGTGAGGGAGCGATCGACGGGCTGTTGGTGTCGGTGGTGGATGCGCCGACACCGCCGACGGCTGGGCTGGCTTCGCCGACGTTCGCGTTGGTGGCGCAGGGGCGGAAGCGCCTGGCGCTCGGTGAGCAGGTCTTCGAGTACGGCGCCGGCGACTACCTCGTCGTCTCGGTGGACCTCCCCGTGACAGGACACTTTGTGGAGGCGTCGAAGAGCGCCCCATGCCTGGGAGCCGGGCTGGAGTTGCGGCCGGAGGTGATCGCGTCGCTGCTGCTCGACTCGGCGGAGAAGCCCGGTGGACCGGTGCGCGGACTGAGCGTGAGTCGAGCGTCCGTCGAGCTGATCGACGCGATGGTGCGGCTGCTCCGACTCCTCGACACTCCGGACGATGCGGCCGTCCTTGCGCCACTGGTCCAGCGAGAGATCCTCTGGCGGCTGCTCCGGAGCCCGCAAGGTGCCGCCGTACGCGAGATCGGGCTCGCCGACAGCAGTCTCTCGCACGTCGCCCGGGTGATCCGATGGATCCGCGACCACTACACCGAGCCGTTCCGCGTCGAGGACCTCGCGGCGATGGCCGGCATGAGCACGTCGGCCTTCCACCGGCACTTCCGCACGGTCACCGAACTGACCCCGATCCAGTTCCAGAAGAAAATCCGGCTGCACGAGGCCAGGCTGCGTGTCGTCGGCCTCGGCGAGGACGTGACGAGCGCCGGGTACGCCGTGGGTTACGACAGCCCGTCCCAGTTCAGCCGCGAGTACCGGCGTGAGTTCGGAATCCCACCGAGCCGCGATCACGGCAGGATCGTGCAAGTCTGAGCGAGGATTGATCTACCACCTCGTCAACGTCCACACGTCTACTGGAGTAGTACCGATTACCCATCCAGTAGGAGTTGTGCACGATCATGCAAATCGCTGTGATCACCGGCGGAAGTTCCGGCATCGGCCAGAGCGCCGCGTTCGAGCTCGCCAAACGCGGCACCGCCGTCGTCGTCACCTACCGCGGCAGCCGTGAACGCGGCCTCGAGACCGTGGAGCGGATCGAGAAGGACGGCGGTACGGCGGCCGCGCTGCCGCTCGACGTCAGTCGCCCGGACACCTTCGGCGAGTTCCGTACCGCGCTGACCGGCGTACTCGAGAAGTGGGGCCGCACCTCGTTCGACTTCCTCGTCAGCAACGCCGGCGTCGGGCAGCCGCCCGTGATGTTCGAGGACACCACCGAGGAACTGTTCGATCAGATGGTCGACGTCCACGTCAAAGGCCCGTACTTCCTCACCCAGACCCTCCTCCCCCTCCTCGCCGACAACGGCTCGATCGTCTACACCACCAGCACCTCCGCCCTCCCGACCGCTCGCCCGACCCCGGGGTACTCCGTCTACGCCAGCGTGAAGGGTGCGCAGATCGTCCTCACCCGCTATCTCGCCAAGGAACTCAGCGCTCGCGGGATCCGGGTCAACGCGGTCGCACCCGGCGTGACCCGGACCCGCCTCGGCGACGACGCGTTCGCTCAGCACCCCGAGCTGATCCCGCCCATCGCCAACCGCACCGCCCTGGGCCGCATCGGCGAACCCGACGACCTCGGCACGGTGATCGCCTTCCTCGGCTCCCCCGAAGCCGGATGGATCACAGCCCAGACGCTCGAGGCCTCCGGCGGCTACGAACTCTGACGACTCGCGGCGTGAGCGCTTAGTTGCGGAGTTGTGCGTTGAGCCGGGCGGCCTGCCGGGTGAGGTGGTCGCGTTCGGGGAGGTTGGGCGCCGCCTGGGCCGCTTCGGCGTACAGCTGTGCAGCGGTCGCGAGATCACCGTTCCGCTCATGGAGGTACGCCATGGCGGCGGTACGGCGGCCCATTGTGCCGACTCGGGCCCCTGGGACGGAGACGCTGCGGGGTTCTCGACATCGTGGCGCGGACGAACTTCACGATTCTTCCGGCCAGGCGTCGCCCCAGGTGGTACGGCGGGCCGCTCGGTAGGTGCCGTCCGACTTCGGGATCACCGCCTGTTCCGGCGTACCGGCCGACGTGCAGAGGTCGAGCATGATCCGGTTCTTCGGGTGGCCGGGTCTGCGGATCACGCGGGCCGGCGCCGGCCGGGCCGGGTGGCGGGTCGCGACCAGGTAGGTGAACTTCTCGTCCTCGAAGTTGCGGGTGCCGTCCTTCAGCATGCGATGAAGTTCGGTGCGCGGGAGCCGGACGGCGAAGTGGCACCAGTCGACCGGGCACGGACCTGCGTGCGGGCAAGGCGCCGCGATCCGGAAACCCTGGTTGAGCAGCAGGTCTCGGGCTTCGAGGGTACGGCGGTGGCCGCACGGGGTTCCTGGCTCGACGAGAACGATCGTGGTGGCGGCGCGCGCGGCGGTGTGGATCAGGTCGCGGCGCGCGTTCTCGGTGAGCTCGTTGAGGACGTAGGCGATAGTGATCAGGTCCACCGGTTCGCGCGGCATCCAGTCGCGGAGGTCGGCCGCCGTCCAACGCCACCCACCAGCGCCGTTGGTGGCTAGTTGTTGGCCGAGGTGGATGGCGGCGGGTTGGCGTTCGATGATCTCTGTTCTGACGGTCGGCCAGAGCGCGGCGACGGCCCAGGCAGCCGCGCCGGTGCCTCCGCCGAGATCCAGGTGCGTGGCGAACGACGCGTCCACCCGCCGCCCGGCTTCCGCGAGCGCCCCGTGCAGAGCCCGAACCGTGGCGGGCATGCGAGTGACGGCGTACGCGAGGGCATCAAGCGGGTCGCTGATACCCGGCGTGGTGTCGTCGATCTGCTCGGTGCGGTAGCGCTGTGAGAGTGCGGTGACGCGGCGGCGCAACTCGTGCTGCGGTACGCCGCTGAGCGCCCGTGCGAGGGCAGCGTGCAGTTGGGTGTCCACGGAGGACATGAGGAAACTCCGGTTCGGTCGGCACGGAGTGCGCGCCTGCATCAGGGCGCACGTGATCCGCGGCCAGACGCCGCGACGCACCAACCGGTCCGGAAGAAGAAGCTGTCAGCCTGTCAGCAGGCAGCAGCCGAGGAGGGATTGGCGCGGAACCGGATAACCTTGCACGCCATCACACACCTCCTCGGGTCAGCACGACCGTAACAGAGCTGTCCTCTCCTGGCTGCTGCTTTTACCGGCCCTCCGACGTACAGAGGCACACCTTGTTGCCCTCCGGGTCCGCGAGGACGATGAACGCCGGCGCCTCGTCGTCGTACGCGACGGTCCCACCCGCGGCGATCGCGGCCTTGATCCGCGACGGGACGACCTCGGGCGGCAGCCAGAGGTCGAGGTGGAAGCGCTGACGTGGTGTCTCGTGCGGGTCGGTGCCCTGGAACCAGAGATTGGCGACGCGACCGGTCGGGTCGCAGACATCGTTGCCCCGGAACGAGTCGGTGCTGCCCGTGAGGACCGCCGCCCAGAACGGACCGATCGCCGAACGGTCGGGGGTGTCCAGAGCGATCTCCAGTTGCGCCACAGCTCCCGGCTGCGCGATCAGCCCGTGCTCGACCGCGATCGCGCTGACTTGCCGCGCCACCGCCTCGTCCTTGCTGACCGCATCGACGTACGTCGGACCGAGCCGTAACTCGGGCACGACCGCACCGGCCGCGAACGCCTCACCCACAGCCGCCACGAAGCGCGCGCCATCGGCGTACGAGTCGATCAGGTACCTCGCGTGCAGCGCCTGCTGCAGCTTGCGCCAGTCGGGCAACCCCGCATCCGTCACCATGTGTACCTCCTTGACCAGACACTACGATCCGCCACCGACAGTTCTCGCTTCCAGGGTCGCGAGATCGCGCTCGGCGAACCGGCGGTGCTCGAACTCCTCGCTCAGGATCGCGCCGAGACAATCGCTGACGAGATAGCTGTCCGACGGCGGGTAACCGGAACCCGGCGTCGGCGTCGTCTGCTCGGTCAGGCGCTCGTCGGTGAGGTGCGCGAAGAACGCCCGTACCGTTGCTATCCGATCGGCCCGCAGAGCGAGGACTTCGTCGAGGGACGGGCGCGCGGCGCGGTCCCGCGGTACGGGCGGGGTGTCGTGCATCTCGTCGTGCGGCAGGTCCAGCGGGTCCCACGGCTCGGGCTCACCGAGGACTGCCCGGCGTACCCAGGCGTCCGTCGCGAAGATCAGGTGCCGCAGCGTCTCGATGAACGACCACTCGCCGTCGACCGACTCGTGCAGCAGTTCGGGCGGCAGCCGACGGGCCTTCGTCACGGTCTCGCCCCACATCTGCTCGAGCAGGTCCCACGCTTCGCGATAGCCGTCGGCGTCCGTCGGGCGCATCCGTTCGCGGCCCGGGTACCGGCGGTTGAGCTCGGCGTCGATCAGCGGTACGACGTCGATTCCCCACACCGTCAGGTTCCGGATGTCACCGTCGAGCGACACGTCGTACAGCAGCGCGCCGCGGATCGTCGCGCCGGTCAGGTTCACGTTCTCGAAGTGGGCGCCGGTGAGGTCGACGTCGTGGAACACCGCACCGGCCAGGTTCTGGTCCTTGAACTCGGTCACGCGGTTCAGCGTCGCAGACCCTCGTCCGGCTGAGAACCGCGCGCGGTCCTGCGCCGTGATACATCTGCAGTCGGTACGCCGCCCTCGGACGGTCACGTGCGCGCGTGCCGTCCGCCTACCCACCGAACGGAGCGGCATGTACCGCAGGCTCGTCCTCCAGCTCTCCGGCCAGGCGATCGCCGGGCCGAACGACTTCGGTTTCGACGGTGATCGCCTCACCCATCTCGCGACCGAGGTCATCGCGCTGCGCGCCACCGGCGTACAGGTCGCGGTCGTGGTCGGCGGTGGGAACGTGTTCCGTGGAAACCGCGCGGCGGACTGGGGTATCGACCGGGTCGAGGCGGACAACATCGGGATGCTCGGCACCGTCATCAACGCGGTGCTGCTGCGCGGCCGGCTGGCGGCGCTCGGGGCGCACGGGGTGCGGCTGATGACCGCGATCCCGATCAACAACCTCGCGGAGCCGTACGTCCGGTTGCGCGCGCTGCGGCACCTCGAGAAGGGCGCGATCATTCTCCTTGCCTGCGGCAACGGGCAGCCGTTCACGACGACCGACTACCCGTCGGTGCAGCGCGCGGTCGAGCTCGACGCGGACGCGCTGCTGGTGGCGAAGAACGGCACCGACGGCGTGTACGACGCCGACCCGAACCGGCACCCCGACGCACAGCGCTTCGACCACCTGTCGTACGACGAGGTCATCGACCGCGGCCTCGGCGTGATGGACCAGTCCGCGTTCATTCTCGCCCGCGACCACCACCTCCCCCTGCACGTCTTCGACATCGACCGCCCCGGCGCCGCCGCCTCCATCGTCAACGGCACCAAACTCGGCACCACCATCACCTGAGCTCGCGCCCGATCACGTCAAGATGCGCCTGAAACCAGTCCCCACCGGCACGGTGCTCTGCCTGTAACGCCATCAACGACCACAGCACGCGGTACTTCGCGAGGGTCGTGCCGGGTGCGTCGATCGCGCCGTACCCGTCCCTGAAGGCGGTTGTTGCTTCGGGGCCCGCCATCGAGACGCGTGCCAGGTCGAACAGCGGATCGCCGTACCGAGCGTCTCCCCAGTCGAGAATCCCGGTCAGATCAGAGCCGTCGGCGTACAGATGCCGTGGGTGCAGATCGCCATGCAGCAGGACCGGCGTCACGCCGCTCACACCGTCGATGAACCGAGGCATGACCTCCCGCACGCGGGAGGCGAGTTCCGTCGGCAGCACGTCGAGCTGTTCCAGCGTCCGCGACAACTCCGCTCCCCAAGAAACCGACGAGTCCACGAGAGCGTGCGAGCGCCTGACACACTCGCCGGCTTGCCGAAGAACCGTGCTCAGGTGCGGTCCGGTGAGCGGGCGCCCCGCGAGTTCGCGCGTGATCAGGTACTCCGGTCCGACGCCGACCACCTCCGGCGCGGGAACACCAACCCCGCGCACGAGCTCGCAGACGCGCGCCTCCTCGGCAGCTGTGGGGCCGGACTTCAGGTAGTAGGTGCCGCCGGGGCCGTGGAGGCGGAAGTTCTGGTTCCCCACGAAACCGTTGACCGGCTCGACGTGGGTGATCGGACCGACGTACGACTCAGCCAGAGCGATGGGGTTCAGCATCGGGGGCAGCTTACGGAAGGTGTAGACGTCGGCTAAATAGTTTGTGGGGGTTACGCCGTAATTGGTGTACTCGGGGTGTCCGAGTAGGTGTTGAGAAAGGTTGTCCGTCATGCGAGCTCGCTTCATGTCTCTTGCGGAAACCAATGGCACCTGTTCGAAGGACATGAAGCTTCGTGGAATTACTGAACCTTGGGATCTTGGCGCATGTTGACGCCGGGAAGACCAGCCTGACCGAGCGGCTGCTGTACGCCGCCGGCGTCATCGACGAGGTCGGGAGCGTCGACGACGGGAACACCCAGACCGACTCGCTGGCGCTGGAGCGGCAGCGTGGGATCACGATCAAGTCGGCGGTCGCGTCGTTCGCGCTGCGCGGTACGAACCCGGTCATCGTCAACCTGATCGACACCCCGGGACACCCGGATTTCATCGCCGAGGTGGAGCGCGCGCTGAGCGTGCTCGACGGCGCGGTCCTGGTGGTGTCCGCGGTCGAGGGCGTCCAGGCGCAGACCCGCGTCCTGATGCGGACCCTGCAACGTCTGCGGATCCCCACTCTCATCTTCGTCAACAAGATCGACCGCCGAGGCGCGCAGTACGACGGCGTACTGCGGCAACTCGCCACCAAACTCACCCCGGCGATCGTTCCGATGGGCGAGGCGACGCACCTCGGCACGCCCGAGGCGACGTTCAAGCCGATCGTCCAGGAGGACACCCTCCTCGACACGCTCACCAGGAACGACGACAACCTCCTCCAGCAGTACGTCGACAACGAGCCGCTGTCCCTCGACAAGACACTCGTCGCGCAGACGCACGAGGCGATCGTCCACCCGGTGTACTTCGGATCCGCCATCACCGGCGCCGGCACCGAGGCGCTCGCCGACGGCATCCGGGACCTCCTCCCCCGCGCCCGCATCACCGACGGACCGACCGAAGGTGCCGTCTTCAAGGTCGAACGCGGACCGGCCGGCGAGAAGATCGCGTACGTGCGGATGTTCGCCGGCACCCTCGCCGTCCGCGACCGAGTCGGTTTCGGCACGAGCGAGGCGAAGGTCACCGCGCTACAGGTGTTCGACGACGGCGGACCCACCTCCGCACACGCCGTACAGGCCGGTCAGATCGCCAAGGTCTGGGGCCTCGCCACCATCAAGATCGGTGATGTGGTGGGGAACATAAATGCCACCGAGCGCCCACTTCTTTCCCAACCCGCCGCCTTCGCGCCGCCGACGTTGGAGACGGTGGTGTCCGCGCGGAAGCTGTCGGACAAAGGCAACCTCCGCGTCGCGCTCACGCAGCTCGCCGAGCAGGACCCGCTGATCAACCTGCGCCAGGACGACCTCCGGCAGGAAACCTACGTCTCGCTGTACGGCGAGGTGCAGAAGGAGGTCATCGAGACCACGCTGGCGACCGAGTTCGGGATCGCGGTCGACTTCCGTGAGACGACCACGATCCACATCGAGCGGATCGTCGGCACCGGCGCGGCGGTCGAGTTCAACAAGAAGGACGCGAACCCGTTCCTCGCCACCGTCGGCCTCCGGGTCGAGCCGGCGCCGATCAACGCCGGTGTCAGCTTCGAACTGGAAGTCGAACTCGGCTCGATGCCGTACGCGTTCATCAAGGCCGTCGAGGAGACCGTCCGCGAGACGCTGCACGAGGGTCTGCACGGCTGGCAGATCCCCGACGCCCGAGTCTTCATGACGCACTCGGGGTACTCCGCCCGGCAGAGTCACGCGCACGCCGTCTTCGACAAGAGCATGTCCAGCACCGCCGGCGACTTCCGCAACCTCACCCCGCTGGTCCTGATGACGGCGCTCCAAGAGGCCGGTACGTCGGTGCACGAGCCGATGCACCGGTTCCGGCTGGAGATCCCGACCGACACGACCCGCGCCGTACTGTCGGCTCTCACGAAGCTCCGGGCGATTCCGCAGGTCCCGGCGCTGGCCGCGGAAACCTCAACCCTGGAAGGAGAAATCCCCGCGGCCGCCGTTCACGAACTCGAGCAACAACTTCCGGCCCTCACCCGCGGTGAGGGTGTGCTGGAGTCGGCGTTCGAGCGCTACCACCCGGTGACCGGATCGATCCCGAACCGCCCGCGCACCGACCACGACCCGCTCAATCGCCGCGAGTACCTGCTGCACGTCCAGCGCCGGGTCTGATGCCGCGCCTAATTCCGTGCACGACGTTGGCGCCGAGGTCGTCGTCCGTGACGATCTCGGCGTCCAGCCCGTACTCCGTCATCACCGCCCGCGCGACCGGCGCCTGACGCTCACTCATCTCGACGAACAGATGACCACCCGGCGCCAGCCACTCCACGGCACCGGCCACCACCCGCCGCAACGTCGCGAGACCGTCCGGCCCGCCATCCAACGTCACGTGCGGCTCGTACAACCGTGCCTCCGGCGGCAACAACCGGATCTCGTCTGTCGGCACGTAAGGAACATTCGCCAGCAGTACGTCGACCGCGCCCCGCAACCGCTCCGGCAACGCCGCGAACAGATCGCCCTCATACACGGTCCCGCCCCACGGCAGGAGGTTCCGCCGGGCACACCGCACCGCGGCCGGCTCGATGTCGGCGGCGTACAACGACACATCGCGCTCAGCCGCTACTGCGGCCCCCAGCGCGCCCGACCCACACCCCAAATCCACAACAACAGCGCCCTCAGCGGTCACCTCCACCGCCTCGGACACGAGGAACTCGGTACGCCGTCGCGGAATGAACACCCCCGGGTCGACGGCAATCCGCAACCCGCGGAACGACGCCCACCCGACGACGTACTCCAACGGCGACCCGGCGACCCGCTGGTCGACCATGGCCGCGACCTCGGCCGCGTCTCGGGCGGTGCCGACGATCAACTCGGCCTCGTCCTCGGCGAACACGCACCCGGACGCACGCAACCGTTCGACGAGCACGCCGAACTCAACAGCTGGAACAGGAGAAACAGACACCGAACCCCTTCGAACTACGAGGCTCCCGCGATCAGCCGACGCTGATCACTCGAGGCGGGAGCAATTGACCTGCCTGCGAGATCGGTCCCACCTCCTTCGGTCCGCGGTACGTCCTGACAAGCGTCAGCTTACCCGAACGCGTTCACCCCGGTGAGCTCCGCGGAGACCGTCCACAACCGGGCCGCCGACACCGGGTCGATCGCGTACGGACGCACGCCCGGCGCATCGTCCGTCGACACCTCCGCGATCTCACAGTCCTCGCAGAACACGCCACCCAGGCCGTCCAGAGAGGGCGAGGTCGCGGCCCACACCGAGGTCGCGGCGCCTTGCTCCGGGCTCTTGAACGCGACGTGCGGAGTACCGTCCTCGTCGATCCAGCCGTAGCCGACCATCTCCTCGTGGGTCAGGTGCCGCTGCAACGGCGTGAGGATCCCACCCGGATGCAGCGCGAACGCCCGTACCCCGGAATCCTTGCCCAGGGCATCGAGCTGGACGGCGAACAGGACGTTCGCGGTCTTGGCCTGCCCGTACGCCGCCCACTTCTCGTACCCCTGCCGGAACTCCAGGTCGTCCCACCGGATGTCCGACCGCCGGTGCCCCGTCGACGACACCGACACCACCCGCGCGCCGCCGTCCGCGACGATCGCCGGCCACAGCCGGTTCACCAGCGCGAAGTGCCCCAAGTGGTTGGTCGCGAACTGCGCCTCCCACCCCGGGCCGACGCGCGTCTCCGGCGACGCCATGATCGCCGCGTTGTCGATCATGATGTCGATCGACCGCCCCGACGCCAGGAACCGGTCCGCGAACCCGCGGACGCTGTCCAGATCCCCCAGATCCAGCTCGTCCACCTCGGCGATGTCGCCCAGCGCCTCCCGCGCGACCTCGGGCCGCCGCGCGGGTACGACGACGTGCGCGCCGGCCTTCGCCAGCGCCTTGGTGGTCTCCAGCCCGAGACCGGAGTACCCGCCGGTGACGATCGCCAGCTTGCCGGTCAGGTCGATCCCGGCGAGGACGTCGTCCGCGGTGCTGTCGTGCCCGAATCCCGAGCCGATCTTGTGTTGTGCACTCATGTCTCCGAGCGTACGAATTAGAGCTCGCTCTAGGTCAAGTCCCCGAGGTGCGGGTTCTTGCGCAGCGAGTCCGCCAGCCGCTGCAGCGCCGGGTTCGGGTTGTCCGGGCTCCAGCACGCGTGCAGCGTCACCGAATGGGCGTCGGCCGCGTCCAGCTCGCGGTACCGGACGCCCTCGACCTGCATCGCCATGATCGAGCGCGGGATCAACGCGCACCCCAGGCCGGCACGCACCAGCGCGAGCATCGTCGGCACCTGCGAAGCCAACTGGCTCACGGCGTACCGGTCCATCCCGATCATCGCCGCACAGATGTCGTGCAGGTACTGCGATCCCTCGGGGCTGTATCCGATGTAGTCGTTGGTGGCGTCGACCAGCGACACCGGCCCGTCGCCGGACGCCAACGGATGCGCGGCGGGTACGGCGAGTACGAGGTCCTCCGAGTGCACGAGCAACGACTCGAACTGCGACGGGATCGGCGGCCGCACCAGGCCGATGTCGATCTCCAGGTTCGCCAGCGCCTCGAACTGCGCCGGACTCACCAACTCGGTCAGCTCGGCGGTCACGCCGGGCGTCCGTTTCCCGACCATCGTGAGGAAGTCCGCGAGGACGGCGTACGCGCCGATCGCGGTGAAGGCGAGCCGCAGGGTCCCGGTGGTTCCGTCGGCGGCGCGGCGGGTCGCCTCCGGCGCGACCTCGAGCAGGGCGAGCACGCGGCGGGCGTGCTCGAGGAATACCCCGCCGGCCGCGGTCAGCCGGACGCCGCGGCCGGTGCGATCGAACAGCCGGACGTCGAGCGTTCGTTCGAGGCCCTGGATCTGCCGGGTCAGCGGCGGCTGGGTCAGATTCAGGCGCTGCGCCGCGCGGCCGTAGTGCAGCTCCTCGGCGACGGCGACGAATCCACGCAGTTGCTGCAGCGACAGGTCCATGCCGGCAATACCACCACAGCATCGGTCGATACGAAAAGGGGCTTGGACCTGCATAACGGAAAGCGCCTACCGTCAAACCACGTCCGAACGCTAAGGAGCCCACCAGGTGCCGAAACTCGCCGCCCTCTTCTCCCCCGCACGCGCCGCCGACGTGGTCGACGCGGACACCCGCCGACTGCTCGAGGACCGCTTCGACGTCGTGTGGGCAACCGCCGACCACGCCGCGGGCCCCGGTTCCCTGGCGAAACCGCCGGCCCTCGACCCGGCCGCCGTACCGGTCCTGGCCGCGGGCGCCGACGTCCTGCTCACCAGCTGGGGTACGCCGCACCTCGGCAAGGAACTGTGGTCGGACGGGAACGGGCCGAAGGTCGTCGCGCACGCCGCGGGCACGGTCAAGAACCTGATCGACCCGGTGATCCTCGACCAGGGCGTCGGCGTCTTCTCGGCCGGTCCGCGGATCGCGTGGTCGGTCGGCGAGTACTGCCTCGCCTCGATGCTCACGCTGGCTCGGCGACTGCCCCGGTTCGACGGTGCCGTCCGCGCCGGCGGGTGGAAGCAGACGGAGTACCGCGGTCATGAGTTGGCGGGCGCGAAGGTCGGCATCATCGGCGCCAGCAGCACCGCCCGCGCGCTGATCACGCTGCTCAAGCCGTTCGGTTGCGACATCGCGGTGTACGACCCGTATCTGTCGGACGAGCGGGCCGCGGAGCTCGGCGTTCGGACGACGACTTTGGAGGACGCGGCCGGCGGGCCGTTCCTGAGCATCCATGTCCCGAACGTTCCGGAGACCAAGGGCATGATCACCCGCGAACTGATCGCGAACCTGCCCGACGGCGCGGTGGTGGTGAACTCGTCCCGCGGCCCCGCGATCGACCAGCCGGCGCTCCTCGACCACGCGCTCGACGGCCGGATCTACGCCGCCCTCGACGTCTACGACCCCGAGCCGCCGACCTTCGACGCGACAACCCTGGCGTGCCCGAACCTCCTGCTCACCCCGCACGTCGCGGGCGACACCGCCGAGGGCCACCTCGCGCTGGCCGGTTACGTCCTGAAAGACGCGCTGAGCTGGCTCGAGGACGGGACCCGCGGACCGAGCTTCGTCGACCCGGCCGTCTGGTCGATCGCCGCCTGAAAGGACCGCCGATGTCCCGCATTACACAAGTCGAGGTCTTCCCGGTCGCCGTCCCGTTCGCCCGCCGGTTCGTGCTGGGCAGCGGCGCCGTCGGTGCCCCCGACGCGGCGCCCGATCAGGCCGGCGCGGTGATCTTCGTCAAGCTCACGACCGAGGACGGCGTCGTCGGGTGGGGCGAACAGCGCGCGCTGCCGAGCTGGAGCTACGAGACCGCCGAGACGATGGCCGTCGTCATCCGCCGGCACCTCGCGCCGATCCTGCTCGAACTGACACCGTTCGACGTCGAGTTGTTCCACCAGCGCGCCGCCAAGCGACTCAGCCCGGCGGTCTCGAACGGCTTCCCGTTCGCCCGGGCCGCGGTCGACGTGGCGATGCACGACGCGGCCGGCAAGCTCGCCGGCGTCCCGGTGCACGCCCTGCTCGGCGGCAAGGTGTACGACGAGATCCCGCTCTGCTCGGCCATCGGGGTCGGGGACCCGGACGCGGTCCGAGAGCACGCGCAGCAGTCGTCGGACTATGCGGCGTACAAGGTCAAGATCGGGGGCGATCTGGACGCCGACACCGCGGCGATCGAGACGGTCGCCGAAGTCGCCGGCGGTAAACCGCTCTGGCTCGACGCCAACCAGTCGTACCGTCCGGCGGCGCTCAAACAGCTCCGGGACCGTACGGCGCACCTCCGCACCATCCATTGCGTCGAGCAACCGGTGCCGAGCACCGACACGCTCGCCATGCAGCGGCTGCGCGAGCTGATCGACCTCCCGATCGCGATCGACGAGGGCAGCTTCTCCGCGCAGGACCTGGCCCGGGCGATCCGCCTGAACGCCGCCGACCTGGTGGTGGTCAAGGTCTGCAAGTCCGGAGGCCTCCGCAACGCCCTGAAAACCGCCCAGACCGCGCTCGCCGGCGGTCTCGAGATCCTCGCCAGCGGCCTCACCGACTGCGGAGTCGCGTTCGCCGCCGCGTTGCACGTGTTCAGTCAGCTCGAGCTCGCCCTGCCCGCAGAGCTCAACGGGCCGGAGCTGCTGACCGATCTGTACGTGGAGGGGCTGAGCATCACCAAGGCCGTCGCGACGGTCCCCACCGCCCCTGGATTGGGCGTCGAGGTCGACGAGGAGCGGATCCGCGCCGAGTCGATCGACCTGCTCTACCGGTGAGGAGAACGATGCGCACCACCCTGCCCCGCCGCCGCTTCCTCGAGTTGACCGGGCTGGCCGGCCTCGGGCTCGCCGCGGCCGGCTGTTCCTCCGGTCCACCGTCCGGCACCGCCACCTGGTCCATGTGGTCGAGCAGCGCCGCCGAGAAGAAGGTCTGGGAAGACTTCGGCAAGTACGTCGAACAACAGCTCGCGCTGAAGTCCGTCGCCACCCTGACCCCGTCGAACGGCTACCCGACCAAACTCGACCTCCAGCTCGTCAGCGGTACTGCGGGCCTGGTCACTGCACTCAACGGCACCCTGATCCCGACGTACGCCGCTCGCGGCGCGCACCGCCCGCTCGACGACCTGATCGCCGCGGACCCCGACTTCCAGCTCGACGACTTCTACGACACCAGCCGCCGGATCTCGAGCTTCAACGGCAAGACGTACGCGATCGGCTTCGACGTCGCGCCGACCGTCATGTACTACAACAAGGACCTGCTGAAGCAGCAGGGCATCCCACTGCCGTCGAAGACCGAACCGATGTCGTGGGCGACGTTCCGCGATCTCGCCAAGCAGCTCACCAAGCCCGGTCAGTACGGCTTCACCTGTGCACCCGCGATCGACGACCTGGTGTCGTGGATCTACTGCGCCGGCGGCAATGTGATGAGCGAGGACGCCAGCCGCAGCATCCTCGGTGAGCCCGAGGCGATGCAGGCACTGCAGTTCGTCATCGACCTGTTCGTGAAGGACAAGGTCACGCCACCGATCAAGAACCTGGTCACCGAGAGCTCGCTGTCCAACTTCATGCAGGGCAACGTCGCGTTCATGCAGAACGGGCCCTGGCAGGTCGTGAACGCGCGGAAGGCGAAGTTCGACTGGGACATCATCCCGTTCCCGGCCGGAGCAGCCGGCAGTACGCCGCGGGTCTCAGGCTCCAGCTTCGCGATTCCCTCGGGGGTCCGCGACGGTGCGCAGCTCGAGCTCGCGTGGAAGCTGCTCAAGGCGCTGACCAGTACCGGCGCGCTCGACATCTACGCGAAGGCCGGCCGCAACAACCCGGCGCGGCTCAGTGCCGGGAGCGCGTTCCAGCCGCCGCCCGACAACCTCGGCATCGTCCAGCAGATCCTGGCCGGCAAGCTCGCCGGAGGGCACGCGTTCGACGTCACCACCAACTGGAACCAGGTCAAGCAGCTGCTCGGTCAGGATCTGCCGCGGACGTTCCTCGGCCAGGTCTCGGTCGCCGACGCGATCGACGGGCTCACCCCGCGTCTCGACGTACTGATGCGGCAGCACAAGGACACCATCCGCCAAGCCACTGCCAGGAAGGGGTGATCAGATCATGGCTGTCGACACCGCATCTCCAGTGACCACACCGGTGACCCCACGCGAGGCCCCGACGCCGCGCTGGCGGAGCCGCGAGGCGCTGACCGCGTGGCTGTTCATCCTGCCCAGCCTGATCGGCTTCCTGATCTTCACCGCCGGCCCGGTTGTCGCCGCCGGCGTCATCTCGCTGCTGAACTGGAACCTGTTCAGCGCACCCACCTGGGCCGGGCTGCACAACTTCGCCCGGCTCGGCCCCGACCCGACGTTCTGGTCGGCGCTCGGCAACACGGCGTACTTCACGCTGCTGAGCGTGCCGTTGACGATCCTGGTCAGCCTGGCACTCGCGTTGCTGCTCAATCAGGGACTCAGGCGGATCGCCGTCTTCCGGTCGCTGCTCCTGTTGCCGTACGCAACCATCACGGTCGCGGTGGCGTTCGTCTGGATCTGGCTCTACATCCCGCACGACGGCCTGGTGAACGCCGTGCTCGGGTGGTTCGGCATCGACGGACCGGCGTGGCTGATCTCGGACAACTGGGCGATGCCGGCACTGATCCTGATGAGCGTCTGGAAGAGCTTCGGCTTCGGCATGGTCGTCTTCCTCGCCGGACTGCAGGCGATCCCGCAGCAGCTGTACGAAGCCGGACGAGTCGACGGGACGTCGCCGTGGAACAGCTTCCGGCACATCACGCTCCCGATGCTGTCGCCCGCACTGTTCTTCGTGATCGTCACGTCGGTGATCGGCTCGTTCCAGGTCTTCGACCAGGCGCTGATCATGACGAACGGCGGCCCTGGCACGCGCACCACCACGCTGGTCATGTACATCTACCGGACCGGCTTCGAGAACTACGACCAGGGGTACGCCGCGGCGCAGTCGCTCGTGCTCTTCGCGTTCATCGTGATCATCACCGCGGGGCAGTTCCTCTTCCAGCGGAGGCTGGTGCACTATGACAACTAGCGCGACGATTGGCCGAACAACTAGCGGCACAACTGAGATCCGCCAGAAGGTCGTGGTGTTCACCTGCTGCCTGGTCACCGCGATCACCCTGGTCCCGGTCGTCATGATGGTGCTGGTCGCGTTCCAGTCCGACGCCGAGTCGATGGCCGCCAAGCCGTCGTTCTGGCCGAGCAGCTGGCACCCCGAGAACCTCACCCGGGCATTCGATCTGGTGCCGCTCGGCAAGTACCTGCTGAACACCGTCTACTTCGCGGCCGGTACGACGATCCTCGAAACGGTCACGGCCGCGCTGGCGGCGTACGCGTTCGCCCGGCTGAACTTCCCCGGCCGCAGCTGGTTGTTCGGGATCTATCTCGCGACGTTGATGATCCCGTCGCAGGTGACGCTGATCCCGCAGTTCGTGCTCGTCGCGAAGCTGCACGGGATCGACACCTGGCCGGGGATGATCCTGCCGCACGCGTTCACCGCGATCGGGGTGTTCCTGCTCCGGCAGTTCTTCCTCGGCATCCCGCGCGACTACGAGGAGGCCGCGCGGCTGGACGGCGCGAACCGGTGGCAGGCGTTCGTCCGGGTGATCGTGCCACTCGCGGTCCCGGCGATCGCGACGCTCGCGGTGTTCAAGTTCATCGGCCAGTGGAACAACCTGCTGTGGCCGCTGGTGATCTCCAACAGCGACGCGACCCGCACCGCGTCGGTCGGCCTGCAGGTGTTCCAGGACACCAACGGCACCCAGTGGAACCTGCTGCTGATGGCGGCGACCGTCACCACGATCCCGCTGATCGTCCTGTTCTTCCTCACGCAACGCTGGTTCGTCCGAGGTATCACCATGAGTGGGCTGGGAGGCCGCTGAACATGTCCTATCTGTGGTCCGTTTTCACCAAACCGTGGGCGGGACTGCCCGGGGCCGAACTCGGCCGGCTGATCGCCGGCATCGGGTTCGGTGGCGCCGAGGTGCCGGTGCGCGACACGGCGTACGTCACACCGGCGAACGTCGAGGCCGAGCTGCCGAAGTTGACCGCACAGTTACGGGCCGAGGGCATCGAACCGATCAGTGTCGCGAGCGACCTGTCCGAGCGGGTGTTCGCGGCGTGCGCCGAGTCCGGCGTACCGATGATCCGGATCATGGCCGAACTCGGACCCGACGGGTACGCCGCCTCGGTCGGGCGCAACCGCGAACTCCTCGAGCAGGCGGTCGCGCTGACCGAGCGGTACGACGTACAGGTCGGTGTGCAGCCGCACCACGGGCGCTACGTGTCGTCGACGCTCGGCGTACTGCAACTCCTGGAAGGGCTGCCGTCGCGGTTCAAGCTCGTGTGGGACGCGGCGCATGATGCGTTGGCCGGTGATCATCCCGCGGTGACGCTCGAGCTCGGCGCGGAGCGGCTCGGGATCGTGAACCTGAAGAACGTGCACTACCAGCGCACCGACGCCGGGTGGAAGACGAACTTCGTGGAGGCCGAGGACGGGTTGTCCGACTGGTCGGCGGTGTTCTCCACGGTGCAGCAACTCTCGTGGAGTGGGCCGGTGTGCCTGACAGCGCAGTACTCCGATTCCGCAGTACCGGTGGAGGAACGACTTCGGAGAGATCTGCATTTCGCTGTCACATCGGCCGCGCAGCATCCGTCAAGGCAGTGACATCAACAGACACTGACCCGATGGAGAACCTCCCATGCAAGCACGGATGACCAACCCCGCTCAGATCCTGCCGGACGCCACCAAGGGCATCCAGAACATCTACAAGGCGATCGGGCAGTCCGGCACGGACGGCAGGACGCTCGAGCTCGTGCACCTGCGGGCGAGCCAGATCAACGGCTGCTCGCCGTGCGTCTTCGGCGGGGTCAAGTCGGCCCTGAAGAACGGGGAGACCGACGAGCGGCTGCACCAGGTCGCGGCCTGGCGGGACTCCGACCTGTTCACCGACGCCGAACGGGCCGCGCTCGCGATGACCGAGGCCGCGACCCGGCTGGCCGACAACCCGACCGCGGTCAGCGACGAGATCTGGGACGCCGCGACCGACCACTTCGGCGAGAAGGAACTGTCGGCGATCATCCTGATGATCGGACTCACCAACCTGTTCAACCGCCTCAACACCACGGTACGGGCGCCTGCGGGTGCCACCTGGTGACGGATAGGTGACCGATACCGTGAGCCCCGGATGTCGAGAAGGCGTCCGGGGCTCCGACGTCCCGGGGTGAAGGGAGACTGCCGATGAAGTACATGCTGCTGATCTACGGCAACGAAGAGACCTGGGACACCTTGCATGCCGAAGGGATCGAGGGTGTCCTCGACCAGCACCGCGTGCTCTCCGAGGAGCTGAAGGCCAACGGTGAACTCGTCGATGGGATCGGTCTGACCACTGCGAACGCGCGGGTCGTCAAGGTCAACGACGGCGTACCGGCGGTGACGGACGGGCCGTTCACCGAGGCCAAGGAAGTGCTGGCGGGCTACTACGTCGTGGAGTGCAGCCTGGAGCGGGCGACCGAGATCGCGGCCCGGCTGCCGGAGGCGCGGTACTCGCCGATCGAGATCCGCGGGTTCACCGATCCGATGAAGGACTAGAGGTCGCTGCCGGGTGCGGTCGGCAGGGCGTCCTTCTTGGAGGAACTTGCCGGCCTCAGCTGGGCGTTGACACCTGAGACCGGCGAGTCACTGACTCAGAACTGCTGTCGTTGCGGGCTAGCTCGAGGCGAGGATGACCCCACCTGAGGCGGGCTGATCACCCATGCCCCGGCCACCCTGAACGAAAACAGTCGCGCCACGCGCCGGTGCCTGGGCACCGTCGCCGAGTCGCAGCGTGGTCCTCATCCCGTTGCTCAACCTCAGCATCGCCACGCGACGCGGAGGCACCGACGGAATCGACGAGCTCACCTCGTGGATGCCGGTGCACACCGCTGGCTGGACGGAAGCTCGGCCGAGTCCCTCGTTGCCGTGACTCCTCACATCACGGCACTGCTCGGCGAGCCTTTTCATCGCTGACACACTTCCCCCTTCTCATCGTGAACTGCCCCCGAGTGGCGGTGGACGCAGTCGTGTGACCGCACACTCCCCCGTCCTCCCCGCACCCGGAAACGACACGGAAGTGATCAGGCAACCCTCGCTGAGAGTGATCGGGTTTTCAAGGGATAGTAACCGGAATCCCGCGTATCGAAATCGGTGTCCATGCCTTGTTCCGGTCGGGTCACTGACCACCGAAGCCAGTGGTAGCAATTCCCTTGATGATCTGGCGCTGGAAGAACAGGAACACCACGACCAGCGGCAACGCGGCCAGGATCGCGGACGCCATGTTCTGCGCGTACTGCAGGCCGTAGGCGCTCTTCACCGTCTGCAGGCCCACCGGCAGCGTCATCAGGTGCGCGTCGGTGGTCACGATGAACGGCCACAGGAAGTTGTTCCACGCACCGATGAAGACGAAGATCGCCACCGCGGCGAGGATCGGCCGCGACAGCGGCAGCACGATCGACCAGAACACCCGCAGCCGGCTCGCGCCGTCCACCCGCGCGGCCTCCTCCAGTTCCACCGGGATCTGGTCGAAGAACCGCTTCAGGATCAGCACCATCGCGGGCGCGAACGCCTGCGGCAGGATGATGCCCCAGTAGGTGTCGACCAGGTTGAACGCCAGCATCTGCCGGAACAGCGGCACGATCAGCAACTGCGGCGGGATGATGATCGCGGCGATGATCGCGGCGTACAGCCAGCGCTTGCCCCGGAAGTTCACCCGCGAGAACGCGTACCCCGCCAGCGCCGACGTCGCGACCGTGATCAGCGTGATCGCCACCGACGTGATCAGGCTGTTCCACGCCCAGGACGGGATGTCGCCCGCGGACAGCACCTTGCGGTAGGCATCGAAGCTGAACCCGTCCGGCGGGTTGATGCTGATCTTCGACGCACCCGCGTCGGCCTCGCTCTTCAGCGACGTCAGCACCGCCCACGCGAACGGCACCAGCCAGGTCACGGCCAGCACCGCGAGCACCAGCAGCGCGGCCAGTCTGGACACACTCCACGGGTTCTCGCCCGGCTTGTGCGTCTGCTTGATCTTCCGGACGTTCCGGGCCAGCGTGTAGGTGCTCATGCGGCGCTCCTGCGGTTGATCAGCTTGTACTGCGCCAGTGACACCAGGACGATCAGCGCGAAGAACAGGTACGAGATGGCCGACGAGTAACCGAACCGGTAACCGGTGAAGCCGGACTCGTAGATGTACTGCACGATCGACCGCGTCGATCCGGCCGGGCCGCCGTTGGTGAGCATGTAGATCTGGTCGAACACCTTCAGCGAGGCCAGCAACTGCAGCGTGGCCAGCAGCGCGGTGGTCGGTCCGAGCTGCGGGATCACGATCGAGAACAGCTGCCGCCACTTGCCGGCACCGTCGATCGCGGCCGCCTCGAACTGCTCCTCCGGGATGTTCTGCAGCGCGGCCAGGTACAGCAGGAAGTTGAACCCGATCGTCCACCACAGCGTGGTGATCACGACCGAGATCATCGCGACCTTCGGGTCCTGCAGCCACGCCACCGGCGCCGCCCCGAACTTCGCCAGTACGCCGTTGATCAACCCGAGTGTCGGGTTGTACATCCAGCTCCAGAACATCACGACGACGGTCGAGGCGAGCAGGTACGGCATGAAGAACGACAGGCGCCACAGCCAGCGGCCGGGCAGCCCGAGGTTGACCAGCAGCGCCAGCGCGAGCGACAGCACGATCAGCGGGACGGTGCTGAGGACCGTGAACCAGACGGTGTTGCCCAGCGACTTCCACATGTCCGGGTCGGTCAGCGCCTCGCCATAGTTGGCAAAGCCAACCAATCCGCTGCCGGCGCCGGTCAGCGTCTCGCCGGTGAAGCTCAGGTACAGGCCGTAGATCGCCGGCACCACGAGGAAGAGCACGAACAGTACGGCGAACGGCGCCGCGAACGCCCACCCGGTGAACGTCTCGCCGCGCTTGGCCTTCGCCCTCCCCTGGGCGATGGTCTCCTCCGTCGCGACGGCCGGAGTGTCGATGGCAGTCGACATCTGTGTCTCTCCTCTCACACCGGCTGCGGGCGGTCGAGCAGCTTGTTCAGCCGCGCAACGAACCCGTCGAACCCGGCCGCTGGGTCACCACTGCCGAGGAACACGTTCTGCACGTTCTCCGCGAAGTAGTTCTGGAAGTCACTGCCCGCGCCGCTGAACCACACGTCCGGGTCGTAGTTCACGTACGCCGGGATACCCGCGTAGTTCGACTGCGGCTTCAGCGCCTGGTACTCGGCACCCGTCGCCACCGGCTGGTACGCCGGGATGTGACCGCCGTCGGCCCACTTCGCCGACCGCTTCAGGATCTCCGCGACCATCGTGTACACGTGCTTGCGGCGTTCCGGCGACACCTTCGCCTGCCGCGGCAGCACGAACGTGTGCGAGTCCGCGTACGCCGCCTGGGTCCCGAACAGGGTCGGGATCGGCATCGCGTCGACGGGCATCTTCGCGTCCTTCAGCACCGGGAGCTCCCAGACACCGCCGAGGAACATGCCACTCTCGCCGTGCAGGAACTCACTGGTCGCCGTACCGCCGTCGCCACTGCGCGAGGCGATGGTGTCGTTCAGCAACGACTGGACGAACTTCAGCGTCGTGACGGCGGCGTCGTGGTCGACCTCGGCCGGCTGGCCGGGCACGAGTTTCATGTCGGCGCCGGTCTGCTTGTACAGCGTGTACCAGAGCCGCCACATCTGCGCACCGTCGCCGAGGTACCCGTAGGACAGACCGTGCTTGCCGGTCACCTTCTGCAGCTTGGTCGCGACCTCGGTGAACTCCTCCGGGCTCTTCATCGAGCGCAGGGTGTCCGTGACACCGGCCTTCTCGGCGTGCTCGGTGTTGTAGTAGAGCACGAAGGGGTGGGTGTCGAGGGCGATCGCGTACAGCTTCCCGTCGTACTGGCACTTCTCCCAGACGCGGGCCGGGAAGTCGCTCTCGTGCAGGCCCACCTCGGCCAGCAGGTCGAGGTCCCACGGCTCCAGCAGATCGCCGGGCGCGTAGCCGGCGATCCGGGACGCGTGCATGATCGCGACGTCGGGGGCGCGGCCACCGGCCGAGGCCATCGCGAGTTTCGTGTAGTACGGCGGGCCCCACGCGAGCACCGTCTGGGTGGCGTGGAAGCCGAGGTTCGCGGCGTTGACGGCATCCACCAGGCCTGCCATCACCGTCCCGTCCCCGCCGGTCAAGAGGTGCCAGTAGCTCAGGTCGGTCGTCGAGCGCGAGCCGCCGGGCGCGCAGCCGACGAGCAGCCCGCCACCGGCGAGCGCGGCCGCTGCTTTCAGCAGTCCGCGCCGGGAGAGGTCAGTCATTCGGTCTCCTTCAAGGGGCGAACCGAAAATTACATCGTTAGAATGGCCGACACAAGACTCGTTTGTGTGATTTTGTGCAAACGCGACCGTTAGCGTTCGGTGCTGACGCGCTCGACGATGCGGTGCGGAATCATCACCCTGCGTGGCGGCGCGTCCTTGTCCGCCATCCGCTCGGCCAGCAGATCGAGCGCGGCCGCGACGAACGCCCGGCGGTCGAAGTCGACCGAGGTCAGCGGCGGGATCATGTACTGGCTCTCGATGATGTTGTCGAACCCCGCCACCATCGTCTGCCGCGGTACGTCGATGCCCGCGCTCCACAGGGCAGCCAGCGCACCGGAGGCGATCGAGTCGGTGAAGCAGAAGAACGCGTCCGGCAACTCGTGGTCGGTCAGGTACTTCCCCACGACGATCGCCGCGCCCTCGGGACTCCACCGGTCCAGGCTGACCTCGAGTGCGGGATCGATCGGGAGGCCGGCCGCCTCGAGGGCCTGGTGATATCCGATGGTCCGCAGGCGCGAGGCCGCCGTACCCGGTGATTCCGCTGATCCGCCGAGCACGCCGGCGCCGCTGGAGCCGCGCGGGACTTCCGGCGTACCGACGGTGGCGATCCGGCGGCAGCCGCGGGCCAGCAGATGCTCGGTCATCTCGCGGGCGGCCGCCACGTTGTCGATCGCGACCTGGCTGACGACGTCCTGGTCGACGTCGCCGATCAGGACCACGGGCGGCAGTGGCCCGGCCGACATCACCGCGCTGTCGTCGAGGTTCACCGGGTTCAGGATCAGGCCGTCGACCAAGTACGCGCGAGCCTTCGAGAGCAGCTCGAACTCACGGGTCGGCTCGGCGGCGGTCTGCTCGATCTGCACGCCCCAGCCGCGCTCGTGGGCGAGCTCGACGACCAGGTGCACCACTTCGGCGGAGTACGGCCGGAGCAGGTCGGGCAGCGCCAGCGCGATCATCCCGGAGCGTCCGTTGCGTAGTCCGCGAGCGCTCATGTTCGGCACGTAGTCGAGCTCGGCGAGCGCGCTCTCGACCCGGGCGCGCGTCTCGGGGCGGACGAAGACGATGCCGTTGATCACGTTCGAGACCGTCTTCGGCGACACCCCGGCCAGCTTGGCGACATCTTTGACGGTCGGACGCATGTCGCCCATTGTCACATCTGATGCCCGTTGTCACGCATCAACGGCTGGTCAGGGCGCCTCCGTTGACATGCAGCACCTGACCGGTGATGTGTCGAGCAGCGGGTGACGCGAGGAAGTAGATCGTGTCGGCGATGTCCTCCACCTGGCCCTCACGCTTCGTCAGCGTTGCCGCGAGCAACGCGCCACGCCGCTCGTCGGTGAGGCGGCCCTGGAAGAACTCGGTCTCGGCCGTGAACCCTGGTGCGACGACGTTCGAGGTGATGCCGCGCGTGCCGAGCTCGGCGGCGATCTCGGCGTTCCACAGCGCGAGGCCCGCCTTCGAGGCGCCGTACGAGCCGGGACCGCGGGCGCCGGCGATCGAGCCGAGGTGCACCACGGCAGTGGTCAGACGGGGCGCGAGGGCGGTCGTCGTCAGGACGGCGCTGATCAGGTTGGCCTCGAGGTTCGCCAGCCAGTTGGCTTTCAGTTGCGCGAGGTCGCCGTCCGGGCGGCCGAAATCGGTGTTGCCGCCGGCATTGTTGACCAGCACATCGACCTGCTCCGGCAGTTCGTCCACCAGCCGCTCGACTTGCGCCGGGTCGGTCGCATCGCACACCACCGCCCGCGCTCCGAGCTCCGCCGCGGCCTTCTCCAGTACGTCGGCGCGCCGCCCGGTGATCACCACGTCGTCGCCGTCGGCCCGGAACCGCTCCGCGGTCGCTCGCCCGATCCCGGTCGCTCCCCCGGTCACCACGATCATTCTCATCACGACATCCTCACGTTTAGCTCTAAATGTTTAGCCCTAAACGTAGCATGGGTGCTGTGACCGACAACTATCCGCTCGACGGCCCGAGTCCGTACCCTGCTTCGGAGATCGCCCGCGCCTGGCGGCGCGAGCGTCCGGGGACGCCGACCGACTCGATCGAGATCGTGACTCCCCTGTGGCGGCTCGCGAAGTTGTTCGCCGACGACCGCCGGCGGGTGCTGTCCGAAGCCGGCGTTGATCCGGCGACGCTGGACCTGCTCAGCGTGCTGCGACGCGCGGGAGCGCCGTACGAGCTGAGCACGCGGGAGTTGGCGAACCGGACGTTGGTGACGGCCGGGGCGATCTCGCAGCGGGTCGCTCGGGCCGAGGAGTCGGGTCTGGTCACTCGACGGTCGGCCGACGACGGCACTCGCGCGGTGCTCGTGATCCTCACCGACCTCGGGCACGACCTCATCGAGCGGACCGTCGACCAGGTGCTGACGCGGGAGTCCGAGTTGGTGGCATCGCTGTCCCCCGCGGCGCGGAGCACGCTGGCCGGTCAGCTGCAGGAACTGCTCGACGACGTCAGCCGGGTTGCTCGCAAACCTTCCTCGCGGCGTTGAAGGTTTTTCCAACTGCTCAGGCTCGGAGTCACGGCGAACTGCCTACGACTGGTTCAATGACACCATTGAAGGATGCTTCCTGCTGACAGGCACGACGTCATCCAGGTGCGCGGCGCCCGCGAGAACAATCTCGGCGGCGTCTCGCTCGACATCCCGAAACGCCGGCTCACCGTCTTCACCGGAGTCTCCGGGTCCGGCAAGTCCTCCCTCGTCTTCGACACCATCGCCGCCGAGTCGCAGCGGCTGATCAACGAGACCTACACCGCGTTCGTCCAGAACTTCATGCCGAGCCTCGGCCGGCCGGACGTGGACGCGCTGCGGAACCTGTCCGCGGCGATCATCGTCGACCAGGAACGGATCGGCGCCAACGCCCGCTCCACGGTCGGCACCGCGACCGACGCCCACACCATGCTCCGCGTGCTGTTCAGCCGCGCGGGTACGCCGTCCGTGGGTCCACCGTCGGTGTTCAGTTTCAACCGGGCCGAAGGTATGTGCCCGACCTGCGAAGGGCTCGGGCGGACCACCGAGTTCAACCTCGACGAACTGGTGGACCGCGAGAAGAGTCTCAGCCAGGGGCCGATCAAAGCACCGGGTTACTCGATCGACAGCTGGCACTGGCAACTGATGGCCGGCTCCGGGCTGTTCGATCCCGACCTGCCGTTGAAGGACTACCCGACCGAGGCCTGGGAGCGGTTCCTCCATCAGGAGCCGATGAAGATCAAGGTCGGCAAGAGCAACCTGACCTTCGAGGGCCTGGTCAGCAAGCTCAAGCGCCAGTACCTGAGCAAGGATCCGCAGTCGATGCAGAGCCACGCGCAGGCCTTCGCGGAGCGGGCGATCCGGCAGCAGACCTGCGCCGACTGTGAGGGTGTCCGGCTCAACGCAGCGGCCCGGAGCGTGACCGTTGACGGTCGCACGATCGGCGAGTGCTCGCGGATGCAGATCAACGAGCTGGCCGAGTTCGTTGCCGGGGTCAAGCACTCTGGCGTGGGTCCGATGCTCGACGGTCTTCGCCAGTTGCTCGAGGCCTTCGTGACGATTGGTCTTGGCTATCTCAGTCTCGATCGGGAGTCGTCCACGCTGTCCGGCGGTGAGGCGCAGCGGGTGAAGCTCGTGCGGCACCTCGGATCGAGCCTCAGCGATGTCACCTACGTCTTCGACGAACCGACGGTCGGCCTGCACCCGCACGACATCCAGCAGATGAACGACCTCCTGCTACAACTGCGCGACAAGGGCAACACGGTCCTGGTCGTGGAGCACAAGCCCGAGACGATCCGGATCGCCGATCACGTGGTCGATCTCGGCCCGGGCGCTGGGTTGTCCGGCGGGCGGCTCTGCTACGCCGGCGACGTCGAAGGGCTGAAGACCTCCGGCACACTGACCGGTCAGTACCTCGACCATCGGGTGACCGTGCGCGACGACGTACGGCGTCCCACCGGGAAGCTCTCGATCGCGAATGCGACGCTGCACAATCTGCAGGACGTGAGTGTGGACATCCCGCTCGGCGTACTCACGGTCGTCACCGGCGTCGCGGGATCCGGGAAGAGTTCACTCGTCCACGGATCGCTGGCCGGTCGGGACGGCGTGATCATCGCGGGCCAGGACCCTATCCGGGGGTCGAAGCGAAGCAATCCGGCGACGTACACCGGTCTGCTGGACCCGATCCGGGCGGAGTTCGCGAAAGCGAACAAGGTGAAGCCCGGGCTGTTCAGTGCGAACTCCGTCGGCGCCTGCGGGACCTGCAAAGGCATCGGGCTGGTGTACACCGATCTGGCGATGATGGCCGAGGTCGCCTCGGTGTGCGAGGAGTGCAACGGCGCACGGTTCACCGCGGAGGTGCTCGAGTACCGGCTGCGCGGGAAGAACATCAGCGAAGTACTGCGGATGACGGTCACCGAGGCGCGGGAGTTCTTCGGACGCGGCACGGCCCGGACGATCCTTGACCGGCTCTCAACAGTCGGGCTCGGGTACGTCGGCCTCGGGCAACCGTTGACGACGCTGTCGGGCGGTGAACGCCAGCTCCTGAAGCTGGCGATCAGCATGGGCCGCACCGGCTCGATCTACATCCTCGACGAGCCGACCACCGGGCTGCACCTGGCCGACGTCGACAATCTGCTCCGGATGCTCGACACACTGGTCGACCGGGGCAATACGGTGGTCGTCATCGAACACCACCTGGCCGTGATGGCTCACGCGGACTGGCTGATCGACATCGGTCCGGGTGCGGGTCACGCGGGCGGTCGAGTCACCTTCACCGGCACCCCTGCCGACCTGGTCGAGAGCAGTCCAACCCGCACCGCGGAGCATCTTCGGGCATATGTCTCAGCCGGCTAGCTCGGCAGCTAGGAACTCGATCACGTCACGCCACGGCGTGCGGTAGTCGGCGGCGGAGCCGGTCTGGGTGAGTACCAGGCGGGCTCCGCCGTTCCCGTCGCGCAGGGTCCACGTGACCTCGCCGCCGCTCCACGGGTAGACGAGCCGCAGCGGCTCCTCGACGGCCGTAACGGGTCCAGGCTCAATGCCCTTGGCAACGAAACCGGCAGGCGGCGGGCTGCCGACGGTCGCCGTCTGCGCACCCGTCAGCCGCTCCCACACCGCTTCCTTCGGCTGCACCAACTGCCGCTCGAACCGCAGCTCGCCGTCGGCCGCGACCTCCACCTCGTCGAGCCCGAACACCTTCACGAAGTGCTCGTGCAGCATTCGATAGTCCCGCTCCGGCACGGTGTCCCCCAGCACCCGCTCCAACGCGTCGAAGCACAACGTCCATCCACCCGCGAAGCTCCCCGATCCCGAGCGGTCGTCGTACGTCGCGGTGAGGTGCAACGTGCAGCCGTCGGAGGTCGGCGTCAGCTCCCAGCGAAGGACTTCGACGCCCCAGGTGTACTCGAGCACGGTCGGCGGTTCGTACGCGCGGATCACGCCACGCGACTGCAGATCGACCGGGGCGCCCGGCTCGCCCTCGAACGTGAACGTCACCGGACCGTCCAGCCGCAGGTCGAGCTCCACCGCCGCCGGGAACCACCCGGCCAGCTGCTTCGGCTCGCTGATCGCCCGCCACACCTTCTCCACCGGGTGCCGCAGCTCGCGGCGCATCCGCAGGACGGTGCGCCCGTTCTCGGAACTCAAGGTCTCGGTCATGACTCCATATATACCCGCTAAGGAATATACGATCAACCGGTGAAGCGGGCCAGGTCCGTCAACTCGGCGCTGAGGTCCGCCGGAGCGCCGAAGAGGTCCACCGACAGATCGGCGTGCCGCCAGGTGCCGATCACCCGCCCGGAGTCGAGCACGGCCGGGCGGAGCATCCCGCCGCCCGGATAGAGGCTGGCGGGCAGATCCTGGTGGCGGTCCTGATAGCCGAGGAGATAGCTGTCGAACTCCCCCACCATGCGGAGATCGCGGCATCCCGGGAGGTCGCGGACGGTCAACACCTCGGTGCCGTCGACGTCGAAAGTAGCTGTCTTCACCGCCTCGACACCGCGCCGGGCGAGCGGCACGGGCAACCCCGACCAGGTCGCGAAATCGCGCGCGGTCGCCGGTCCGTAAGCACCCAGGTAGCGACTGGCGAGCCCCTCGAGATCACCGTCCAGGTCCAGCGGTTTGCCCAGCCAGTCCCGGACGGCGACCCAGGTCTCGGTGCGATCGTGGCCAGGTCCGTAGCAGAGCCGGCCCAGCAATCCCGTGTGCCGGATCAGCGCGTACACCGCCTGGCCCTTCGGCTCGGCGATCAGCCCTGCCCGCACCAGTACGTCGGCCAGCTCGGCGCGGCTACACGGGCCGTTCGCGAGCAGATGCTCCTCCAGGACATCGGCCGCCTTGGCGCGGATCGGCTCGGTCAGGCCCAGTTCGCCGTACCGGCGGGTCGTGTCCTTGATCAGCTTCGGACCGAGAAGGCCGAGCAGCGAACCGGCCTGCTCGGTCGCGACCAGCTGGATCGTCCCGCGCATGAACCACCCACGCACCACCGAGCGGTCGATCTCCTGGGCGACAGTGACATCGGGAAGGGTTGTCGCCGTGGATCGCGCCCGGACGCCGTACGCCGCGCCTCGCCAGGTCTGCGCCTGGAGTCCCCCCGTCCGGCGCACGACGTCGGCCACCCCTCCGGGGCCGGCCTCGTTCACCGGACGCGCGAGGCTGTTGGCCTGCATCCTGGCCCGCAGCAACCAGTCGACAGACCTCCGCGCCACTTCAGCATGACACCACGAACCGACCGTTTCCGCATCTCGAAATAGCCGGGTGCTGCCTCAGAGGGCCGGCTGGACGAGGTCGGCGAACGCGGCCTGGCCGGTGACGTTCGGGTGGTAGGACTCGCTGACCGGGTTCGAGAGGCCGTTGATCCACTCGGGGCTGCCGCAGACCGAGTGGCCGATGAACTTCGACGTCGGGTTCACGAACGCGAACCCGGCCGCGTTCGCGGCGGCGGAGATCTTCGTGTTCAGCAGGTCGGCGGTCGCGTTCAGCTTGGTCATCTCGTCGGGGCTGAAGAACGTCCCGGCGTTGCAGTCGGTGCCGTTGAACAGCCGCGGGTACCCGACGACCACGACCTTCGCCGAGGACGCCCGGCTCTTGATCGACCCGTACAGCGTGTTCAGCCGGCCGGGCAAGGTGTTGTTGATGATCGACTGGGCACCCGCGACGGCGCTGGTGCAGTTGCCGAGCCAGGAGGGCTTGGCGCATTCGGTGATGACCGACGAGAAGCCGGCGTCGTTGCCTCCGACCTGGACGGACACGATGTCGGCCGAACTGGTCACCGACGGCAACTGTTTCGAGGTCACGTCCGCGACCTTGGCGCCGGAGCAGGCGACGAACGTGAGATTGGCGCCGATCCGGGCGGCGTCGACGTAGGAATAGGCCTTGGTGGAGCGCTGACAGGACCCGCTGCTCTCGATGTAGGTGCGGGTGCCGACGCCGGAGGCGTAGGAGTCACCGAGCGAGACGTAGTTCGGGGCCGCAGCGTGCGCGACCCCGGGGCTGAGCAGCATCGCGGCGCCGAGGGCCGCGGCAGTGAACAAGCTGGCGATGGACTTCATGGGCGGGACCGCCTTTACCTGTGCGAGGAGTGGCGACTGAAGTACTCCATGTCACCTTCACCCGACTCGCCGGTAACACACAAGGGCCTGGTAATAAATTCACCGTGGATTCCCGGTGACGGTCACCAACTAGCCATCCCAGGACGACAAGCCAGGCCCGGTTGGGAGCGGATAGCAACCATCGACGAGCTGGACCCTGCCGTCGGCCGGCAACAGCCCGCTCTCCACGTAGATGGTGTTCGGCAGCGCCGCCAGCACGTGGATGTGCGCCCCACCGCCGTGCGACGCGTACGGCACCCCGAACCCGGCCGCCATCAACCCGATTTCCAGGCAGTCCGTCAGCCCACCGGCCCGCCGCAGATCCGGCTGTACGACGCCGACGCCGCCGCGCTCGATCAGATCCCGGAACGCCGCCTGCCCGTACCGGTTCTCCCCCGTCGCGATCGGGAGATCCAGCTTCTCCGCCAGCCGCACATGCCCCTCGGTGTCCCCGGCCGGCAGCGGCTCCTCGAACCAGGTGCAGTCCATCGACTCGTACACACGCCCGCGCCGCAGCGCCTCGGCGTACCCGAAGGCCTGGTTGGCGTCGACCATCAGCGGCGCGTCCGGGCCGATGATGTTGCGGACCGCCTTGATCCGCCGCACGTCCTCGGTCAGCGGGCCGCCGCCGACCTTCATCTTCACGCCACGGAAGCCCTGCTCCATCGCCTTCGCGGACACGCTCTCCAGCCCCGCGACGTCCAGCTCGAGCCAACCAACCATCGCGTACGTCGGGATCACGGTCCGCTGCGCGCCGAGCAACCGCCACACCGGCACCCCGAGCGACTTCCCGAGGAGGTCCCACAACGCCTGATCGATCGCCGAGATCCCGTACGACGACAGTCCGGCGGTCCCCTGGTAGTCGGTGAGGGTCTGCAGCCGTTGCCGGATCCCCCGAATGATCGTCGGGTCCGCGCCGATGATCTCCGGTGCGAGCTGCTCGGACACGATCTTGGCCAGGATCGCCGGCGAGCTCTCGACGCGACCGAAGTACGTCGTACTCTCGCCGCTCACGCCTTCGTCGGTGTCGATCCGCACCCTGGTCACGCCGTTGCGGTCGAGCAGCTGGATCGCGTCGCGGACCGGATGGGCCTTCGGTTCGGACGTGGCTTCGACGGTGACCTGGGTGATCTTCATGGGCGCTCCGGGCCGGTGACGGACAGGGGGTCGAATCCGTAGGGCAGTTCGAGGCGGTGCGCTGCCATCAGGCCGCCGTCGCCGAGCAGGTCGCGGGTCTTGCCGTCGGCGACGATCCGGCCGTCGTCCATCAGCAGGCTCCGCTCGCACAACTGCAGCGCGTACGGCAGGTCGTGCGTGATCATCAGCAGCGTCACGTCGAGCCCAGCGAGGATGTCCGCGAGCTCCCGCCGCGCGGCCGGGTCGAGGTTGCTGGACGGCTCGTCGAGGACCAGTACCTCGGGACGCATCGCGAGCACCGTGGCGACGGCGACCCGGCGGCGCTGGCCGAAGGAGAGGTGGTGCGGGGCCAGGTGGGCGTGGTCCTGCATCCCGACCTGGACCAGCGCTTCGTGCACGCGCTCGTCGAGCTCCGAGCCACGCAGGCCGAGGTTCGCGGGACCGAAGGCGACGTCGTCGCGCACGGTCGGCATGAACAGCTGGTCGTCCGGGTCCTGGAACACCAGCCCGACCTTGCGCCGGATCTCGGTCAGGTGGTCGCGGTGCAGACCGGTGCCACCGACCTGGATCCGCCCGCTCCCGGTGCCGCCGGCCACCGAACCCAGGATGCCGTTCAGATGCAGGACCAGCGTGGTCTTGCCGGCCCCGTTCGGTCCGAGCAGGGCGACCCGCTCGCCGCGCTCCACGGTGAAGTCGACGCCGAACAACGCCTGCCGCCCGTCGGGATAGGCGAAGACCAGCCGCTCGACCTGAATCGTCGGACTGCTCACAACACCACCACCCTGGCTGCGACCGCGACCGCAACGGCGGCCAACGAGATCGCAAGGCCCTCGACCCACTGCGCACGAGACGCGCCTGCCACGCTCAGCAACGGCATCCGGCCGGTGTAGCCACGCGACCGCATCGCGAGGTGCACGCGCTCGCCGCGCTCGAAGCTCCGCACGAACAACGCGCCCACTCCTCCCGCGACTGCCTTCAGATGTCCGGCCCGACCTCCGGTATACCCACGGGACTCGCGAGCAACCCGCATCCGGTGCAGATCGTCCGACACGACGCTGAGATAGCGGACCATGAACGACAGGATCGCCACCAGCGTCGCGGGCAGCCGCAACCGCTCCAGCCCGGCCAGTAGGTCGCGTGGCGCCGTCGTGGCCGAGAGCAGGATCGCCGCGATCACGCCGAGCGTCCCCTTGGCCAGCACGTTCCATGCGCCGAAAACACCCGACTGGGACAGGTGCAGGCCGAGCACGGAGATCTGCGGACCGGTCGCGACGAACGGCAGCAGCAGGGCGAACACGATGAACGGCGTCTCGACCGCTAGCCGCCGCGACACCACGGTCGGCGGGAGCTTCGCGACGATCACGGCCGCGATGAGCATGACGGCGTACGCCGCGAAGGCCCAGAAGACGGCGGCCGGGGTCGCGACGACCGCGAGTACGAAGACGAACAGCGCGACCAGCTTCACCTGCGCCGGGATGCGGTGGACCGGGCTGTCCACCGCGACCAGCAGACCGTCGCCACTCATGAGGCCTTGTTGGCCCGCAGCGAGGCCAGTTTCGCGATCGCGAGGCCGAGGGCGATCGTCACCAGGACACCGATGATGCCGGCGAGCGCTCCGGAGACCTGGGTGTTGCCGATCCCGTGGACGCCGTAGTCGGCCAGCGGACTGCTCGCGACCGCGGAGTCCTTCGCCGCGCCGTCGAACCCGAGCTTGGCGCCGACGAACTCCAGCCCGTCCGGGTGCGCACTCGCGAACAGACTGAAGCCTCCGGCCACGAGCAGCGTGACCGCGATCCCCACGCCGAGCGACCGTCCGGCCGGCCGCGCCGCGATGGGCTTGTCCGGGGACACGGTCGAGGTGTTGCCGTCGGCATCGACCAGGACAAGATCCTTCTGCAGGTGTCGAGCGGCGTACACCAGGTCGGGCCGCGTCGCGACGACCGCGCTCAGCACCGCGGCGGTGATCACGGCCTCACCGATGCCGACCAGGACGTGCCAGCCGACCATCGCGGTCGCGAGCTTCCCGAGCGGGATGTCGACCGCGCCGCCGATCGCGTACAGCCCCGTGAACGCCAGCGCCGCGACCGGCACCGACACCAGTGCTCCGACGGTCGCCGCCGGTACGACGCTGCTGACCCGCCGAGGCAGCACGGCCAGGAGGGCGCGCGTCAGGAAGTACCCGACGAGCACCGTGATCAGCCCCATCAGCGTGATGTTCGTGCCGAGGGCGGTCAGGCCGCCGTCGGCGAACAGCAGCCCCTGGACCAGCAGCACCGTCGACATCACGAGTACGGCGGTCCACGGGCCGACCAGCGCCGCGGCGAGCGCACCGCCCAGCAGGTGACCGCTCGTCCCGGCGCCGACCGGGAAGTTCACCATCTGCACCGCGAACACGAACGCCGCGGTCAGGCCGGCCAGCGCCGGCCCGGTCTCGCGGATCTCGCGGTTCGCCCGCTGCAGGCTGAAGCCGACCGCCCCGGCCGCGATCAGGCCGGTGGCGACGGACGTGGGCGCGTCGAAGAAACCGTCAGGAACATGCACTCGCACATTCTTGATCCACCTGCGACTGATTCGCAACAAGCGGTCTCACGACTGCGCCGTCACAGCTGCTTGAGAGCCTCTCCGATCGCCCGGTGGAACGTCGGGTACGCGAAGATCATCTGCCGCAGCGAGCTCACCGGTACGGCGGCGTGCACCGCGACCGCGAGCGCACTGAGCACCTCGCCACCGGTCGGACCCGCGCTCGTCGCGCCGACCAGCACACCCCGGTCGGCATCCATCACGACCTTGATGAACCCCTCGTTGCCGGCCTTGTGGATCCAGCCACGCGTCGACGCCGGGATCTCGGTGAACCCGGTCCGCACGTTCAGCCCCGCGTCCCGGGCCTGCTTCTCGGTCAGACCGACCGCACCGATCTCGGGGTCCGTGAAGGTCACTCGCGGCATCGCGTGGTAGCTCGCGGTCGGCGCGTCCGGCTCCTGCAGGATGTCGCGGACCGCGATGTCGGCCTGGTACATCGCGTTGTGGGTGAACACGCCGACGCCCGTGACGTCACCGATCGCCCACACCTTGTCGCCGGCCCGGACGTGCTCGTGGGCCCCCGGGCCCGGCCCCCCCCGGGGGCGGTGGGCCGGTTGCAGACACGCGGGCCCCGGGGGGGGCCGCCGCGCCCGGGCCCCCCCCCCCGCGAGG
>NZ_JBSHBJ010000046.1:8350-50998 GCF_053611945.1 Kribbella sp. NPDC054772 | reverse complement strand
CCGCCCGCCACGCCCGATCACCGCGGGATTGCCAGGCAGTACGGCGTACCCCCCCCGCCCCGCCCCCCGGGTCCAGATACCCCCCCCGGCCCGGGCCCCCCGCCGCCCCGCCCCCCCCCCGGGGGCCCCGGCCCGTTTTCTCTCCTTCGGATCGACACGTTCTGATTCGGTTGTCTTCTGGTGAATCGAACGACGGTCGTTGCAGTGCTCGGGGATGAGTCCCGGGATGCCCCGCTGCTTGCGCGTCAGCGGGAGCCGGGCTGTGTCGTCACCTCGCGACCGTCAGGTCCGCAGCCGTCACCAGGCGGCCGCGGTCACCACCAACACCAGCAGTCGAGCAGGTCGTCGAGAAGGCAAGCAACTCCGTGGAGCAGTCTCATGTCTGTCACCTCCGATCCACTGAACCGAACGGCAAGACAGTAGCTCCCGTGATCACCCTCTGTATCTACTCAATTACCTGTTGCCACAGAACCTTGAGCATCCTTTAACTCTTTCGCAACGCATCCCGTGGAATCCCGGCTTGACAGTCCGCTGTTGGTTGCCTACAGCACCTGACAACGTTCACTCAGGGTTGGGAAAAAGTCTTCACATAGTCGCCCGAGGATGCCAATGTTTGACCGGCACTGTCGCTGGACCACTTTTGCTAGGAGCCCTGATGCGATCTCTCTCGCGGTTGACCACCGCCGGCGTGCTCGGCGCCGCAGCCCTCGCCCTGCTCACCGGATGCCTCGGGTCGTCCGGGTCCGGCAGCAGCGGCGACCAGGATGCGAACCGGAACGCCGACGCCAAGCAGGTCGAGCTGACCATCGGCTCGAACTCGGTCAAGGGCGGCAAGAGCAGCGCCGGCGCGACCTTCATCTCCGACGTACTGATCCCGAAGTTCGTCGCCGAGCAGAAGGGCAAGGGCGTCGACGTCACCGTCAAGTTCCAGGGCGACGGCTCCGACGACGAGGTCTACAAGCAGAAGCTGTCCCTCGACCTGTCGAACAAGTCCGGACCGGACCTGTTCCAGATCGACGGCATCTGGGTCGGCGAGTTCGCCCAGGCCGGCTACATCAAGCCGCTCACCGACACCGTCGGCGACGCCGGCAAGGTCAACGACTGGGACGGCTGGAAGCAGATCCCGGAGTCGGTCCAGGCGCTGGGCAGCTACAACGGCCAGCGGTACGGCGTTCCCGGCGGGACCGACGGCCGCGTGCTCTACTTCAACAAGAAGCTGTTCCAGCAGGCCGGTCTGCCCGCCGACTGGCAGCCGAAATCCTGGGACGACATCATCTCTGCGGGCCAGGCGCTGAAGAAGATCTCCGGGGTCACCCCGATCCAGATCAACGCCGGCACCGCGATGGGCGAGGCAACCAGCATGCAGGGCGTGCTGCCGTTGCTGGTCGGCACCGGCGCCACCGTGAACGCCGACGGCAAGTGGCTGGGCGACACCCCGAAGCTGCGCCAGGTGCTGGACTTCTACCACAAGATCTACGGCGCCGGTCTCGGTGACCCGGTGCTGCAGCGCGAGGCCAAGGGCCGCGACAAGTCGTTCGCCGAATTCGCCGCGAACAAGATCGGCATCCTGCTGGAGGGCGACTACTTCTGGCGCAGCGTCGTCGAGCCGAAGGCGGGCGTCGCGAAGATGGCCGACCGGGACACCGCCGTCGGCTATGCACTGATCCCGGCCGCCCTGCCGGGTGCCGGCGTGAAGGGTCAGGACTTCGTCTCGATGTCCGGCGGCGGCGCGACCGTGATCAACCCGAACACGAAGTTCCCGCAGCAGGCCTGGGAGCTCATGCAGTTCATGAACTCGGCGGAGATGGTCAAGGCGTCCCTCGACGGCGCGGCCAAGATCACCCAGCGGAACGACGTCAACAGCGAGGTCCTCGCGAGTGACCCGATGTTGAGCTTCGTCGCCCAGAAGGTCCTCCCGATCACGCAGTTCCGTCCCGGCCTGGCGGAGTACCCGAAGATCTCGGCCGCACTGCAGCAGGCCACGGCCGACGTCGTCGGCGGCAAGTCGACGGACGCGGCCGCCCGGGCCTACCAGAAGGCCGTCGAGACCGCGGCCGGCGGCAAGGACAAGGTCGCCGGCAACTGATGACTTCCGCTTCCGCACCTCCGGTGCCCGCCGAACCGGCGCCGGGACGTGGATCGGCGCAACCCCGGGGACCCGCGCGCGACGTCGCGGGACTCGGGGTCCGCCGGGCGCTCGGATTCCTCGCGCCCGCGCTGCTGCTGATCGGCGCGTTCCTGATCTTCCCCGCGCTCTGGACCATCTACATCGGCGTCACCAACTACCGGCTGACCGGCGTCGAGGCCGTGTCGCCGTCGATCGTGGGACTGTCGAACTACACCAAGGCGATCAACGACGCGCTCTTCCACAACGCGTTGTGGCTGACGATGCTGTTCGTCCTCGGCTCGGCGATCATCGGCCAGAACGTCCTCGGCTTCACGCTCGCCTGGATCATGCGGCGCGCCCGTCCCGCGGTCCGGCGTACCGTCGAGGCGTTCGTGCTGCTCGCGTGGATCCTGCCGTCGACCGTGGTCGCGTACTTGTGGGTCGCGTTCTTCGACCGGGACGGCGGCACGCTGAACAGCTTGCTCGGGACTCCCGGGACCGCGTGGCTGATCGACTACCCGATGGCCTGTCTCGTGGTGTTCAACACGTGGCGCGGTACGGCGTTCTCGATGATGCTCTACTCGTCGGCGCTGCAGGCCGTGCCACCGTCGCAACTCGAGTCGGCGCGAATGGTCGGCGCGTCGGGCTGGCAGACGCTGCGGGACGTGGTGTTCCCGCACATCCGCGGCCACGTGCTGACGAACACGCTGCTGATCTCGCTGTGGACGGCGAACGACTTCTCGCCGTTCCTGCTCACCAAGGGCGGGCCGAACCACGAGTCCGAGACCGTGCCGGTCTACATCTACAACGTGGCGCTGCAAGGCGGTGAGCTCGGGTACTCGTCGGCGATCTCGTTCCTGCTGCTGATCGCGAACCTGCTGGTCTCCTTGGTCTATCTGCGGTTGCTTCGGAGGCGGTCATGACGTCCTTTGTGTTGCGCCGCATCGGGTTCTACGTGCTGATCTGTGCGATCACGCTGTTCTTCGCCGTACCGATGTTGTGGATCGCGTCGGCGCCCTTCGACAGCAATCCCGGCCTCGGGGTGCGCTGGCCGGACTGGACTTTGGAGAACGTCCGGAAGACCTTGGACCACCCGTATGCGATGCATTCAATGGTCAACTCGCTGCTCATCTGCGTAACGACCGCGGTGGCTGTGACCGCGTTCGCCGCGCTGGCGTCGTACGCGTTGTCGCGGGTGCGTATCCCGGGACGGGACGCGCTGCTGTACGGGTTGCTGTTGTTGTCGTCGGTGGTGACGGGGACCGCGGCGATGGTGCCGATCTTCGTGATGATGTTCCAGCTCGGGCTGATCGACTCGCGGTTCGGCGTCGCGCTGGTGATGACCGGCGGTCTGTTGCCGGCGGCGATCTTCATCCTGAAGGACTTCGTCGACGCGGTGCCGAAGTCGTACGAGGAGTCGGCGCGGGTCTTCGGCGCGTCCACGGGCCAGATCCTGCGGGACGTCGTACTCCCGGTCGCGCGGCCCGGACTGGCGACCATCATGGTCTGGGCGTTCGTGAACTCCTGGGGCAACTTCCTGGTGCCCTTTCTGCTCATCCGGTCGATCGACAAGCAACCCGGTGCGGTGCTGATGCAGACCCTCACCGACGAGGGCGGCAGCGTGAACCTGCAGGTGCTGCCGGTGTTCTCGCTGCTGTTCTCGATCCCGGTCGTCGTGTTGTACCTGTTGGTGAACTCGCGGTACGGGTTCCGCTTCCACGGAGGGATCAAGAGCTGATGTCTGTCCACAAGGATTGGTTGCTGATGGCGGGCATCTCGCACGAAGGGATCACGGTCTGATGGCGGGCATCGACATCGAGGGCCTCGCGACCGTCTACCCGAACGGCGTCCGCGCCGTCGACGGGCTGGACCTGCACGTGGCCGACGGCGAGTTCTTCGCCCTGCTCGGCCCGTCGGGCTGCGGCAAGACCACACTGCTGCGGACGATCGCCGGCCTGGAGTCCGCGACCGAGGGCACCGTCCGCATCGACAGCGCCGACGTCACCCGCACCGAGCCGGGCAAGCGCGGCGTCGCGATGGTCTTCCAGGACTACGCGCTCTTCCCCCACATGAACGTCTCCGAGAACATCACCTACCCCTTGAAGGTACGCCGAGTTGCCGCGGCCACCCGTACCGCGACAGCCGAGCGCACCGCCGGCGAACTGTCGCTGCAGGGTCTCCTCGAGCGGAAGCCCGGTCAGCTGTCCGGGGGTCAGCAGCAGCGTGTCGCGCTGGCCCGTGCGATCGCCTCCGAGGGCAAGGTGCTGCTCCTCGACGAGCCGCTGTCGAACCTTGACGCCCGACTCCGCCTCGAGGCGCGGACCTTTCTGAAGAAGCTCCAGCGCGACCTCGGCATCACCACGGTCTTCGTCACCCACGACCAGGCGGAAGCCCTGGCTCTCGCCGACCGAATCGCCGTCATGGAGTCCGGCAAACTCCGCCAGCTCGGCTCGCCGCGCGAGGTCTTCGCCCGCCCGGCGAACACCTTCGTCGCCAACTTCATCGGCTCCACGCCGATGAACCTGCTGCCCGGAAAGGTCCTGTCCTCCGCCTCGGACCATTCCGACGCTGCGCAGGGAGCAGTCGCGGTCGCCGGCGGTTCATTGCCTGCGACAACCTTCTCGGTGCCGGTCGACGCCGAGGTCACGGTCGGCATCCGGCCGGAGTACCTCACCCTGGCCGCCGGCGACGTCACCGGCCCCGCCCTCCGCGGCACGGTCGTGGTCGCCGAGAACCTCGGAACCCAGTCGCTCGTCACCGTCGAGTGCGACGACACCCTGGTCGGCGTGACCGTCCCCGAGGAAACCGAACCGTCTCCAGGCACCACGGTCGTCCTCACCGCCCCCGCGTCCCGAGTCCTGCTGTACGACCGGGACTCCGGCGAGCTCCTCGCCCGCCAACCGGCCACCGTCGCCTCATGACCGTTGCCCGAAGCCTTGCGAACTGGGATCTCATCTGATGGCTGTCACCTCCTACCGACGACGCTGGACACTCGATGACCGCGCCGAAACGGTCTGGCACTCGCTTCCGGTGGACATCCCCGCCGACTGCCCGGGCCTCCTGGTCACACTGACTGTCCCGCCGGTCGAGGGCGCGGTCATCGACATCGGCTGCGCGGGCGCGGCCGGCTGGCGCGGCTGGTCAGGAGGTGCGCGCCGGACCTTCGCCATCACCCCCGACGCGGCGACGCCCGGTTACCTCGCCGGCGACCTCGAGCCGGGCACGTGGTGGGTCGTCCTCGGTCTCCACCGAGTACCCGTCGAAGGCGTCGAACTCCTCGTCGAAGCAGTCACCGGTCCCGTCGACACCATCCCCGGCCTGACCGAGTACGCCGACGCTTCCGCGGCCATCGCCGTACCCTCGCGACCTCCTCGCCGTACCCTGCCGGCGTCGTCCGGACTCAAGTGGATCGCGGGCGACTTCCATGCTCACTCGTTGCACTCCGACGGGTCCACGCCGGTCGCCAACCTCGCGGCCCTCGGTGTGTCATCCGGCCTCGACGTACTGGCCGTGACCGACCACAACACGGTCGCCCATCACGCGGAACTCCCTTCCGTCGGTCGTCGCTTCGGCATCGGCCTCATCCCCGGCCAGGAAGTCACCACAGACACCGGCCACGCCAACGCGTTCGGTGACATCGGCTTCATCGACTTCCGCCGACCCGCCGCGACCTGGGTCTCGGAGGTCGCTCAGCGCGGCGGTCTGCTGTCCATCAACCACCCGCTCGGCGGCGACTGCTCCTGGCGTCACCCGCTCCCCGAGCACCCACCGCTCGCGGAGATCTGGCATTCCTCCTGGCTCGATCACACGTGGGGCGGACCTGTCGCCTGGTGGCAGGCCTGGGGCCTCGAAGGCACCACCCCGATCGGCGGCAGCGACTGGCACAACCCGACATCCGTCGGCACGCCGGGCGCGCCCACCACCTGGATCGCCGTCGACGCCTCCGCCGAAGGCCCCGACGAACTCCCTGCAGCCACCCTCGAAGGCCTCGCCGCCGGCCGAACCGCCCTCTCCTGGTCCTACACCGCCCCCGTCCTCCTGCGCGTCGACGACGAACTGATCGCACTGGACGCGCCCAACACCCTTGTCATCTCCCCCGACGGCACCCGCCACGCCATCAACACCTCAGAAGCCCACATCCCCGCCGCCCCGGGCCCCCACCTCCTCGTAACCCACACCGGCAACTTCCTCTCCACCTGCGCCTAACGGAGTCGACGCAGGCTGAGTGGCCGGGCGTGGGCCGTTCGGGACGAGGTCGTTGCGGCCGGTCAGCTGTGCGGTTGTTGAGGTAGCTCGTCCAGCTGATCCAGAAGCCACCGAGGCCCCGTGGCGACAGCACCGGTTGCTTCTATCCGTTGCCGAAGCCCCCGATCCGCGGTGACAACCGTGACCGCGGAATCTTGCGCAACTTCCGCCGTGACGCGAACGATGGTGTCATCACCAGACCCCGGCGCGAGCACCACACGAACCCGACCGGTATCCGGCGCATCCACCCCAGACACCGCCCGACAAGCAGCCCCCTCCAACACCACGATCAGGTCCGTCTCCACCAACTGCTCCTGCAAAACCGCTAGCCGCCCAAGCAGCCGCCGAGCAGCCCCAACCCGGTCCCGCCACCACCCGTCCGGCCGCGACCCCACCACGTTCGCAGCATCAACAACAACCTTCCGCCCACCATCCACAACCCCAGTCTCCTTCCAACCCATCAAGCTCGCCGCACAAACCTCCGACACCCGCGTCGCGTCCTTCGCCCCGACCGGGCCCCTGTCGACCTCAGACACACCCCGACTGCCTTCGTCACGATCCGGACCGCCCAGCGAGCCTCCGACATACTCGCGTCCGCGGTCGTCGCGCCCCGACCGCCTAGCGAACCGCCGACATCCGCCCGACCGTCTTCGTCGCGCCGGATCGCCTAGGAAACCTCCGACGTCCGCCCGACTGCCTTACCGCATAGGCGCCGCCTGTCGAGCCTCTGGGTGTGCCTGGCCTCGCGCGACTCGTCTCGCGACTGCGGACCTGTCACCTTTCGCCGAGCGGCGTCCGGCACGGGCCTAGCAATCAACTAGAGCGAAACGTCGTACACACAGTCGGGCGCCGCGAGCGACGGATCAGTCGAGGAGCCAGCCGTTTTGTTCGGCTACCTGGACCGCGTCGGAGCGGGTGCGGGCGCCCGTCTTGCCGATGGCGGACCACAGTCGAGTGCGGACGACTCGCTCGGATACCTGAAGCTTCCGCGCCATCAATGCGACAGAACCGCCGTCGCGCGCCGCACGGAGGGTGTCGGTCTCGTCTTCGTTCAGCGGAGTCTCGGAGTACCTGAGAGTCTCCGCCTCGAGGTTCGCATCGACGACCCGGAGTCCGAGGTGCACTCGCCGTACCGCATCCGCCAACTGCGGCGCCGGACTGCCCTTCAACGCAAACCCCTTCGCCCCGGCATCGAGCCCACGACGAAGATGCACCGGCCGCCCGTACGTCGTGAGCATCACGACGCGGCACTCGGGCATCGACGTACGCAGCTTGGTCGTGACGGTGATGCTGTTCTGCGCCGGCCCCGCCGCGTCGAGCAGCGCGACGTTCGCCCGGTGTCGCTTCGCCGCGCCCACGACGTCGTCGGTTCGGTTGAGCTCGGCAACGATCTCCAGATCGCGCTCGCGTTCCAGACCGCTCCGGAGCAAACCTCGGCTGAGGATCTGGTCGTCGACCAGCAACAGCCGAATCGGGTCGGGCAAGCGAGCCTCCGAGGTAACCGTCCGGGCGCCGGGGAAGTACGTCCGGGAAAATGAGCAGTACTCGGGTCCCGATTTTGAAGGGCCCGCGAGGACATCGTCCACATCAACGCGTCATCTCTACCAGATTGCGACCAGATCGCGATCACGCCCGCACCCACCCCGATTTGCTGCCCCATCAGGCAGGTCCCGCCCGAGAGGTCGCGGTGAGCACTGGGTGGGCCACCCGCAGATCGAGTTCAAGCGAAACCTCGACCGTCACCACCGCCGAAGTGAGGCTGCAAGCACTCAACCGCACCCCGTTGAGCGCCGCTGTACGAGCCGCCGTCACGCAAGGCCCATCCACTGACACAGCAGGCAATAGTTGCCGATTGCTGGGGGCTAGCGGCGCACGTACGACGAACACACTGCCCGCCTCACCGACCGCTGGAGCAGCCTCACCAGCTGATCGGGGCGCAGCCGGAGAAGGCGTCGTAGTCGGCGCGGGAGTCGCAGGAGGTGGCTGGGCTCTCGGGGAAGCAGTGGCACCTGACGACCAGGTAGTGGCTAGTGGCTGGGCTGTGGCTGCGGACCGAGCGGTGGTTGAGGTCAGGGCGACGGCTAGCGCGGGAGTCCCGGCTGCGGAAGGAGCGAGAGTCGGCGCGGGGATCCACGCTGGTGGCGGAACGGCAGCCAGCGCGGGGGTTGCGGCTTGTGAACTCGCGGCTGTCAGCGACGGGTCGGTGCTTGCGGACGGGTCGGTGGTCGCCGACGGGGCAGTGGTTGCGGACGGCGCGGTGGTTGCGGACGGGTCGGTGGTCAGGGACGGCGTGGTGGTCGTGGACGGGGTGGCTAGGGACTGGGCGGCGCTGAGGGCGGTTAGGTCTGCTGCGGCGGCGAGTTTGTGGCGGGCTGTGGAGATGGCGGACCAGAGGGTTGCGGCTGCGAAGGCGGTGAGCAGGAGTGTGGCGGCGATGAGGGTGTGGAGCGTGGCGCTGCCTCGTTCGGATCGGGTCATGAGGTCTCCGGTTCGGCCTGGAGGGTTGCGGTTGCCGTGATGCGGGTGGGGGTGATGAAGGTGAGGAGCGGCGGCTTGTTGGCGGGGGTGGCTGTGACGGTCACCTGGATGTCTGAGGCCTCGCGGGTGATGGTGACCGAGCCTGTAGGGATGGCTCGGCGGCCGATAGCTTCGGCCTGATCGGGTGGCTCACCCCGCGCGACTGCGCGTGCGACGTCTCGGGCTGCGTCGATGCACTGGATGTTGAGGACGACCAGGCCGATCGCCCAGATACCAAGCATCAGAAGGGCAACCAGTACCGGCAGAGCAATCGCCAACTCCGCCACAACAGCACCACGCTCACGCTCATCCACCTCACGGGCCTGCCCCAGCCATCCGAGCCTGTCCGGGCGGCGACCGGACGTCTTCGTGCCGACCGGAACGCCCGATCCGATCGACGCGCTCGGCCCGACCGGCGTACTCGGCCGGGTGGAGTCGATCGAGCCGGCGGGACGACTGACCTGTTTGGCGCGGGTCCACCTATTGGTCTGGCGTCCGGCTCCGGCCGGGGCTCGCGGATTGGCATAGGTGCGTATGTGCGCGTGAAGTCGTCGTGCGTTGGTGTTGCGGTGGGAAGGCATCCGGGGCTCCTTGGGGTGGCGACCGGCCGGGGAGGGGTAGCCGACCGGTCGCCGGATTGGGGGTTAGAGGTGGACGCCTTCTACGCCGGCTAGCTTCAGGGCGTAGTTGATGAGGGCTTTGAGGGCGTTCATCATCACGGGGGATTTGAGGAGTGCGACGAGGACACCTCCGAGGCCGCAGGCGGCGACGATGGTGATGGCGTACTCCGCGGTTGCGGCGCCTCGCTCTGTTCGTGCACGAAGGTGGTTGAAGGCGCTGGCGCGGAGTCGTCGGACCGAGTGAGGGCTGCGGCAACTAGCCAGGGTGAGGTTGCCGGGTTTGGGGAGCGGCATGCTGAGCGCTTCGGCGAGACGGATGTTGAATGGCTCGGCAGTGCGGATGGTTGCCAGCTCGACAGAGTCCCTGCCGGACAGCGTGTCAGGACGGATGCTGTTGGAGCCGGCGGGGCGGATGTCATCCGACGAGGCTCGGCGGGTGTCGTCGGGCTCGACGGCACAGCCGTCGGCCGGCTCCGCGGTGTAGTTGTCGGCCGGTTGGGTGGTGCGGGTGTCGATGGGCTTCGCGGTGCAGCTGTCGATCGGCTCCGGAGTGCGGCTGTTGACCAGGTTAGCGGTGCGGCCGTCGACGGGCTCCGCGGTGCAGCTGTCGATCGGCTCCGGAGTGCGGCTGTTTACGGGGGCTGCGGTGCGGCTGTTGATGGGTTTGGCAGGAGGAGCGCATTTCAGGTCGGCGGGGTGGGTGGTGGACGGCTTGGTCGGGTGGGTGGTGGGTGGGTTGGCGGAGTTGGTGTTGGGGGGTTCGGTGGCGGTGGGGAGCGGGTGTTGGGTGGGGTTGGGCGGGGTGTGGGGGAAAGTTGTTGGGTTGGGCATGAGGGGCTCCTCGGCGGGTTTGGGGCGATGCGTGGTGGGGGCTTGAATGGAGGATGCCGTTGTTGGGAGGCCTTTTTTATAAGGAGTTTTGGGCTGTGGATGAGGGCTAGGGGTGGAGGAGGTTGGGGATGAGGGCGTCGGCGATGGTGGGGACTATGGAGAGGAGGACGAAGGCTGGGAGGAAGCAGAGGCCGAGTGGGAGGGCGGCGCGGGATTCTGCGGATCGGGCTTGTTGGTCGGCGGTGTGGTGACGGGTGCGGCGGGTCTCGTCGGAGAGGTGTTCGAGGGTTTTGGAGAGGGGCGCGCCGGAGCGGAGGGAACGGGTGATTGCTCGGGCCATGGGGGCGCAGGCGGGTTCGGCGCGGAGGTGGGACCAGGCGGTGGTGGGGTCGGCGCCTAGTGCGAGGTGGTGGGCGATCTTGGTGAAGACGTCGGCGAGTGGGCCGGGGAGGGCTTCGGCCACCAGGGCTAGGGCGTGTTGGGGTGGGCGGCCGGCTCGGAGGCATGCGGCGAGGAGGTCGATGGCCAGGGGGAGGTCGCGGGCTAGTTGGGCGTTGCGTTGTTTGGTGGCGGCTGGTTCTAGGCGGGCGAGGGCTTTGGGGATGGCGTAGTACGCGATCGCGGCCGGGATGACGCCCCAGGGGAGGCCGATGATGAGGAGGGTGGCTAGGGCGGCGACGGTGGCGGCTAGGCGGGCTGGGCGTGGGGTTTTGGGACGGTTGCGGGGCTTGGGTGGGGTCAGGCGGCGGAGGTTGGGGCGGGGCGGGATCAGCAGGTAGGTGCTTAGGGCAACAGATATGGCGGCGGCTGTGGCTTGGGGCATGCGGGAGGCCTGGTCAGGTTGAGGGCTTGGAGAGGTGAGTGGTCCAGTGGAGGCCTGCGGCGGTCAGGGCCAGGCCGGCTGTTAGGCAGAGCCAGCCGGGTGGGGTCGCGGTGAGGAAGGTGAGTGGGTCGGCGCCTAGGGAGTAGCCGAGGGCTATGCCGAAGGTGGGGAGGGTTGCCAGGAGACGTGCGGTGGAGTGCGCGCCTGCGAGGCTGGATTCGGTTTGGCGGTGGATGGCTTCGTCGGCTCGGAGGGAGTCGGCGAGGCGTTCGGTGAGGGTGGCGAAGGCGGCGCCGGATTGTTCGGTGACTCGCCAGGCGGCGGCCAGTGCGCGGAGGCTGGACGCTCCGGGTGCGGTTGATGCTCGGGTCAGGGCGGCGGGGACGTCGGCGCCGAGGTTGGCTGCTGCGTGGGCTACTTGGAGGTCTGGGCTGATTGAGGCGGCGCCTTCCAGTGCCGCTATGGGTGGGCGGCCGGCGGAGAGGTCTGCGGCTAGGACGTCGAGGGCTTCGATGATTTGGGCTCGGCGGGCGGAGGTGGATTTCTGGCGCCGGTGGTGGGCTCGTTGGGTTGCGATTAGGGCTAGGACGGTGGTTGTTGCGAGGGTTGCGACGAGGGCTTGGGGGCCCAGTGCGGCGGTGGCTATGGCAGTTGGTGCGGCCAGGAGCCAGATGCGGGTTCGTGGGGTGCGCCGGCGTCGGCGGGGCGGTTCGGGGTGGGTTGGGTCTGGGCTGGTGCGTTGGTTGCGGGTGAGCTGGCGGCGGGCGGCAGTTGGTTGCAGGCGGTGGAGGCCTGGGGATGGGGGCGGGAGGGCGAGGGCGCAGGTGAGGAGGGCGAGGACAGCCGCGAGGAAGGCTGGGCTCATGTGCCACCGGTCGCGGGTGTGAGCGGTGCGGGAGCGGGCTGTGTATCGGTGGCAGACGCCGATGTCTGCGGCGTGAGCGCAGTGCGGGTGGCTGGGGAGGGTGGGGCGGGTGGCGGTAGTTGGGTGAAGAGGTGGGCGGGTGGGTGGAGGGTGAGGGTGTTGTTGGGGTGGAAGGTGACGGCGGGGTGGGTGGTGAGGGGGCCGGTGGGGGATCTGGTGAAGGTGTGGATTTCGGCTATTCGGCGGTGGCCGGTGGGGGTTCGGGTCAGGTGGATCACGGCGTGGAGGGCGGAGGCTGCCTGGCTGTGGATGGCTTGGGGGGATTGGCCGGCCAGGGCGCCCAGGGCTTCGAGGCGGGCTGGGACGTCGGCGGCTGAGTTGGCGTGGATGGTGCCGCAGCCGCCCTCGTGACCGGTGTTCAAGGCGGTGAGGAGGTCGACCACCTCGGCGCCGCGGACCTCGCCGACGACCAGGCGGTCGGGGCGCATGCGGAGGGCTTGACGGACCAGGTCGCGGAGGGAGATCTCGCCGGTGCCTTCGACGTTCGGCGGGCGGGCCTCGAGGCGGACCACGTGCGGATGGTCGGGGCGGAGTTCGTTGGCGTCTTCGACCAGGACCAGGCGTTCGGACGGGTTCGCCAGGGACAGTAGGGAGTTCAGCAGGGTGGTCTTGCCGGTCCCCGTGCCTCCGCTGATGAGGAACGCTACGCGTGAGTCGAGCAGGTCTTGGAGGATTGCGGCGCCGGGTTGCGGGAGGGCGCCGGCGGCGACGAGGTCGTCGAGGGTGAAGACCTTGCGTGACGGTACGCGGAGCGACAGGCAGGTGCCTGGCGCGGCGATCGGGGCCAACACGGCGTGGAAGCGTGTGCCGTCGGCCAGGCGTACGTCGACGTACGGGGTGGAGTCGTCGAGGCGGCGGCCGGCTGCGGCGGCGAGGCGGGTGGCCAGGCGGCGGATGGCGGGTTCGTCGCCGGTGCGGATGGCGACGAACTCGAGGCCGCGGCCGCGGTCGATGTAGACCTCGTCGGGGCCGTTGACCAGGATGTCGGTCACGCCGGGCTCGGCGAGCAGGCTGTCGAGAGGGCCGGCGCCGAGGGCTTCGCGGCGGAGGGCAGTAACGACGGCCAGGACCATGGCGTCGCCGCAGATAGTGCCGTCGGCGCGGAGGGCTGCTGCCACGTGGACCGGGGTCGGTGCCGCGCCTGTGAGGGCCAACGTGCCGCGGACGCGATCGAGCAGGTCGGCGGGAACGACCGTGCTGGTCATGCGAACACCGAGCTTGCGAGAGCGGATGGGGCGGCCGAGTCGGTGAGATCGAAGAGGTCCAGGAGGGTGGTGGCCGCGCGGGTCAACGGGCTTCTGGGATGCGGGACGAAGTGGCCCTGGTCCATCGCGCGAGGAAGCGTACGGTCGGTGCCGATTTTTGTTGCTACGGGCAATGAGAGGTGGGTTGAGACGTCGGCGGCCGAGAGGCCGGGGCGGGATTCGCGGAGGACGACGCGCAGGTCACCGGCAACGGAACGGAGTGGGCCGGAGAGGCGTTTCGCGGCGGCAACCGAGCGGACGTCGCACGGGATGACGAGGAGGGTGGCGGTGGAGCGGATGAAGCCTTCCTCGACGGTGGGATCGGCGTGCCGGGGCAGGTCGAGGACGACGAGATCGTTGCTGCGTTGGGCGGCGCCGATGACCGAACTCATGGTGTCTGGCGGCAGCACGGTGACATCGGACTGGTCCCAGGACAGGACGGCCAGGCCGTCGATCGAAGGGAGCGCCGAGCGCAAGGCCGACGCGCCGATCCGGCCGGAGGCGTTCAGGAGTTTGGGCCAGCGGTCGCCGGCGTCGCGCTCGATGCCGAGAGCGAGCTCGATGCCGCCGCCGAGCGAGTCGCCGTCGATCAGCATCGTGCGGAATCCACGGCGGTTGCCGAAGACAGCCACCGCAGCCGCGAGCGTGGTGGACCCCGCTCCCCCGCAGCCGCCAACAAACGCCAGCGTGACGGCGGTGCGCGTCGAACCGTCCAAGGCGTCGGCCAGCTTGCCGGCGAGCGTGGTCTCGTCGTCGGGCAGTCGGCAGACCACATCCGCTCCGACGTCGAACGCGCAGCGATAGAGATCGTCCCCGTCCAGCGCCGAGCCGACCACGACGACGCCAGGTCGTTGGGCGGGCTGGAGACGAGCCAGCGGCTCGGCGAGGTCGCGACCGACGACGACCAGGGAACAGGTGTGCCAACTGCGCCGGAGGCCGAGCAGGTCGGGCTCGACCAGCGGTGTGATCGACGCAGCCGCGGCCAGTCTGAGCAGGTCGTCGAGAAGCGCCTCGTTAGTAGTTGCCATGAGCACCGATGGGGTTGGTGAGTTCGTGTCCATGCCTAGAACATGCCGTTGTTCGGCCCGTTCTGAGCACGCGACCGGATCACCTGTGGACAAAGGGCTGTCGGGTTTCCGTCAGCAGCGGGAACCCGCCACGACGAGCCCGCGACTAACCCGCCGGGAACGGTTACGGTTCCTTTCGAAGCGTCTTTAACTAAATTTCACCGGACCGCTTCGCCCCATCGCTCCGGAGGAACTCTGATGAGTCGATTGCGCACGCTCGCCGCCGCGGCCACGGTCGCCGCCACAGCCCTGATCACCGCCGCCGGCGTCTCGCTCGCGAGTCCGGACGCCACCGCGGCCACCACGGCGCCGCAGGCGACCAGCGGTGGCGTCAAGACGGCGTACTTCACCCAATGGGGGATCTACGCCAACGCCTTCTACCCGAAGAACATGGTCACCACCGGCGTCGCCGGCAAGCTGGATTTCCTGAACTACGCCTTCGCGAACATCGACCCCACCAACCACACCTGCTTCATGGCGAACAAGGCCGCGTCGCAGGACGAGAACAACCCGAGCGCCGGAGACGGCGCAGGGGACGCGTTCGCCGACTACGGCAAGTCGTACGGCGCCGACATCAGCGTCGACGGGGTGGGTGACGTCTGGAACCAGCCGATCCAGGGGAACTTCAACCAGCTGAAGAAGCTCAAGGCGAAGGCCCCGAACCTGAAGATCCTGATCTCGATCGGCGGCTGGACCTACTCGAAGTACTTCTCCGACGCCGCTTCCACCGACGCGAAGCGCAAGGCCTTCGTGAGCTCTTGCGTGAACATGTTCGTGAAGGGCGACCTCCCGGTGATCGACGGGTTCGGTGGTCCCGGCTCGGCGGCCGGCATCTTCGACGGTGTCGACATCGACTGGGAGTACCCCGGGTCGCCGAACGGCCACGTCGGCAACCACTACAGCGCCGCCGACAAGCAGAACTTCACGCTGCTACTGGCCGAGTTCCGCGCGCAACTCGATGCCTATGGCAAACAGAGCGGCAAGAAGTACTACCTGACCGCCGCGACCCCCGCCGGTCAGGACAAGATCGCGACGATCGAGACCGACAAGGTCGGGCAGTACCTCGACTACAACAACGTGATGTCGTACGACATGCACGGCGGCTGGGAGGCCACCGGGCCGACGAACTTCCAGGACCCGCTGTACACGGCGCCCAACGACCCGAGCAACCCGATCCCACCGGGTCAGGGGAAGTACTCGATCGACTCCGCGGTGAAGGCGTGGACGAAGGGCGACTCGGCGTACGGCATCCCCGGTGGGTTCCCGGCGAACAAGCTGAGCATCGGATATCCCTTCTACTACAGGGGATGGAAGGGCGTTGCGGCCACGGACAACGGCAAGTACCAGACTGCGACCGGACCGGCCGACGGTCACGCGATGAGCGGCAACGTGCCCGGAGTGTCGTTCTACAAGGAGCTGACCGGTTTCGTGGACAGCCCGGTGGCGACGCACTTCGACGATGTCACGAAGTCGTCGTGGTTCTACAGCAACGGCACCTTCTGGTCCGGTGACAACGCGCAGTCGATCAAGGCCAAGGCCGACTACCAGCACTGCAACGGACTGGCCGGCGCGATGATGTATTCGCTCGAGGCGCTCGACCCGAACGTCACCCTGTTCAACAACGTGGTCGACGCGGTCAACGCAGACACCGCGGGCTGCAGCGGACCACCTACTACCACTCCGCCGACGACGCCTCCCACGACGCCGCCGACCACTCCGCCCACCACACCGCCCACGACTCCCCCGACCACTCCACCGGGTACGGCGGCTCCGTGGGCCCCGAACACGGCGTACGCGACCGGTGCGCTCGTGACCTACAACGGCGTCACCTACAAGTGCATCCAGGGCCACACGTCCCTGACCGGCTGGGAACCGCCGAACGTCCCCGCACTCTGGGGCCGGGTCTGATCAAGTACCGCCCACTGATCGGAGCATCATGAAACGCATCTCCCTGGCGATAGCAGCCATCACCGCGGTGGTCGTCGCCCTCCTCACTGCACAGACAGCCAGCGCGGCAGGAGTCTCTGCCACCTTCACCAAAGTGTCCGACTGGGGCAGCGGCTTCGAGGGCAAGGTGACGGTCACCAACGGCACCACCAGCTCTCTCAGCACCTGGTCGGTCTCCCTGGACTTCCCGTCCGGCTACAACGTCACGAGCACCTGGGACGCCAACCACACCAGCAGCGGACAGACGCATACGTTCACTCCGCCGAGCTGGGCCGGCCCGCTGGCGCCAGGAGCGTCCGTCTCCTTCGGCTTCAACGGCAGCCCCGGCAACTTCGCCGGAATCGCGTCCTGCCGTTTGAACGGCGCCGCCTGCTCCGGCGGCGGTGGCGGCACCGTCCCTGGTGCACCAACAGGTCTCTCCGGTACGGCGTCCGCGTCGTCAGTGAGCCTCACCTGGTCGGCCACGTCCGGTGCAGCCAGCTACAACGTCTACCGCAACGGAGCGAAGGTGGGCAGCCCGACCGGTACGTCGTACACCGACTCGGGGCTCACCGCGAACACGTCGTACAGCTATCAGGTCAGCGCCTCCAACAGCGCGGGTGAGGGCGCGAAGAGCAGCAGCGTCTCCGTCAAGACCGGTATCGGTGGTGGAAACACCGGCAGCAAGCAGGCCGCGCCGTACCTGTACATGGGCTGGGGTGACCCGCCGAACCCCGCGACCGTGATGAACGCGACCGGGATCAAGTGGTTCACGATGGCGTTCGTCCTGGCGTCCGGTGGCTGCAACCCGGCCTGGGACGGCAGCCGACCGCTGCAGGGTGGTGCCGACGCCACGGCAATCGCCGCGATCCGCGCGGCCGGTGGCGACATCGTCCCGTCGTTCGGCGGCTGGAGCGGTAACAAGCTCGGCCCGAACTGCGGTACGCCGGAAGCTCTCGCCGGCGCGTACCAGAAGGTGATCGACGCCTACAGCCTGAAGGCGATCGACATCGACATCGAGAACTCCGACGAGTTCGAGAACGAGGCCGTGCAGGACCGCATCCTGAACGCGCTGAAGATCGTCAAGCAGAACAACCCCGGCATCCAGACGATCGTCACCTTCGGTACGTCGACCACCGGGCCGACGTACTACGGCAACCGGCTGATCGACCGGTCGAAGGAGCTCGGCGCGAACATCGACGTCTTCACGTTGATGCCGTTCGACTTCGGCAGCTCGAACATCTACAACGACACGGTCGGTGCGTCGACGGGTCTGAACAACAAGCTGAAGAGCACCTTCGGGTGGACCACCGCGGAGGCGTACGCGCACCAGGGTGTCTCCGGCATGAACGGTCTGTCCGACCAGCAGGAGATGACCACCACTGCGACCTGGCAGAACATCACCAACTGGGCGAAGACCAACGGGCTCGCCCGGCTGGCGTTCTGGTCGGTGAACCGCGACCGCGGCTGCGCCGGCGGCGGCGTGGTGTCCAACTGCAGCGGTATCGCTCAGGGCGACTGGGACTTCACGCGGATCACCGCAGGCTTCTGAGGGGACGAGGTCGGCTGGGTGTGGCGGGTGCTGCGCTCAGCCGGCCTTGATCGCGTCGATGATCAGGCCGTTGCGGGCGTTCTGCCCGAGCGGGACCGACGGGTGCAGGCCGTCGCGGAGGTAGCGGGCCAGCCGGTTCGGGCTGGAGGCCAGGTGCTCGGCCCAGTGCACGATCCGCAGGTTGTCGTAGCGACGCTGCGCATCGGAGAGCTGCAGGTTGATCCAGGCGCTGTTGCGCTGGTCGGAGACCTTGACGTCCACACCGTGCGCCGTCCGCGCCGCCTGCACGTTGACCCAGTAGACCGTCCGCTCGTCGCCGACGATCTGCATCGTGCGGTCGACCTGGGCGGCGACCGCCGGCGGCGTGAAGATGTCGTTCGAGCCGACCGACATCAGGATCCGGTGCGGCAGGCCGTAGTCCTGCGCCCAGGTGTCCAGTGCGTCGACCGCGGGGGTCACCGGGCGACCGGCCCAGTTGTGCACGGCAATGCTGATCCCGAGCTTCGTCAGCTGCCTGGCCAGCGCCGGTCCGTCCTGGACGCCGATGCTGTCGCCGAACATGAAGACGCCGTCGTTCTCCCGGGCGCGGCGGATCTGCGCCTCGTTCGAGATCGCCCGTGCCTGGCGCTCCCAGGCGCCGAGCACACCGGACCCGTAGTTGCCCAGGGCGCCCGCGGCGTCGAGGGCGGCCTGCGGGGAGCCCGGGGCCGCCTCGGCGGCCGTGGCCGCAACCGTCGACGCAGCCGCCGCCGTCCCGGCTGCGAACAGCAGCCGGCGACTCGGCCGGAACGAACCCAGACGCTTCCTCACGCAGGAAAGAGTGCGGTGGAAAGCCCTCTCACTGCAAGTCGACACCGGGAAAATTGGACGAACGCTGCGGAAGTCACTGTCTCAGCAGTCAGCTGGACGTCACCGGCCGAGATCGGACAAATGTCCGGAACCGCTCCGCCGCCGGAGTCAGCGGCGCACCCAATCGCCAGGCCATCCCGATCTCCCGACGAGCCTGTACGCCGGCCAGCGGCACGGAAACCGCCCCGCTGTCGTTCCCCCGCACCGCGCCGGCCGGCAGGATCGCCACGCCGAGGCCCGCGCCGACCATGCTGTCGATCGTCGCGAGGTCGGTCGCCTCGAAAGCGAGCTGTGGACTGAACCCGGCCGCCGCGCACAGCTGGTCCGTCACCCGTCGGAAGCCGAAGCCGGGCTGCAGGCCGACAAAGGCCTCGTCCCGCGCCGCCTCCAGCTCCACCCGGTGCCGGGTCGCCAGCGGGTGGCCAGGCGGCACGTGCAGGCACAGCCGCTGACGCTCGAGCAGGTGCCAACCGAAGCGCGAGGGGTCCGGCCGCGGCGCGATGATCGCGATCTCCGCTTCGCCGGTCTCGAGATCCTGGACGATGTCGTGCGCGGGCTCCTGCCGCAGCGCGAACTCGACGTGCGGCGCCACCGCCCGGAACGCCTTCAGGAGGTCGGGCATCAGGCTGGTCGCGACCGAGTGCAGGAACGCCAGCCGCACCGTGCCGGACTCCGGGTCGAGCAGCGCGTCGATCCGGCGCTGCGCAGTATCCACTGCCGTCGTCGCCGCACGGGCCGCCTCCAGCACCAGGCGGCCGTAGGGATTCAGCCGTACGCCGCGACGCTCCCGCTCGAACAGCGGCACCCCGAACGCCCGCTCGACGCGCTGCAGCGAACGGGTCAGGTTGGGCTGACTGGTCCCCAGCGTCGCGGCGGCCTCGGTCAGGTGCTCGGTCTCCGCCAGTACGGCGAACCACCGCAGATCCTCGACATGCATACTGAAATCGTATCGATTTCTGCTGAGATCGACATTTTACGTATCGCTCCAGGCGTGCGACCGTCGAAGACATGCATCAGTCCGTCGCTCGCCACACCGGGTACCTTCCCGGGGATCCGGAGTACCGCAAGCTGTCTGTCGCGCTGTTCGCGGCCGGGCTGGCGACGTTCGCGCTTCTCTACAGCACGCAGCCGCTGCTGCCCCAGCTCGTCGACGCCTTCCACGTCTCCCCCAGCCAGAGTGCGTTCAGCGTGTCCTTCGCGACGTTCGGCCTCGGTCTGGCGCTGCTGGTCGCCGGCCCGGCGTCCGAGGTGCTCGGGCGGACCAATCTGATGCGCTGGTCGGTCGCGGCGACCTCTCTGTTCGCACTGCTCAGTGCCTTCGCGCCGACCTGGCACCTATTGCTCGCGCTGCGCGGACTGCAGGGCATCGCCATGGCTGGGCTGCCAGCGGTCGCTATGGCGTACCTGCGGGAAGAGGTGCATCAGGACAGCCACGCACGCGCCAGCGGGCTCTACATCGCGGGTACGGCGGTTGGCGGCATGGCGGGCCGTCTGATCGCAGGAGGACTGTCGGACGTCGGCGGATGGCGCTTCGCGACCGGCGGGATCGCAGTGGTCGGCGTACTGTGCGCGGCTGTCGTCTGGCTGCTGCTCCCGGCGTCGCGGAACTTCCATCCGAAGGCCGCGCGGCCCCAGGACCTCTTCCAGGTACTACGGGATCCCGCACTGCTCGCGCTCTACGGGATCGCTACGACGGCCGTAGGCGCGTTCGTGGCGGTCTACAACGGGGCGGTCTTCCGACTGTCGGGTTCGCCGTACGAGCTGAGTGCTGGGGCGGCCGGACTGGTGTTCTGCGTCTATCTGCTGGGGTCGGTGGGGTCCGCGACCGCGGGGACGCTGGCGGATCGGTACGGGCGGCGCGCTGTGGTTCCGGTTGGCTGTCTGATTACGCTGGCTGGTGTAGCGATCACACTGGCCGCCCCGCTGCCGTTCATCGTGCTGGGGCTGGCTGTGATGACGGCGGGGTTCTTCGCGGTCCACGGAGTGGCCAGTGGCTGGGTGCCGGCTCGGGCGCACGCGAGTGGAGTCGGGACCGGACAGGCATCGAGCATGTACCTGTTCGCGTTCTACCTGGGCTCCTCGGTCTTCGGAGGCCTAGCGGGTACGGCGTGGAGCCGCGCGGCGTGGACCGGGGTCGCGGGAGAGGCCGGGGTGTTGTTCGTCGTGACGCTCGTCCTCGCCGTACTGCTCAAGAACGTTCCCAGCAAGGTGCAAAACTAGCCGGGTGACGAAAGCTACCGATGCGGCCGATCAGCTGGGTCTCAGCTACGAGGTGACCAGGCACGGCCGGGTGAACTCGCTGGAGGAAGCCGCAGCGGCGCGGGGTATCGAGCCGGCGCGGTTGATCAAGACGATCGTCGTACGGCTGTCCGACGACGACTACCGCTTCGTGCTGGTGCCGGGCGACCGGGAGATCGCGTGGCCGAAGCTGCGGGCGCTGCTCGGGGTGAACCGGATCTCGATGCCCGACAAGGACACGGCGTTCGACGTCACCGGGTACGTGCGCGGGACGATCACGCCGCTCGGCAGCACCCGCGACTGGCCGGTGATCGCCGACGAGCGGATCACCGGCACGATCTCGATCGGCGGCGGGGACCACGGCGTCGGGATCACCGTGGACGCCGAGGCCCTCACCAAGGCACTCGGCGCCACCGTGGCTGATGTGACCGACTAGACCAGAAGGCCTTGCTGGCCGGCGCGCAGGCCGGCTTGGAAGCGGGTAGTGGCGTCCAGCGCCTTCAGGATGCGTTGCATGCGGCGTTCTACGGTGCGTTGAGCGACGCCCAGGCGCCGCGCTATGGCTTGGTCTGTCAGACCGGCTGCGGCCAGTGAGAGCAGTTGCTGGTCGTCGGACGTGAGTGGTCCCTCGGACACGGCCGGAGTCAACGGGCTGGCCTGTTGCCACAGCAGGTCGAAGAGGCGCACCAAGGCGTCCAGAAGACCGGAAGGGCCGAGCTCGACGACGACATCAGGAGCTGTTGGCAGCAGAGCGATCCGGCGATCGACCAGAACCAGCTTGAGCGGTACGTCGCGCAGCATCCGGCAGCACCCGGTCGACCGAGCAGCAGCCAGGTCGTCGGGCTCGGACAGAGACGCCATGTCATAGATCCGTCGGTACCGCAGTCCCTGGGCCCGACGTGGCTCCACCAACATCCGGTCCAGCACGAGTACTTCGTCCTGCGCGCACTGCTGGGCCTGATAGAACCGCTGCGCAATCGCCTCGGCGCCACGGATGACAGTGAAGGCATCCGGCTGCCGGAACTCCGCAGCCAACACGGCAGCACCCAACCGTGCCTCCACGATCGCCTTCTGCTTCCGCAGCGCGAGCAGCTCGACCGCAGCCTCTGGCACTGCCGGCAGGTAGCGAGCCGGTCGGCCTGGCGTCCGGGACGCCAGGCCGAGAGACAGTAGAGACCTGAGGTGCCGGCCGACCCGGTTCGCCGGCCAGGCCACGAAGGAGGCCAGGTCGGTCGCAGTGGATTCCGGGCGGGCCAGAAGCGCCCGGTAGAGCTGCTCGTCCTCCGAGCAGACACCGAGCGCCTCCAGCACCGGAGCCGGTCGATAGTTGTGCATGATCAGGGCAACGCGTGGACGTGGCCGCCGACCTGGGAAGCGAACTGGTTGCCGTTCGTCGCGTCCCAGTTCGTCGACCAGGTCATCGCCCCACGCAGCGACGGCCACGGGGAGCTCGGCTTGTAGTTACCGCAGCCGGTGCCCTTGGTCAGGCAGTCCAGTGCGTTGTTCACCACCGACGGGGCGACGTACCCGCTCCCGGCGGCCTGGGAGGACGCCGGCAGGCCGAGGCCGACCTGGTCGGGACGGAGACCGCCCTGCAGCATGATGCAGGCCTGCGAGGTGATGAAGTCGACCGAACCCTGCGAGTAGACCTGACCGTTGCAGCCGTTCATCGAGCCGGAGTTGTAGTACTGCACGTTGACGATGGTCAGGATGTCCTTGATCGCCAGCGCCAGCTTGAAGTACTCCGTCGACGTGCTCTGCATGTCGATCGTCTGCGGCGCCATGGTGATGACCAGCCCGTTGCCGAACTGACTCTGCAGGCTCTTCAGCGCCTGACCCATGTACTGCGCGTTGACGCCGTTCTCGAGGTCGATGTCGATCCCGTCGAACCCGTACTCGCGCAGTACGGACAGGGCGCTGCCGGCGAAGTTCGACGCGGCCGTCGGGTCCGCGACCGAGATGGTGCCGTTCTGGCCGCCGACGGACAGGATGACCTTCTTACCGGCCGCGTGCTTCGCCGCGATGTCGGCCTTGAACTGGGCGACCGTGTAGCCACCCAGACCGGCGCTGTCCAGATTGAACGTGATGGCGCCGGGCTTCGACGCGTCGGCGTCCGCGAAGGCGACCGCGATCAGGTCGTACGCCGCCGGTACGTCCGCAATCTTCTGCACAGTCGCGCCATTGTTGAAGTTCTGCCAGTACCCGGTGAGCACATGCGACGGCAGGTTGCTGACCGGCGGGTTGGTCCCGCCGTCCGACGTGGTGCCCGACACCGCAGCGCCGTACGGCGAGCAGTTGCCGCTCGGGTCACAGGCCCGGACCTTGAACGAATACGTGGTTTGCGGGCTCAGACCGGTCGCGGTCCAGCTGGTCACGTTGCCGACGCTCTGCGCGGCGCTGGTACCGCGGACGACGTCGTAGTGGTCGATACCGCTGGCGTCGGACGCGGCCGACCAACTGAGCTTCAGTGAACTTGAAGTCGGGCTGCTCACCGCCAGACCGGCGGGTGTCGACGGCGGCGTGGTGTCCTGTGTTCCACCGGGACCGTCCAGCACGACGTCATCGACCTGGTACGCCGGGAGCGCGTACCAACTGTTGACGTAGATCGTCACCGACGTCGCTGAACTGCCCGTGATGAACGGGACGGTCAACTGACTCCAGCTGGAACTGGTGGTCCACGTACTCGGGCCACCGTCCACACCGAGGTAGACGTTCGATCCCTTCACCCAGGCCGACAGCGTGTACGCCGTATTGGGCTGGACCGCAATCGATTGGGAGCACCGGGCGATGTCACTCCCGCTCGGTGTCGCCTCGAGGGCGTACGAACCGGAGTGTGGCGTGGAGGTCGTGACGCCGCCGGCCGGACACGACCAGCCGGAGAGCGCGCCGGACTCGAAGCCGGAATTCGTGACGAGATTGGTCGCCGCGGAGGCGGCGCCGGGGGCCAGGAGGCCCATGAGTACGGCGAGCAGGCTGATGACGACCGCTGCCTGGGGGCGGTATGCAGGCGGTTTCATGCCTTACAACCTGTGACTGCGCGATTACATTGTCAAGACCCTGCATAAAGTGGGAACGCTCCCACGCACACAAAAGCGAGAATCTTTACGGGTCCTTCGCGAACCGCAGGAGGAAAGGCGACGGCCCCCGGCGGGGGGGTGACCGGGGGCCGTCTTCGGCCACGGGCTCGGGGGGAGGAGCCGGGGGCCGTTCAGGAGGCGACAGTCTGCCACTGTCGGGGGTTATATACCCCCAAGACCGGGCTCTACACATCTCAGTTCGATTTCGACTGCGAGCGTTTCACCCAAACGCTGGTCCCACCCGATCGGGCGCTTCCAGCCAGTGTCACTGTCACACTGATCACCAGTCTAACGGGATACCGGCCCATGCAAAAGCCCGGGTCCCCCGGCGTTTCTCACCGCTGCCTATGCTCGGTCCCATGGCGCACCCCGGAACGGCCCGACCGGCGGCATTCTTCGATCTGGACAAGACCATTCTGGCGCGCTCCAGCACCCTCGCGTTCTCGCGGCCGTTCTACACCGGCGGGCTGATCAACCGCCGGACCGTCCTGCGCAGCGCGTACGCGCAGTTCGTCTATCTGCTCGGCGGCGCCGACCACGACCAGATGGAGCGGATGCGTGAGTACATCTCGGCGATGTGCACCGGCTGGGACGTCGCGACCGTGAAGACGATCGTCGCGGACACGCTGGACCACATCGTCCGGCCGATGATCCACACCGAGGCCGTCGAGCTGATCGCGCAGCACCACGCGGCCGGCCGGGACGTGGTGATCGTGTCGTCGTCCGGCGCCGAGGTGGTGGAGCCGATCGGTGCGATGCTCGGCGCCGACAAGGTGATCGCCACCCGGATGGTCGTTGCTGACGGCAAGTACACCGGCGAGATCGCGGACTACGCCTACGGTCCACACAAGGTCACCGCGATGAAAGCGCTGGCGGCGACCGAGGGCTACGACCTGGCGAGTTCGTACGGTTACTCGGACTCGATCACCGACGAGCCCTTGCTGGCCGCGGTCGGGCACCCGTTCGCGGTCAACCCGGACAAGGCCTTGCGCAAGATCGCGGTCGAGCGCGGCTGGCCGGTACTGGAGTTCACCGAGCCGGCCGAGCGGCCCGTCTTCCCTGCCGTACGACGGCCCGCGGTGGCCGCCGGGGTGGCCGCGGCAGTGCTCGCCGGCGTCGTCCTCGTGGCCTCCCGCCGACGCTCCCGGGCAAGCTGAATCCAGCGGTCCCAGGGAGCTGAAACCGACCTCCCACCACCGGTCCTGGAGGGCTGAAAGCTGAAGATAGCTTCATTGTTCTCAACTCCATGAAGACGCCGCATCCCCTTCCCAGAAAGGGGTTTCAGGAGTACAAAGGAAGGCAACAAAGGATCTTCGGATCCGGTAGAGATCGCACGGCAGCCAGGCACCCACGCGGCGACCAGCCCATCCCAAAGGGGCAGCGCGACCCAGGTTCGACCTGAGGCGGCAGACCGGTGCACGCATGGTAACCAGGATGGCGTGCCAGCGACGGCGTTCTCATCAGAGAGCGCCGTTCGCATGTGTGGCGACAGGTGCGGCGGAGGCCTTCAGTCGGTCGAAACCAGCGGCGACAGCTCGGCACCTTTTGTCACGACCTCGCAGGACCGCAGCAACCAATCACGGACCCCCGTCAAACCTCGCGCTGCGTAGTCGCGCAGGCCGGACGCATAGGTCGCCTGCAACACATAGTGACCGGCCTCGGGGACCGTGACCGCGACCGGGTCGATGCCCCGGGCAACCAAGAGGCAGCGCTCGGCGGCCCGGGCGACGAGACCGTTGGCGGTCGGGAACGGACGCAGTACGGCCAGCTCGGCGTGCACGATCGCCGCGACCACCAGACCGGGTGCCTTGGTCGGGCGCGTGAGGTTCTGGGCTAGCGCACTCAACCGCTCCCACATCTCGTCCGCGGGCGGCGCCGGCGGCAGGCCGGGGATGTCGTCGGGGATCGGCTCGGCGGCAGTCCGCAGGTGACCGAGTTCGGCCGCCGGTCCCAGGTCCAGACCGGCGAGCTGGTGCAGTCTGGTCCAGACCTGGACGGGTGCCTTGTCCACCTGCGGTGCGAGCGTCATCAGCTCACCGGTCAGTCGCACCGCGCCGGAGGCGAGTCCGTCGGCGACACCACGGCGTACCTCGTCGGGGGTCGCCGTGCTGCCGGCCAGCGCGGCGGAGGCATGCGCACCGCGCAGCAGCGCCTCGGCGGTCATGTCCGACCCGACCCGTCGCAGCCCACGATCCCGGAGCAGTACGTCGACCGCATCGCGGGCCGCCCGCGCCGCGGACCCAACCCCTTCCAGCCCGGCCAACGGCTCGAACACGTCAACACTCATGCCCGCAGCCTAGGATGACGTGGCATGGCGCTCGGCACCGTCCCCAGGTTCAGCATCGTGGTCCCCTGCCATGGCTCGCGGGCCTGGTTGCGTCCCTGCCTGGACTCGGTGCTCGGCCAGTCGTTCACCGACTTCGAGGTGATCGGGGTGGACGACGCGGACCACGACGGCTCCGGCCGGATCCTTGACGAGTACGCCGCCGCCGACCCGCGGGTGCGGCCGCTGCACCTGGACGAGAACATCGGGCTCGGGCCGACCCGGAACGCCGGGCTGAAGGAATGCCGTGGTGAGTACGTGCTGTTCCTGGACGCGGACGACGTCTGGCTGCCCGGCTCGCTGGAGGCCATCGCGACCAGGATCGACAACGCGCGCCAGCCCGACATCGTGATGTTCGACTACGAGCGGATCTTCTGGGACGGCCGCGTGGTCGGCAGCCAGCGGCACGACGCGTTCGCGCGCGAGGGCGCCGGCGTGTTCAGCGCGGCCGAGCGGCCGATCTTCCTGACCTTCCTCGAGGTGGTGTGGAACAAGGCGTACCGGCGGGCGTTCCTCACCCGGCACGGGTTCGCGTTCACGTCCGGCTTCTACGAGGACGCGCCGTGGACCTACTCGACGATGCTGACCGCCGAGCGGATCGCCACCCTTGACCGGGTCGTCGTGCACTACCGGCAGCACCGGGCCGGCGGCAACATCCACGCCACCAGCGGACGCTCGCAGTGGGACATCTTCGACCAGTACGACCGGGTGCACGCGTTCATCCAGTCCGACCCGGAGCTGACCGGCTGGCGGCGGTTCGCTTTCGACCGGTCGCTGGACCACATCATCGCCGTACTGGCGAAGCCGGAGCGGATCGACACCGACGACCGGGCCGACTTCTTCCACGCCGCGCATGCGTTCGCGAAACGCTGGAAGCCCGACGGCTACACCAGCGACCGGACCGCCCGCGGTTTCAAGCGGTGGCTGCTGATCCACGACGACTACGCGACCTACTCGACGCTCAAGCTGAGTGCGCGGATGCTGCAGGCCTCGAGCCCGCGCAAGACCGTCGGCAAGCTGTTGCGCCGTACCAAGCTGGACCCGAACTTGGTCGCTTACGCGGCCTACCGGTTCCAGCAGTACGCCTGCAACCCGCGGGCGATCTTCGAGAAGGCGGCCGAGCTGGCGCCGCACCTCCGCGGCGTCTGGGTGGTCGACAACGAGCACGTGGACGCGATCCCGGAGGGCGTCGAGTACGTCGTCGCGGACTCCCCGGCGTACGAGAAGCTGGTCAGCCGGGCGACGTACTTCGTCAGCAACATGAACTGGCCGAAGGACCTGGAGAAGCGGGCGGGCCAGATCCACCTGCAGACCCAGCACGGGACGCCGCTGAAGCGGACGGGCACCGATCTGCGGGCAGGGCAGGACGCGGACCTCGACGAGCTGATGCGCGAGGTCGACCGCTGGGACTTCAACCTGTCCTCGAACCGGTACTCCTCGGAGATCTGGGAGCGCACCTACCCGGCGTACTTCGAGGAGCTCGAGTACGGGTACCCGCGCAACGACCGCCTGCTCACCGCGACCCTCGACGACGTCCGCGCGATCCGGGCCGAACTCGGGTACGACGACTCGCACCTGGTGATCCTCTACGCGCCCAAGGATGCGGCACGGCTCGACCGCGACCAGCTGGCGCAGGCGGCCTGCGAACACGCTCGCGTCCTGGTGCGCTCGGACGGCGTGTTCTCCAAGGCCACGGATGCCCGGCAGCCGCGGATCGAGGACCTGATGCTGGCGGCCGACGTACTGGTCTCGGACCACTCGTCCCTCACGTTCGACTACGCGAACCTGGACCGGCCGATCGCCCTGCACGTTGAGGACACCGCGGTCGACACGTACTTCGACGTCGCCGAGTTCCCGCCCGGCGTGGTGGCGCGCTCCGCCGAGGAGCTGTTCGCCGCGTTGCGGACCGGCACGTTCGCCTCACCGGAAGCGGCCAAGCACCGGCAGCTGTACCGCGAGAAGTTCTGCGAGTTCGACGACGGGCAGGCGGCCGAGCGCGTCGTACGACGGGTGCTCCTGGGCGAGACCGACGTACCGGCGATCGTGCCGCTCGCGAACCGGTCGCCGGCACCGTCGGCGTACTTCGTGCATAATGGCTGACATGTCGATCAGCCTGAAGCCTTCTCACGCCCTTCGCGTGCGCTTCAGCCTGCGACGACGACGCACTGTCTGAACACCTCAACCTGTTCCAGTCGCGTCTTCCTGAAGGACCCTGCCATGTCCGCAGTTCTGCCTGTCCTGTCCACCCGGCTCTCCGTTGCCGCCGAGGCCGCCTTCGGTACGCCGTACGACCCTGAGCTGCGGTCGGCGACCAAACCCGAGTTCGGCCACTTCCAGAGCAATCTCGCGTTGCGGATCGGCAACGCGGTGGGTCTGCCGCCGCGGGAGGTCGCGGCCCGTCTCGTCGAGGCACTGGAGATCGACGACCTGTGCGAGAGACCGGAGATCGCCGGGCCCGGGTTCATCAATCTGACGCTGTTGCCCTCGACGCTGGCCGCGGCGGTGAACGAGCCGGAGACGTTCGGCAGCAACGGCCTGCGGGTCGTCGTCGACTACTCGCAGCCGAACGTCGCGAAGCAGATGCACGTCGGCCACCTCCGGTCGACCGTGATCGGCGACGCGCTCTGCAACGTCCTCAGCCACGTCGGGTACGACGTGATCCGGCAGAACCACGTCGGCGACTGGGGCACGCAGTACGGCATGATGATCGAGCAGCTGCTCGCGGAGGGTATCGCGGCGGAATCCCTTGATCTGGAGGGATTGCAGAAGCTCTACGAGCGGAGCCGGAAGCATTTCGATGCCGACGGCACCTTTGCGGACCAGGCCCGGCTGCGGGTCGTCGCGCTGCAGTCGGGTGACCCGGAGACGCGGACGATCTGGCGGCACATGGTCGACGTGTCGATGGACGACTTCGAGAAGGTGTACGCCTTGCTCGGGTCGAAACTCACCCGGCAGGACGTGGTCGGCGAGAGCGCGTACAACGACGACCTGCCGCGGGTCGTGGCCGAGCTGGAGACGCAGGGTCTGCTGACCGAGTCCGACGGGGCGATGTGTGCGTTCCTCCCCGGCTACCTCGGCCGGGACGGCGATCCACTGCCGGTGATCGTGCGGAAGTCCGACGGCGGATTCGGCTACAGCGCAACGGATCTGGCCGCCGTCCGGCACCGGGTGAGCACGCTGCACGCCGACCGGATCGTGTACGTCGTCGACCATCGGCAGGCGTTGCACTTCGACATGATCTTCACGCTGGCGCGGACCGCCGGCTGGCTACCGGCCACTACTCCGGCTGAGCACGTTTCGTTCGGCACCGTCCTCGGTCCGAACGGAAAGCCCTTCAAAACAAGAGAAGGCGGCACCGTCAAGCTGGTCGACCTGCTGAACAGCGCGGTTGCGCGGGCCGATGCGTTGCTGGACGGCCGGGAGGGTGTGGACCGGAACGCGACCGCGAAGGCGGTCGGCATCGGCGCGGTCAAGTACGCCGACCTGTCGAGCGACCGGGGCAACGACTACGTCTTCGACCTGGACCGGATGGTCGCGATGACCGGCAACACCGGCCCGTATCTGCAGTACGCACACGCCCGGCTCACCAGGCTGCTGTCCAAGGCCGGCAGTACAGGCGGTCAGGTGACCGTCCTCGAGGAGCCGGCCGAGCAGCGGCTGGCCCTCCTCCTCACTGGTTTCGCCGCCACCGTGCAGCAGGTCGCAGACACGCTCCAGCCGCACAGACTGTGCACCTACCTGTACGACGTCGCGTCAGCCCTGAGCGTCTTCTACGAGCAGTGCCCGGTGCTGAGCAGTGAAGGCGCGACCAGAGCAAGCCGGGTCGCCCTCTGCACGGCAACCCGCAAGGTGTTGCAGGATGGACTCGGCCTGTTGGGGATCGAGGCCCCCGACGCAATGTGACTCTCTGGAGGTACGGATGCTGCCGTGGTCTGCCGAGCTCGCGGGACGACTGGACCAGACGACGTACACCAGTGAGTTGTTGTGGGGGAACCCGCTCGGCGATCCGCACGAGCGCCCGGTGCTGGTGTACCTGCCGCCCGGGTACGACGACTCGGACGACCGCTACCCGTCGATCTACGTGACGATGGGCTACACCGGGCACGTCGGGATGTGGTTCAACCGGACACCGTTCCGGCAGCCGTACCCGGAGCTCCTGGACGCGATGTTCGCCGACGAGGGCGTGCCGCGGGCGATTGTGGTGTTCGTCGACTCCTGGACCAGGTACGGCGGGAGCCAGTGTCTGGACTCCCCCGGGACCGGGCAGTACCAGTCGTACCTGTGCGACGAGATCGTGCCGTGGGTGGACGCGACGTACCGGACCATCCCGGACCGTGACCACCGCGCCGTCACCGGCAAATCGAGTGGTGGGTACACGGCGATGGTCACGCCGTTGCTGCGGCCGGACGTGTTCGGCGCACTCGCGACGCACGCCGGTGACGCGCTCTTCGACGTCTGCTACCGCCCGGAGTTCCCCGAGCGCGCCCGGACGCTGCGCGACAAGTACGACGGGAGCTACGAGAAGTACTTCGAGGTGCTCGCGACCCGCACCGGCCGGACCACCAACGAGGACCTGCACCTGCTGGAGATGTACGGCTACGCGTCGGCGTACTCCGCCGAACCCGACGGGACCGTCCTGCTGCCGTTCGACGACCTCGGGGCGATCGTCCCGGAGGTCTGGGCCCGCTGGATGTCCCGCGACCCGGTCGAGATGGCGAAGGAACCGCAGTACGCCGAGGCGTTGCGATCGCTGCGCGCGGTGTGGATCGACGCGGGCCGGCAGGACGAGTACTACCTCGATCTCGGGGCGACCGCGTTCCACCGGGCCGCGCGGGAGGCCGGTCTGCCGGACGGGCGGATCCATTTCGAGTTGTTCGAGGGAACGCACGGCGGGATCGAATACCGGTACCCGATGGCGGTGCGCTGGCTGGCGGAGCAACTCAGCGCGTAATTGGTGTGCCGTCGCCCCCGTGGACACCGTACCTTCGAGCCATGAACTGGCCGGAGGGAATCGAGGCGCGCCCGATCGACAAGGGCGACGTGAAGGCGTGGGCGGCGCTGCTGGCCGCCAAGGAGAAGGTCGACAACGAAGGCGAGAACTTCGGGGTCGAAGACCTCGCCGAGCAGCTCGAGCGGCCGAACCTCGATCTGGCCCGGAACAGCATCGGCCTGTGGTCCGGCGGCCGGTTGATCGGCTACGGCATCGCGCACGCCTCGACCTCCGTGGCGGACGTGGACCGCGTCCGCGTCGAGGGCACGATCGACCCGGAGTGGCGCCGGCAGGGCCTCGGTACCACGCTGATGCACTGGCTGATCCGTCGCGCCGGTGAGCTGCACGCCGAGAAGCATCCGGACACGCCCGGCCAGGTCGGCGTCGGCGCGAGCACCCACAACGTCAGCGCGGACAGCCTGTTCCGGAGTCTGGGCTTCGAGGACGAGCGGTACTTCTTCGACATGCGCCGGCCGCTCGACGAGCCGGTCCCGGCCGCGCCCGTGGCTGACGGATTCGAGCTCCGCTCGTACGACCCGGCGTACGAAGAGGCCTTGCGGGAAGCACACTTCGAGTCCTTCTCCGACCACTGGGGCTGGTCACCGCCGACCCCGGAGGCCTGGCGGTCCCGGAACGTCGGATCACGGGCCTTCCGCGGCGCCCAGTCGTACGTCGCCCTGGACGGTGACACCGTCGCGGCATACGTGAACGGCTACGAGTGGGAGGCCGACACCGAGGTCACCGGTGTCCGCGAGCTGTACATCGGTCAGGTCGGCACCCGGCGCGCGTACCGCGGGCGTGGTCTGGCCCGGGCGACCATCGCCAAGGTGCTGGCCGAGGCCGCACAGGCCGGCTACCAGCGGGCTTCGCTCGGCGTCGACGCCGACAACCCGACCGGAGCACTCGGCCTGTACGAGCACCTCGGCTTCACCACTCACAACAAGTTCATCAGCTACCAGCTGGCGATCCCGTCAGACGTGTGAGTCCACGACGACCGGAGCCTCGACCTGCTCAGGCTCCGGTTCGGTCCGGAACCAGTTCCACGGGCGGACGGTGAGGATGATCATCGCCAGGCTCAGGCCTGCGTAGACCAGGGACCCGATGAACGCCGCGTGCACGCCGTCGACGAGCACCTCGCGCGGGATCGTCGACGTGGAGTTGCGGCTCGCCGTACCGAAGATCGTGACCAGGATGCCGAGGCCGAGCGCGCCGCCGACCTGCTGGACCACGTTCAGCATGCCGGACGCGGCACCCGAGTCCTCCGGCGCGACGCCTGCGATCGCCCGGCCGACGAGCGGGATGAAGATCATCCCGGCGCCCGCGCCGAACAGCAGCAGCGGACCGACCACGTCGTGCAGGTAGGTGCTGTGCGCCCCGAGCCGGGTCAACCAGACCGTGCCGAGCGTCACCAGCGTCGAGCCGAGCAGCATCAGCTTCGCGCCGTCGATCCGCGCCACCAGCTTCGGTACGACGCGGGACGCGGTGAACAGCAGACCGGTCAGCGGCAGGAAGGCCAGCCCGGCGGCGAGCGGGCTCAGCGCGAGCACACCCTGCAGGTACTGCGTCAGGAAGAAGAACATCCCGAACATCGTCCCGACCACCAGCAGCATCGTCAGGTACGACGCCGAGCGCACCGGCGACCGGAACAGCCGCAGCGGAACGATCGGGTGGCTGACCCGGCGCTCGACCAGGACGAACGACACCAGCAGTACGACGCCCACCGCGAACGCGGTCAGCACCTCGGGCGACGACCAGCCCTTCTCGGCGACCCGAATGAACCCGAAGACCAGTGACGTGATGCCAAGGGTCGAGGTGAGCGCGCCGGCCACGTCGAACCGGCCGGTCTCCCGCTCGGTCTCGGTCAGCACGCGACGGGCCGCGAAGACCAGCGCGATACCGATCGGCACGTTGATGAACAGACCCCAGCGCCAGGACACCCAGTCGGTGAGCATGCCGCCGAGGACCAGGCCGACGCTGCCGCCACCGGAGGACACCAAGCTGTAGTAGCCGAGCGCCTTCATCCGCTCGGGGCCTTCGCGGTACGTGAGCATCAGCAGAGTCAGCGCCGCCGGAGCCGCGATGGCACCACCGATGCCTTGCAGGACGCGGGCGGCGAGCAGGAGCTCCGCGTTCGGCGCGAGACCGCCGAGCAGGGAGGCGAGCGTGAAGACGCTGATCCCGGTGACGAAGACCCGGCGACGGCCGAGCAGGTCACCGGCACGGGCGCCGAGCAGGAGCAGACCACCGAACGCGAGCGCGTAGGCGTTCTGCACCCACGACAGGCTGGACGGGCTGAAGTGCAGGGCCTGCTGGATGTGCGGCATCGCGATGTTCACCACGGTGCCGTCGAGGATGACCATCAACTGGGTGACCAGGATGACCGCGAGGACTACCCCCGGCCGCCGCGCGGGCGTGCCGGATCCGGCGCTGGCCGGCGCTGCGGATGTTGCCGACATATTGCTCCTTACCCCAAGGGGGCTACAGTTGAGAGTGAAAGCGGAGCGCTCCTCCGGATACGATACGGAGGCATCCTCCGCTTTGCAAGCGATATCGTGGTCGGACCCTCGGGAGGAGGCTGGATGGCGCCGCAACCACTGCCGTGTTCACGGCCGACCCGCGCGGACGCGGCGCGGAACTACGACCGCCTGGTGACCGCGGCCCGGGAGACGTTCGCCGAGCACGGCACCGACACCTCGCTCGAGGAGATCGCCCGCCGGGCCGGCGTCGGCATCGGCACGCTCTACCGCCGCTTCCCGAACCGGACCGCCCTGCTCGAGGCCGTCTACGTCGACGAGATCCAGTCCGTCGTCGACCGCGCCTACGACTTCGACCGGGAGCTGGAGCCGTTCGACGCGCTCTCCGCCTGGCTGCGCAGCTTCGTCGGGTACGGGCTGTCCAAGAAGAGCCTGTCCCACGAGCTGACGCTGGCCATCGGCCAGGAGTCCCCGTTCTTCCAGGCCTGCAAGACGAACGTGCAGGCAGCCGGGAGCCTGCTGCTGGACAAGGCGAAGGCAACCGGCGACGTGCGGCCCGAGGTGGATCTGATGGATCTGCTGCGGCTGGTCGGCGGCATCACCCACTCGCCCGACACCCCGCCCGAGCAGGCCCAACGCCTGCTCGACATCGTGCTCTGCGGGCTCAGGCCCGCTGCTGCCGCAGCTGCTCCAGCGAAGGGTTAGCGGCGTCCTTCTTGGTGTACCAGAGCGGCTGGACCGGCCAGTCGATCGCCAGCTCCGGGTCGAACAGGTCCACACTCACCCGCTCCGGCGACCAGTACTCGTTCACCAGGAAGTTGTACGTCGTGTGCGGCGTCAGCGTGCAGAACGAGTTCCCGACGCCACGGGGCACGTAGAGCGCGTCCGACGTACCGAGCTCGAAGGTCTCCACGGTGCCGAAGGTGGCGGTGTCGCGGAGGTCGACGATCGCGGCGAACACCCGGCCGGACGACGGTGACAGGTACTTGTCCCACGGCTCCGCGTGGATCCCCCGGACGACGCCCGCGAACTCGAAGTACGCGACGTTGTGCTGGACGACGTCGAGCCCGATCTCGGCCAGTTTCGCGCGGTGGAAGTTCTCCTTGAACCAGCCGTCGTGGTTCGGCTGGACCTCCAGCTCGATCCGCAGTACGCCGGGAATCGTGGTCTCCGCGGTCCTCATCGGCGCACCTGCCGCCGGGCCTCGAGCTGGGCCTGGTCGGCGGCGGTGAGGCCGGCGTGCCACCCGGCGCCGTTGGTGATCCGCGTCCGCCGGGTCGTGGTGTTCGGGAACAGTTGGGTGAACAACGCGTCCACGTGCTCCTCTCTCCGTGCCAGCACCGGCAGCAGACGGCCCGCGTCAGCTGCCGGTACGGCGGCCTCGGCCGCGGCCGCGGTCTGCTCCAACCGCTCGCCGATCCGCTGCGCGTAGGCCATCAGGAACGACTGCCGGAACGAGCGGGTCCGGGACTCACCCCGGTGACCGAAGTGTTTGCCAGCGGCAAGCATCGCCCGATTGGCCTGCACCAGCAGGGAGGTGCTGAGGATCTCGGTGTGCTGCAGGTCCAGCTCGGCGCCGACGATGGTGACGACCGCCAGGTCCTCGATCACGACCGTGCGGCACCGGTTCGCAGCGGCGACCGCACCGACCAGCTGCGCCTTGGCCGAGACGTACGGCGTCTCGACCCACACCCGGCGCCCCGCGGAGTCGTCCGGGATCTCCACCTCCGCCTCCAGCAGCGCACTGTCCAGCGAGAACTTGGCCATCAGCTCCTGCGCCTTGCCCGACAACGCCTCCGCCTCCTCCGGGAACTCGGTCGCTTCCGCCTTCGCCAGCAGCCCGCGAATCCGGGCCAGCATCTTCCCGTTCGCCGGTACGAGGGGTTGCTCGCGGCGGACCGTCGTACCGGGCAGGGGGTAGAGGCGGGCCAGGACCGGCAACGTCTGGAGGAAGCCGGCCAGGGCGAGGGCGTGGTGCAGCGTGAGGTAGCGGCCGACGCGCGCGCCGGCGGCCCACGCGGTCAGGCTCAGCGTGGTGAAGGGCTGTGGGACGCCGACGTCGGTCAGTTGGCCGAGCCAGCGTGAGTCGATGGCGCCGCCTGAGTAGCCCAGGTGCTCCGCCGAGATCGCGGCGAGCAGCAGCGGTTCGGCGCCGGGGTCGAGGGTGCGACGGCCGTGCTGTACGACGTCCGCGGGCGCCCAGCCGCGCTCCCACGCGGTCCGCAACAGGCCAGTGAGGAACGCCTGCACGCATCGGTCCACCTGCGCCTGGTCGATCTCGTCGTACGCACCCAGCCGGGCCAGGTGCGTGTCGGCGCGATCGTCGCGCTCGGCAACACCGGCGGCGGCAATCGGTAACAGTCGCAGGATTTCCTCGTCACTCACGTCATCGAGTCTGACACTCACCGAAGTTCCCACTCAAACGGGAATTCTTCCCCTTGTGGACAAGCCCGCGACTCTGGAGGCTGGCAGATTCAGCTAGTGGATTCAGATGGGGGAGGAATCGGAATGACGCAGAGCGTGGGGGAACTGCGCACGGTGCTGAGCGGGGCCGTGTACGCACCACAGGACGAGGGGTACGACGCGGCGCGGCGACTGTGGAACGCCGAACACGTCCGGGAGCCGGCCCTGATCGCCCAGGTCCGGTCGGCGGCGGACGTCCAGGCCGCCGTTCGGTACGCGGTGGCCGAGGGACTGGAGATCGCCGTCCGCGGCGGCGGGCACAACATGGCCGGACTGGCGTCGGTGGACGGTGGTCTGATGATCGACCTGAGCCGGATGAACCAGGTCACGGTCGACCCGAAGGCTCGCCGCGCGCGGGTCGGCGGCGGAGCGCTGCTGCGGGATCTCGACGCCGCGACCCAGCAGCACGGTCTCGCCGTACCCGCGGGGCTGGTCGGTCACACCGGAGTCGGCGGGCTCACGCTCGGCGGCGGGATGGGGTGGCTGTCCCGGTTGTACGGGCTCAGCATCGACAACCTGGAGTCCGTGCAGATCGTCACCGCGGACGGCAGCATCGTGCGCGCGAGCACGGACGAGAACGCGGACCTGTTCTGGGCCGTCCGCGGCGGTGGCGGGAACTTCGGCGTGGTCACCGAGTTCGAGTTCCGGCTGCACCAGGCCGGGCCGGTCGTGAACTTCGGGATCGCGTTCTGGAGTCAGGACGAGGGCGCCGAGGTACTGCGGACAGCTCGCGAGGTGATCCCGGCGCTGCCGCGTGAGGTCAACGTGGTGATCGCCTGCCTGAACGCGCCGCCGGCACCGTTCGTCCCGGCGGAGCAGCACTTCAAGCCCGGGTACGCGCTGGTGGCGATCGGTTTCGGCCCGGCCGAACAGCACGCGATGGCGATGGACCGGTTGCGCGGGAAGCGGCCGCCGGTGTTCGAGTTCACCAGCCCGATGCCGTACGTCGCCGTACAGCAACTGCTCGACGAGGCGAACGCGCACGGGATGTACCACTACGAGAAGGGCACGTACCTCGAGACGCTGTCCGATCCGGTGATCGACGTGATCACGACGCAAATGCCGCAGAAGACGTCACCGATGTCGGTGGCGATGATGTACCGGCTCGACCACGGGTACCTCGAGACCCCGGACGACGCCACCGCGTTCGGCGGGCAGCGGACGCCGCGCTACGCGATGTTCACGATCGCGACCACGCCGGGACCGGAGGGGCTTGACGCGGAACGGGCCTGGACCCGCGGGTTCTGGGACGCGTTGCAGCCGTACGCGATCAGCATCGGCAGCTACATCAACGGCATCGCCGAGACCGACGAGGCGCGGCTGCGGGCGTCGTACGGCCCGAAGTACGACCGGCTCGTCGAGATCAAACGCAAGTACGACCCCGACAACGTCTTCCACCGGAACCAGAACATCAAGCCTTAGATCGAGGCTGCGCCGTCCACCACGAGGACCTGACCGTTGATGTTGGTGTTCTCGAGCAGCAGCATCCGGACGAGCGGGAGGACGTCGTCGGGCTCGGTCAGGTGACCGGTCGGGGTGCGGCGGACGATCTGGTCGAGCTGGGTCTGCCCGAGCACCGCGGACATCTCCGAGGCGAAGAAGCCCGGAGCGACGGCATTGGCGAGGACGCGGCCACCGAGTTCACGAGCGAGTGAGCGGGTGGCCGCGTCCATGCCGCCCTTGGTGGCGGAGTACGCGACCAGCCCCGGGTACCCGCGTTGCGCGCAGATCGAGGTGATGTTGACGATCCGGCCCTTGAGGCCCTTGGCGAGCATCCGGCGCAGGACGAAACGGGTGAGCACCAGCGGCGAGGTCAGATTGGTCTGGATGATCTCGGCCAGCCGCTCGGCCGAGGTGTGGACGTGCAACGAGTCCTGACCGATCGCGGCGTTGTTCACCAGGCCGTCGATCGGGCCGAGCGTGCTCTCGACCTCCTTCACGAACGCCTGCGCGGCCGCGGCGTCGTTGACGTCGACGGAGCCGAAGTGCAGGTGGTCCGGGTACTTCTCGCCGAGCGCGCTCAGCTCGGGCGTGACGGTCCGGGCGAACGCGGCGACCTTGACCCCGGCGGCCAGCAGGTCGGTGACGACGGCCAGGCCGAGGCCGCGGGAACCGCCGGACACCAGCACGACCGAGGCCGGTGGGACAACACTGATCTCAGACATCGCTCTTCAGGGTTTCCTTCTGCGGGATCTGGTCGAGGAATCGGATCCGCCGCGGTACGCCGTAGTCCGGCAACCGGGTCGAACACCACTGCACCAGGTCGGCGTCCGTGATCGGACCGAGCGCCAGGTTCGGGACGACTTCGGCCGCGACCATCCGGCCGACCAGCGGCGCCTTGCGCGCGAACACCCGCGCCCACGCGACGCCGGGGTGGCCCATCAGCACGTTGCGGACCACACCCGCCGAGACCTTGGATCCGCCGACGTTGATCTCGTCGGTGTCCAGGCGCCCGGTGATCAGCACGCGGTCGGCGTCGTACTCGACCCGGTCGCCGGTGTGCACCGCGCCGACCAGGCCGGCGCCGTGGTGCGGCGAGCGGATGACGAGCTCGTCGCCCTCGACGCTCAGGGTCGGCCGGTCCGGAGTGGGTTCACGATCCAGCCAGGTCTTCGGGAATCCGGCCTTGCCGTCGTGCACCACGATCGAGGCGCCAACTTCGGAGGACGCGTAGATCCAGGAGATCCGGGTCTTCGGGAACAGCTCCCGGAGCTGGTCGAGGATCGCCTGGTCGACAGGCTCGCCGCCGAGCGTGATCTGCTCCAGCGGTACGGCGCTCAGCGCGTCGGCGTCCCGATAGATCGCCTGCCGCCAGAAGGTCGGCGTACCCGAGGCCGCGGTGACTCCGTGCTCGGTGGCGATCGCCGGCCAGTTCTCCAGCTCGCCGGGCTCGATCACGACCAGGCCCTGGTCGGCCTGGGTCAGCGAGAGCGTGACGACCTGCCACCAGGCGTAGGTCCCGGGTGAGTACGGCAGCAGCCAGGTGCGCGGCGGCTGGTCGCCGGTCACGGTGGTCAGCGTCTCCAGTGTGTGGCCGATCCGCTTCGGGCGGCCGGTGGAGCCGGAGGTGAGCAGCCAGGCGCGGCCGGACTCCTCGACGCGCTTCAGTTTGGCCGGCGTGACTGCCCCATCGGGCAGCACGATCGCGAAACCGGACTCGCCCAGTTCTTCCCGCATCCGCTCGTCGACACGGGACTCGGTGGCGACCAGCAGCTCGGTGCCGTGCACCGCGTGGTGGCGCAGGGCAGCGAGCGCGTCGGCGCCGTTGTCGACCAGGACGGCGGCGGGTGATGGCAGTTGCGGCAGCTTGTGCAGCGTCCGCCAGGTCAGGCGCTTCCCGGCGACGACCACGGTGTTGTCGTCACCGATCAGGGCGGTGCTACGGCGGCGGCTCGTCACGGCGCCGTCACGCGGACTGGAGGTGCTCGATGAAGTCGAGTACGTCGCCGACCGTCGCGATCCGGCGCAGCCCGGGGGCATCGAAGTTCAGCTCGTCACCGAGCTCGTCCTCCACCCGGAGGGCCAGCTCGGAGAAGTCCAGCGACCGGAACCCGATCGCGCGGAGATCCGCTGTGTCGTCGGCCGGCAATGCCCGGCCCTGGGCCGTCATCACCTCACCCATCAACGCCCTGACCCGACTCCGATCCACCGAACTCATAGTCCCGAAGCCTAGCGTCTCCGTCCGGCGAGCCCTCGGTCCCCGGAGATTTGTCACGCCGCAAGAGCCAGGCCTTCAGGCGTTTGAAACGAGCGCTGATCTCCCATCCGACCAGTGCGATCACCGGGGCCGCGGCGGCCAGTGCCGCCAGCAGGACTTCCTCCACCGGCAGGCCGGCGATGTGCTCGACAACCATCGAACCTCCCGCACACAGCAAGGGCTTGGGAGATTACCCAGTGTAAACGCGAAGCCCGTGGTGGTAAACGGCTCACCGGCCGTCAGCCGGTCAAGTAGGGCTCATACACTTTCCCGATGATCAGAGCGGGCCGGCGGCGTATTGCAGGGCGGGGCAAGCGGTCCGCGGCACTGGTCAGTCTTCCGGTGCTGCCGCTGGCCTGGTTCGTGGCATTGCAGGAGCACCCGCCGTGGATGCCGGCCGTGTACCTCGCTTACCTCCTGGTCGTCATCGTCGTACCGGGCACGATGTTCTGGCGCCGGCTGACCGGCGGGGTCGGGTGGCGCGCGGCGGACGTGGTGCTGGGGACCGCGTTCGGGCTCGCGGTCGAGGCGTTGCTCTATCCGATCGGCATGCTGTTCCAGATGCCGTTCGCGGCGTTGCTGATGCCTGCGCTGGCGTTCGGGATGTGGCGGGCGTTGCCGCGGCGCAAGCTCCCGGAGCGGCCGACGCCGTGGTGGTCGATGGCCGGCGCGATGGTCGCCGTCGGGGTCGCGGCCGCCTGGTTCGTCCGGGCCGGCGCGCACCTCATCCCGCTGAACGGGCCCGAGGCCCTGCGACCGAGCTCGGACGCACCGCACAATCTCGCGATCGCCGGCGAGGTGGCGCACCACTTCCCGGCGCGCGTTCCGTACGCCGATGGTCGGTGGCTGACGAGCCACTGGGCGGCGTACGACCACATCGCGTCCGCGCACTGGATCACGACGGTGCCGCTCGACGTACTGACGCATCGGATGGTGCCGTTCGCGTGGATCCTGCTGACCGTGCTGGGCGCTGCCGCGGTCGGGATGCTGCTGACCGGGCGTGCGGTGGCCGCGCCGATCGCTGCTGGGCTTGTGGTGGCCGGTGGCGATCTGGTGGCTTGGCCGTGGGCGGTGTCGGATCGGGTGTTCGCCGACGGGCCGTTCTCGCTGGGTGAGCTGACCAATCCGCCGCAGGCCTTCTCGACCGTGCTGTTGCTGCCGTTGATCGCGGTGACGACGTTGCTCCTGCGGCGTCGCCCCGGCACGACCCGAGGTCAGTTGTTTCGGCTCTTCGTCGCTGCCGGTGTGCTGATCGCCGTGCTGGCGATGACGAAGGCCACCACCTTGCCCGTCTACGCCACCGGGCTCGCGGTGGCCTGGATTTACCTCACGGTCCGCGCGGGGCGGCTCAATCTACGAGCCCTGGTTCTGGGGATCGGGGTCGCGGCGGCCTATGCGCTGACGTTCTTCTTCGTACTGCGGGGCGCGGCGTCGAGCGTGCGGTTCGATCCGGGGGCGACGTTCACGAGCCTGGCGGATCGGATGGGCGGTGGTTCCGCTGTTCCGGTGATCGCTGCGGTGGTCGTGGTCGGCTGGGTGATGCCGCTGGTCGGCGCATTGCTGATCAAGCGGCGTGTGGCGCGCGATCCGACGGTGGTCTTCCTGGTCGCCGGGTTCGTGGCGGCGGTGCTCGGTGCGTCGCTGCTCGCGGATCACGGGGACACGCAACTGTTCTTCGTGCGGACCGGGTTCGTGTACGGCGTACTGCTCGCGACCTGGGGTCTCGCGTCACTCGAGCGGCGGCTGTTCTGGGTCGCCGGCGTCGCGCTCGCGATCGGGGCCGCGGCGATCTACTGGGGCCGCTACCGGTCCCCCGACACGTGTACGTCGGCGAACTGTTTCGGGCAGGGACTCGTGGTCGCGCTGGTGATCGCGGCGCTCGGGATCGGTGTGTTCGGGCTGGTGCTGCGCGGATCCCGGCGTACCTGGGCCGTGATCGCGGTGGCGGTGCTGATCGGTACGACGGTGTCGCCGACGGTCGCCGCGATCCGGACGTTCGCCGATCCACCACTGACGGAGTACGAGTCGATCGCACCGGGCGGGATCGAGGCGGCCCGGTTCATCCGCCGCAACTCGGGGTCGGACGACCGGATCGCCACCAACGTGCACTGTCACCAGGCGCGCGCGTCACACTGCGGGACCGGGTCGTACTGGATCGCGGGGTACGCCGAGCGGCGGGTGCTGGTCGAGGGATGGGCGTACCAAGCACGCGTGGACGACAGCTATCCGGCCGGCGTCCAGGGACCGTACTGGAACCAGGACCTGCTGAAGCTGAACGACGAGGTCTTCAGCAACCCCACGCGACAGACGATCGAGACGCTGCGGACGAAGTACGACGTCCAGTGGTTGCTGCTCGACGAGCGGGTCGGCGCGGCGCCGAAGAACCTGGACAAGCTGACCGAACTGCGGTTCCAGCTGGGCAGCGTCCGCGTGTACCAGATCTATCCGCCGCCGCCGGTGAACCCGTACCCGTCGAAGTCACCGTCACCCACAGGTACGCCGACTTCGTCACCAAGCTTCCCGACAACCACAACAGGCCCGTCGTCGGAGCCGTCATCGGGAACGTCGTCGGACCCGTCGTCGAGCCTGCCGACGACAGGGGCGGCGTATTGGCCGGACATCACCGGGCCGAGAGTAACCTCCCGGCCCCCCCCCCCGGCGGGTGGGGGTTAGGGGCGGG